>NZ_JAQYXC010000266.1:0-342145 GCF_036322365.1 Streptomyces sp. SP18CS02
CGTGGTGGTGGCTTCCGCCGTGACGACAGCCGTTCCGGTGGTGGCTTCCGCCGTGACGACCGTCGGGACGACAACCGTGGCAGCGACTTCCGTCGTGACGACCGTGGGCCGCGTCGGGACGACAACCGTTCCGGTGGTGGCTTCCGCCGTGACGACCGCGGCGGCCGCCCCGGTGGCGCCGGCGGTGGCTTCCGGCGTGATGACCGTCGCGACGACCGTGACCGCGGCGGGTACCGCGGACGGGACGACCGCGGTGGCTTCCGCGGGCGCGACGACCGGGACCGTGACCGGGACCGGGAGCCGATCAAGCGGCTGCCCATCCCGCCGGAGGTCACCGGCGACGAGATCGACAAGGACGTGCGGCAGGAGCTGATGAGCCTGCCCAAGGGCCTCGCCGAGGACGTCGCCAGGAACCTGGTGATGGTCGCGCAGCTCATCGACGAGGACCCCGAGAAGGCCTACGGGTACTCGCGCGTCGCACTCCGGCTCGCCTCCCGCGTCGCCGCCGTGCGCGAGGCCGCCGGCTTCGCCGCCTACGCGAACCAGAAGTACGCCGAGGCGCTCGCCGAGTTCCGGGCGGCCCGGCGGATGACCGGCAGCGTCGAGCTGTGGCCCGTCATGGCCGACTGCGAGCGTGGGCTGGGCCGCCCCGAGCGCGCGCTGGCGATGGCCGGCGAGCCCGAGGTGCAGAAGCTCGACAAGGCGAGCCAGGTCGAGATGCGGCTCGTCGCCGCCGGGGCGCGCAGGGACATGGGGCAGCTGGACGCCGCCATCGTGACCCTGCAGAGCCCGGAGCTGGCGTCGAACTCCAACCAGCCCTGGACCGCGCGGCTGCGTTACGCGTACGCCGACGCCCTGCTGGAGGCGGGTCGTGAGGCCGAGGCGCGTGAGTGGTTCGCCAAGGCGCTGGAGGCCGACAAGGACGGTTCGACCGACGCTTCCGACCGCCTCGCCGAGCTGGACGGAGTCGAGTTCGTCGACGTGGCGGCCGAGGACGGAGGCGTCGGCGCGGAGCCGGTCGACGCCGACGGCGAGAGCGACGAGGACGACGACGCCGACGAGAACGACGACGAGCGGCGCGACTGACACGTACCGATGACAGAGGGCGGCACCCCCGAGTGGGGTGCCGCCCTCTGTCGTACCCGGGGCATGGGGAAGGTCAGTCCAGAGTGAGACTGCGCAGCACCAGGCCCGTCGCCGGCTTCGGCCCGAACGAGGTGGACTTGCGCGGCATCGTGACGCCCTGGCGCGCGAGCGCGCGGACGACGTCCTCCCGTACCGGATGCATCAGAACGGCGGTCGCGCCGCGGCGTTCGGCCTGGGCGACCGCGGCCTCGGTGTCATGGATGTAGGAGATGTGCTCGGGGGCGTCCGGGATCTGCCATACGTGGTGGAGCATGGTCGAGTGCAGCACGGTCGCGTCGAGGGCGCGCCAGGTCTCCGGGCGGTCCGTCCGGATCGTACGGGCCAGCAGGCCCTCGTCGGGACGGTCCACCAGATGGAAGCGGCCGTCGCCCGCGAGCAGGAAGGCGTTGCTGTCGGCCGACGCGGCGGCGAGGGTCTCCAGGGCGACCTGAAGGCCGGTGCCGAGCGTACGGAGACGGAACGAGCCGTCGAGTGCGGCGAGGGCGTCGGCGACGGGCAGCCGGTGCAGCAGCCGGTGGATGGCCCGGACCTGGAGCGGATAGCGGGCGGTGTCGATCAGCAGGACCAGGCCGAAGTTCCACGGGCTCGACGAGGGATGCTCGTCCCGCAGGCGCAGGTAGGTCGCCCAGCGGTGGTGGCCGTCGGCGATCAGGGCCTGGTGGTGGGCGAGGTCGGCCGTGACCCCCGCGATCTCGGCCGGATCGGTGACCGCCCACAGCCGGTGGCAGAAGCCGTCCTCCGTGGTCGTCGCCAGCAGCGGCGGAGCGAGGATGGCACGCTCGATGGCGGCCCTCGCGCCGGTGGGGCCGCCGTCGCCGCGATAGGTCAGGAGCAGCGGCTCCAGATTGGCGGCCGTCGTCCGCATCAGGGCCGCCCGGTCCTCCACCACGTGCGGCATGACATCCTCGTGCGGAAGCACGATGCCCTCGGAGGGGGAGGACAGTTCCAGAGCGCCGATCAGACCGCGCTGGAGCAGATCGCCCTTGCGCTGTTCGTAGACGTACAGGGCGGGCTCGCTGTCCGGGGCGATGACCCCCTCGGCGAGCCAGCTGTGGAGCGTCTGGGCGGCCTGCTGGGGGCGGGCCTCGCCCGACGACGCCTGGGGCAGGATCAACCGGACGATGTTGTGCGGGTCGGCCGACTCCAGATGGTGCAGGCCGTCGGGCCGTACGACGACGTCGTAGGGCGGGGAGGTCACCGCGGCCAGACTGCCGACCCGTTCGGCGACATAGCGCAGCCCTCGGAACGGGAGCAGGTGCAGACCGTCGTTGGCCGCAGGACCTGTGGTGTTCATCCCGTCATCGTATGTGCCGCGCTCGGATGAGCGATGATCGGGGGAGTGGCAAACAGTGAGGAGCGACGAACAATGGGTCAGCAGCAGGGCAGGAACCGGCCGAGCGGCAGCGCGACCGCGCTGAGCGAGGCGTACGACACGGCACTGCTGGACCTCGACGGGGTCGTCTACGCGGGCGGTGAGGCCATCGCCCACGCCGTGGAGGCGCTCGGCACGGCCCGGGAGGGCGGAATGCACCTCGCGTACGTCACCAACAACGCGCTGAGGACTCCCGACGCCGTCGCCGTCCACCTGACCGAACTCGGTGTGCCGGCCCACCCCTCCGATGTGATCACGTCGGCGCAGGCGGTCGCGCGGCTGATCGCGGACCAGGTGCCGGAGGGCGCACGGGTCCTGGTGATCGGCGGCGAGGGGCTGCGGGTCGCGCTGCGCGAGCGGGGTCTGGAGCCGGTCGAGTCGGCGGACGACGATCCCGTCGCCGTGGTCCAGGGATACGGCGGACCGGACCTCGCGTGGGGGCGGTTCGCCGAGGCGTCGTACGCGATCGCGCGCGGGCTGCCGTGGTTCGCGTCCAACACCGACCTGACGATCCCCAGCGCCCGCGGGATCGCGCCGGGCAACGGCGCGGCGGTGGAGGTCGTGCGGATCGCGACGGGCGCCGAGCCGCAGGTGGCGGGCAAGCCGCTGCCCCCGATGCATCGCGAAACGATTCTGCGGACGGGCGCGCGCCGGCCGCTGGTGGTCGGGGACCGCCTGGACACGGACATCGAAGGGGCGTTCAACGGGGACGTCGACTCACTGCTCGTCCTGACAGGGGTGACGGACGCCGCCCAGCTGCTCGGGGCGCCGCCGCAGCACCGTCCGACGTATGTGGACGCGGACCTGCGGGGGCTGCTCACCGGCCAGCCGGAGGTGACCGGCACGCAGGACGCCGGGTTCGTGTGCGGGGGATGGACGGCGTCGGCGCGCGGGGACGCGCTCGTACTGGACGGCGAGGGCGAGGCGACGGACGGTCTGCGGGCGCTGTGCGCGGCGGCCTGGACGTGGGCCGGTGACGGTTCCTGCTCGCTCGACGCGGAGAAGGCGCTGGCCCGGTTGGGCTGAGCACGTGCGGAGCGGCCGGGCCGATGACGGCCCGGCCGGTGCGGCGGTTCCCGCGCCGGCGGCTTCGCGCGGCCGGCAGACCGTGGCCCGATGCGCGGGGATCCGATGCGCGGGGGCCCGTGCGTGCCCCACCGTGGCCAGATTGCGAGGGTAGGCTAACCTAACCGGCGTGTTGGTCGACAGTCCCCCCAAACAGAGCGCGGAGCCGATAGCCGCTGCCGGGCCCCGCAGGCGCGACTCGGTGCGCGCCCTCGGTCTCCTCGCGTCCCTCGGCGTCCTGCTGCTGGTCTGTGTCGCGAGCATCGTCGTCGGAGCCAAACCGGTTCCGCTCGACGAGGTGTGGCACGGCCTGTTCCACAACTCCGGTACCGGCAACGACATCATCGTCCGCGATCTGCGGGTGCCGCGTACCGTACTGGGACTGCTCGTGGGGGCCGCACTCGGCCTGTCCGGCGCGGTGATGCAGGCACTCACCCGCAACCCGCTGGCGGAGCCCGGGCTGCTGGGCGTCAACGCGGGGGCGTCCGCCGCGGTCGTCACCGCTGTCAGCTTCCTCGGTGTCACCTCGTTCACCGGCTACGTCTGGTTCGCGTTCATCGGCGCGGCCCTCGTCTCGGTGGTCGTGTACGTGCTCGGCGGCACCCGCAGCGCCACGCCCGTACGGCTCGCCCTGGCGGGCACGGCGGCCACCGCCGCGCTGTACGGCTACGTCAACGCCGTACAGCTGCTGGACGCGGCCGCGCTGGACCGGCTGCGCTTCTGGACCGTCGGGTCGCTGGCCAACGCCGAGATGGCGACCGTCGGCAGGGTCGTGCCGTTCATCGCGGTCGGCATCGTCCTGGCGCTGCTCATCGCACGGCCGCTGAACGCCATGGAGATGGGTGACGACACCGCCCGGGCCCTGGGCGCGAACCTCAACCGGACCCGGGTGCTCGCCATGGTGTCCGTGACGCTGATGTGCGGGGCCGCGACCGCCGCCTGCGGGCCGATCGTGTTCATCGGCCTGATGGTGCCCTACTTCGTCCGCGCCCTGACCGGCCCCGACATGCGGTGGATCCTGCCGTACGCGGCCGTGCTCGCGCCGGTCCTGCTGCTCGGCTCCGACGTCCTGGGCCGTGTCGCCGCCCGGCCCGCCGAGCTCCAGGTCGGCATCGTCACCGCGCTCGTCGGCGGGCCCGTCTTCATCCACCTCGTACGTCGCAAGAGGATGGCCCAGCTGTGAGCGTGACCCGTACGGCGAAAGCGATCCGCACCCCCGGCGGCCTGTCCGTCCGGTTCGAGCCCCGGGCGGCCCTCGCCGTCCTGCTGCTGGCCCTGACGACGCTCGCCGCCGGTGTCGTCCTCATCGGCAGCGGGGACTTCCCGATCGCGCCCGGCGACGTCGTCGCCACGCTCCTCGGCAACGGCACCATGGCGCAGGAGTTCATCGTCCAGGACCTGCGGCTGCCGCGCGTGCTGGTGGCCATCCTGGTCGGCGCGGCGCTCGGCATCGGCGGTGCCGTCTTCCAGTCCCTCTCCCGCAACCCGCTCGGCAGCCCCGATGTGCTCGGGTTCGGGCAGGGCGCGACCGTCGGCGCGCTCAGCGTGATCGTGCTCTTCCAGGGCGACTCCGCCGCCGTCTCCATGGGCGCCGTCGTCGGCGGCCTGCTGACGGGCGCCGCGGTGTACCTCCTGGCCTGGAAGCGAGGGGTGCACGGCTTCCGGCTGGTCCTCGTCGGCATCGGCGCCGCCGCCATGCTGACGGCCGTCATCCACTACCTGATCACCAAGGCCGACCTGATCGACGCCACCCGCGCGGTGCTGTGGATGACCGGCTCCCTGGACGGCCGGGACTGGGCCCAGTTCGGTCCGCTCCTGGCGGTGTGCGCCGTCCTCGTCCCGCTGGTGCTGGTGTACGGACGGCCCCTGCGCATGCTGGAGATGGGCGACGACGCGGCGTACGCGCTCGGTGTGAAGGTCGAGCGGACCCGGCTGGTGCTGGTGGGCTCGGCGGTACTGCTGGTCTCGGTGGCCACCGCCGCGGCCGGCCCGATCGCGTTCGTCTCGCTGAGCGCGCCGCAGCTCGCCCGCCGGCTCACCCGCTCGCCCGGCCCCAACCTGGCCGCCTCCGCCTTCATGGGGGCCGCACTGCTGCTCGTGGCCGACTGGGTCGCCACCAACGCCTTCGGTGAGCGCCAGCTGCCGGTCGGCGTCGTGACCGGTGTCGTCGGCGGCGTCTACCTGCTGTGGCTGCTGGTCACCGAGCGCAAGGCGGGCCGCATATGAGCCCCGCCCGGGACCGCGGCCCCCGTACCGGCCGCGGTACCGGCCCCCGTACCCGCCCGCCGGAGGACCGGCGGCACTCCGACGACCGGCCAGACCCGAACGCCCAGAACGCCAGGAGTACCCCCATGCAGCGCCTCAGCGCCGAATCGGTCACCCTCGCCTACGAGCAGCGGGTCATCGCCCGCGACCTCTCGGTGGAGATCCCCGACAACTCCTTCACGGTGATCGTCGGCCCCAACGCCTGCGGCAAGTCGACCCTGCTGCGCGCCCTGTCCCGGATGCTGAAGCCGACGCGGGGCAGGGTGCTGCTGGACGGGGAGGCCATCCACTCGATGCCCGCCAAGAAGGTGGCGAGGACGCTCGGGCTGCTCCCGCAGTCGTCGATAGCGCCGGACGGCATCACGGTGGCCGACCTGGTGGCCCGCGGCCGCTACCCGCACCAGGGGCTGCTGCGCCAGTGGTCGCCGGAGGACGAGCGGATCGTCCAGGAGTCGATGGACGCGACCGGCGTCGGCGAGCTGGGGGACCGGTACGTCGACGAGCTGTCCGGCGGCCAGCGCCAGCGCGTGTGGATCGCGATGGCCCTCGCCCAGCAGACGCCGCTGCTGCTCCTCGACGAGCCGACGACGTTCCTCGACATCCAGCACCAGATCGACGTGCTGGACCTGTGCGCGGAGCTGCACGAGACCCAGGGACGCACCCTCGTCGCCGTCCTGCACGACCTGAACCACGCGGCCCGGTACGCCACGCACCTCATCGCCGTACGGGACGGGGAGATCGTCGCGCAGGGGCCGCCGTCCGAGGTGGTGACCGCGGAACTGGTCGAGCGGGTGTTCGGCCTGCGCTGCCAGGTCATCGATGACCCCGAGACCGGAACGCCCCTGATCGTGCCCGCCGGCCGCACGGCGCGGCTCCGGGCCGCGGCGCATCGTCCGTGACCCTCGCGGGCCGGGCGGGCCCCCTGCGGACCCGGCCTACAGGAGTGACCGCAGACGCAGCAGGTCGCGGAAGCCCGCCTCCAGCCGGACCCGCCCCGAGGCCCAGGCCCGCGCGAAGTTCAGCTCCCCGTCCACCAGGGCGACCAGGTCGTCGCCGGTCATCGCCAGACGGATCTCGGACTTCCCCGGGGGCGGTCCGTCCACCCGGTCCAGCACCTCGATCCGGCCGCCCGCGAGGCGGCCGGTGAAGGTGGTGCCGAGGTCGGTGAGGTGGCAGCTGAGCGTGCGGTCGAGGGCGGCCGCGCCGTGCGCCTCGCCCTCCGCGCGCGTCAGGTTGTCGCTGAGTCTGTCGAGTGCGCTGCGGCACTCCTCGATCGTGGCCATCGTGATCGACCGTACCGCAGGGCTTCGCGGTAGCGTCTGGGCATGGACGATGTGACGCCCGATCCGGCGGCCGCCGGGCACGGGGCCGCCGACAGGGCCGGCCGGGAAGCCCCGGACGGGACCGGTGCCTTCGAGGGCCCCGCCCCCGGGACGCACGACACCGCGCACCACCCCGGTCCGCCCGTCCCCCTGGGCGTCGAGCGGACCGCCACCGGACACCCCGGCGTGGACGCGGGTCTCGCCCGGCTCGGCGACGCCGACCACCTTCCGTCGGACGGCCACCTGGAGGTGTACGAGGATGTACACCGGGAGCTGCGCGACGCGCTGACCGCGCTCGACGCCCGCCCCCAGCCCGCACCTTCGTACGACAACAGGAGCTGAACCGAACGTGGCAGGAGTGGCACGCCGCCGTCTCGACGCCGAGCTGGTACGCCGCAAGCTCGCACGCTCACGCGAGCACGCGAGCCAGCTGATCGCGGCAGGGCGGGTGACGGTCGGCGGCAACACCGCGACCAAGGCCGCCACCCAGGTCGAGACCGCTGCCGCCATCGTGGTGGCCCAGGACGACGACGATCCGGACTACGTGTCCCGGGGCGGCCACAAGCTCGCCGGCGCCTTCGCCGCGTTCGTACCGCGCGGACTGGAGGTGGCGGGGCGGCGGGCGCTCGACGCGGGCGCCTCCACCGGCGGCTTCACCGACGTCCTGCTGCGCGCCGGAGCCGCCCACGTCGTCGCCGTCGACGTGGGCTACGGCCAGCTGGCCTGGTCGCTGCAGAGCGACGACCGGGTCACCGTGAAGGACCGGACGAACGTGCGGGAACTGACGCCCGAAGCGATCGACGGCATTCCGGTCGACCTGGTCGTGGGCGACCTGTCCTTCATCCCGCTGGGGCTCGTGCTGCCCGCGCTGACGCGCTGCACCGCGCCCGACGCCGACCTGGTGCTCATGGTGAAGCCGCAGTTCGAGGTGGGCAAGGAGCGCCTGGGCAGCGGCGGTGTCGTCCGCAGCGCCGAGCTGCGCGCGGACGCGGTGCGCAACGTGGCGCGGCAGGCGGGCGAGCTGGGACTCGGCGTCCTCGGCGTGACCGCCAGCCCGCTGCCCGGCCCCTCCGGCAACGTCGAGTACTTTCTGTGGCTGCGGGCAGGGGCGCCCGCGCTGGATCCGGCGGATGTGGACCGCGCCGTGGCGGAAGGACCTCGTTGACTTCGACGACAGCAGCATCGACAGACTCGACGACAGCAGCACCACGAACCGTCTTCCTGCTCGCGCACACCGGCCGGCCGGCCGCCGTGCGCAGCGCCGAACTCGTTGTCCTGGGGCTGCTCCGCAGCGGCCTCGGGGTACGCGTCCTGGCAGCCGAGGCGGCCGACATGCCGCTGCCGTCCTCCGTGGAAACGGTGGCGGAGGCATCGCCGGACGTACTCGACGGGTGCGAACTGCTGATCGTCCTCGGGGGCGACGGCACGCTGCTGCGCGGCGCCGAGTTCGCGCGCGCCTCCGGCGTGCCGATGCTCGGCGTCAACCTGGGGCGGGTCGGCTTCCTCGCGGAGGCCGAGCGGGACGACCTCGACAAGGTGGTGGACCGGGTCGTCACCCGGGCCTACGAGGTCGAGGAGCGCATGACCCTCGACGTCACCGTGCACGACAACGGTGACGTCCTGCACACCGACTGGGCGCTCAACGAGGCGGCCGTCCAGAAGATCGCGCCGGAGCGGATGCTGGAGGTCGTGGTCGCGGTGGACGGCCGGCCGGTCACCGGCTTCGGCTGCGACGGCGTGATCTGCGCGACGCCGACCGGCTCGACGGCGTACGCCTTCTCGGCCGGCGGACCGGTGATCTGGCCCGAGGTCGAGGCGCTGCTGATGGTGCCGATCGGGGCCCACGCGCTGTTCGCCAAGCCGCTCGTCACCACCCCCGATTCGGTACTGACCGTCGAGGTCGAGCCGCACACTCCGGACGGGGTGCTGTGGTGCGACGGGCGGCGCACCGCCGGACTGCCCGCCGGAGCGCGCGTGGAGGTACGGCGGGGGGCCGTGCCGGTACGTCTCGCCCGGCTGCACCACGCGTCGTTCACGGACCGGCTGGTGGCCAAGTTCGCCCTTCCGGTGTCCGGCTGGCGCGGCGCACCCCACTGAGGGAAGCCGTCCCCCCCCCCGGACTCCGCAGCCCCGGCGCCGGGGGGAACGGACGCGGCCGCCGAGGGGGGCCGGCCTCCCCCGGCCGGGCGGGGCCGACCCCCCGGTGGAGTGACAGAACGCCTCCGCGACCTGCGGCTTCACCGACGCGGGGCGGGGGCCGTCGCACAGCGGGCTCCGGACCTCGTAAGGTCTTCTCCGTGTTGGAGGAGATGCGGATACGGTCGCTCGGAGTCATCGACGACGCGGTGGTCGAGCTGTCACCCGGTTTCACCGCGGTGACCGGCGAGACCGGCGCGGGCAAGACCATGGTGGTGACCAGTCTGGGGCTGCTGCTCGGTGGGCGCGCCGACCCCGCCCTGGTCCGGATCGGCGCGCCGTCGGCCGTGGTCGAGGGCCGGATCGGCGTGGCCCCGGGCTCCGCCGCGGCCGTACGGGCCGAGGAGGCGGGCGCCGAGCTGGACGAGGGGGCGCTGCTCATCAGCCGCACCATCTCGGCGGAGGGCCGCTCACGGGCGCACCTGGGCGGGCGCTCGGTGCCCGTCGGCGTGCTCGCCGAGCTCGCGGACGAGCTCGTCGCCGTGCACGGTCAGACCGATCAGCAGGGCCTGCTCAAGCCCGCCCGGCAGCGCGGCGCGCTCGACCGGTACGCGGGTGACGCGGTCGCCGGGCCGCTCGTCGCCTACACGGAGGCGTACCGCCGGCTGCGAGCCGTCGCCGCGGAGCTCGACGAACTGACGACCCGGGCCCGTGAACGCGCCCAGGAGGCCGACCTGCTGCGCTTCGGCCTCGGTGAGATCGAGGCCGTCGAGCCGCGCGCCGGCGAGGACGCCGAACTGGCGGCCGAGGCCGAACGGCTCGGTCACGCCGAGGCCCTCGCCTCCGCGGCCGCACTCGCCCACGGCGCCCTGGCCGGTGACCCCGAGGACCCGGAGACCGTCGACGCGACGACCCTCGTCGCGGGCGCGGGACGGGCGCTGGAGGCCGTACGGTCCCACGACCCCTCCCTGGCCGCGCTCGCCGACCGGATGGGCGAGATCTCCATCCTGCTCGCCGATGTGGCGGGGGAGCTGGCCGGCTACGCCGACAACCTGGACGCCGATCCACGGCGGCTGGCCGCCGTGGAGGAGCGCCGCGCGGCGCTGACCGGCCTCACCCGCAAGTACGGCGCCGATGTCGCCGCCGTGCTCGCCTGGGCCGAGGAGGGCGCAGCCCGGCTCACCGAACTGGACGGCGACGACGACCGGATCGGCGAGCTCACCGCGGAACGGGACGCCCTGCGGGCGGAACTGTCCGGGCTGGCCCAGGCGCTGACGGACGCGCGGACCGAGGCGGCGGCGCGGTTCGCCGCCGCGGTCACCGCGGAGCTGGCGTCGCTCGCCATGCCGCACGCGCGGGTGTCGTTCGACATCCGGCAGACCGAGGACCCCGAGGGCGTCGAGGTCGGCGGGCGCACCGTCGCCTACGGCCCGGCCGGCGCGGACGAGGTCGAGCTGCTGCTCGCCCCCCACCCCGGCGCCCCGCCCCGCCCCATCGCCAAGGGCGCCTCGGGCGGTGAGCTGTCCCGGGTGATGCTCGCCGTCGAGGTGGTCTTCGCGGGCACCGACCCCGTACCGACCTACCTCTTCGACGAGGTCGACGCGGGAGTCGGCGGCAAGGCGGCCGTGGAGATCGGCCGCCGGCTGGCCAAGCTCGCCAGGACCGCCCAGGTCGTGGTGGTCACGCACCTGCCGCAGGTGGCGGCCTTCGCCGACCGGCAGCTGCTGGTCGAGAAGACCAACGACGGTTCGGTGACCCGGTCCGGCGTCACCGTCCTGGAGGGCGAGGACCGGGTGCGCGAGCTCTCGCGCATGCTGGCGGGCCAGGAGGACTCCGAAACCGCCCGGGCGCACGCTGAGGAGCTCCTGGCGACGGCCAGGGCGGACGGTTGAACCACGACGCAGGACCCGGGGGCGGACCGGCCCCCTCACCCGTCGTCGCTCCCGTTCCACGGCGGCGCGCCCCCGAGCCCCGTCGCGCGCGGGTACACACCACCGGGCGTACGGCGCTGACAGCGGGCGCAGGGTGAGGCGATGATCGCAGGTCGCAGCAGGGCAGCGGGGTTCGTCCTGGCAGCCGGCGCCACGCGCGCCCTCCACCTCCGGCTGCGGCAGCGGTCGCCGGGGGACGCCCGGCGCTGGCAGCGGAAGAATTACGCGGGGCGGACCGTCGACCTCTACGCCGGGCCCGCCGTGGCACTGGGCACCGTGCTCGGGGCCCTGCCCGCCGCCGGGCGGGGGGTCGCCGTGCTGGGGGCTCTCGCGGGGGCCGCGTGCGGTGCGTACGACGACGCCAACGGCGACCACCGCAGGGGCCTCGGCGCCCATCTCCGCGCCCTGCGTGACGGCGAGGTCACCAGTGGCGCCGTCAAACTCCTCGGGATCGGCGCCGCCGGACTGATCGCCGGCGCGCTCCTGAGGGAACGGCCCGTCGACAAGGTCCTGGCCGGCGTGGTGGTCGCCGGTACCGCCCACTTCGTCAACCTCGTGGACGTCCGCCCGGGCAGGGCCGCCCTCGTGGTCCTCGCGGCCGGCGTTCCCGCGCTGCTACGCGGACCGCTGGCCGCCGCCCCGATGGGCGCCGCGGCCGCTGTGCTCGTCGACGACCTCGGCGAGCGCACCATGCTCGGCGACGCGGGCGCCCATGCCCTGGGCGCGGCCCTCGGCGTCGCGATCGCGGCCGGGAACGGTCGCCCCGGGCTCGCCGCCCATGCCGCCGGGCTCATCGTGGCGACCGTGTGCGGAGCCCAGGTCAGCCGACTCGCCGGATCACCCGTGTGAGTGATCCCGGGAGCCGGGTTACGGCTCCCGCACGGCAACATGGCCTCACCGGCGCCGGAACGTGCGTACGGACTGGCATTCTTGACCGCGTGACACAGCTGCGTACGGTCCAAGTGCTGGGCGGCGGCAGCGCGGGCAGCAGCGCTCACGTCAGATCACTGGCCGCGGGGCTCGTGGCGCGGGGGGTGCGGGTGACCGTGTGCGCCCCGGCCGAGCTGGACCACGACTACGACTTCCTCGGCACCGGGGCGCACTTCGCGCCGGTCCCGCGCCGCGGCGACCCCGTGGCCGTGGCCGCCCTGCGCGCGCAGTGCGCGGACGCCGACGTGGTCCACGCCCACGGACTGCACGCCGCGGTACGCGCGGGCGTGGCCCGGGCCCCGTACCGCACGCCCCTCGTCGTGACCTGGCACACCCGCCCGCACGCCGAGGGCGCCCGCAGGCACCTGCTGCGCCTGATGGAGCGAAGGGCGGTACGGGAGGCGGCCGTCGTCCTCGCGACGTCCTCCGAGCTCGTCGACCGGGCCCGCCGCAGGGGAGCCCGCGACGCGCGCCTGGGGCCCGTCACCATCCCCGCGCCCCGGATCGGCGCCGACGCCCAGGGCGGCAAGGCGAGGGCGGAACTCGGAGCGATGGACCGGCCGTTGCTGACGGCGGTCGGGGCGCTGGAGCCACACCGGGGCTATGACACCCTGCTGGACGCGTCACGGCTGTGGCTGTCGCACGATCCGGTGCCCCTGGTCGCCGTCGCGGGTGAGGGCCGCCTGCGGGCGGCACTGCAGCGGCGCATCGACGCGGAGGGGCTTCCGGTCCGGCTGCTCGGACGCCGCGAGGACGCCGCGTCGCTGCTGGCAGCCGCCGACATCGCGCTGCTCCCCAGCCGCTGGGAGGCCCGCGCCACGCTCGCCCAGGAGGCGCTGCGCCTGGGCGTCCCCCTGGTCGCCACCGCCGTCGGCGGGGTCCCCGAACTGGTCGGCCACGCCGCGGAACTGGTCCCGTACGGGGACGCCGCCGCCCTCGCCGCCGCGGTGACCGGCCTGCTCGCCGAGCCGGAGCGGCGCGCGGCGCTGTCGGCGGCGGGGCGGGCGCAGGCGGGGACGTGGCCCACGGAGGACGAGACGATCGCGCAGGTGCTCAGCGTGTACGACGAGCTGTGCGTACGGGGCACGAGGCCCTGAACGGGGCCGCCCGCCGGACCGCGGCGACCTCGCCCGGCGTGCCGGTCCCTCACACCGTGTAGCGGCGCGCCCGGAGGGCCAGGGAGAGGGCCAGCACCGTCTGGGGGTCGTCCAGGTCGGTGCCCAGCAGGTCGCCGATGCGGGCGAGCCGGTTGTAGAGGGTCTGGCGGTTGAGGTGCAGTTCGCGGGCCGTCTCGGCCTTGCGGCCCGCGTGCGCCAGGTAGGTCTGGAGGGTGGGAAGCAGCGGGGGCCGGGAGGTGCGGTCGTGCTCTGTCAGCGGACCGATCGCCCGGTCGACGAACGCCGCCAGCGCGGTGCCCTCACCGTGGTGGTGCAGCCGCCACAGCAGCAGGTCGATGTCCAGCCGCCGGGCGTCGTACCAGGGCCGCTCCGGCAGCCCCTGCGCCGCCGCGGCGGTCTCCGCCGCGTGCCGCAGCCCCGCGGAAGCGGCCGCCCAGCCGCCCGCCACCCCCACCACGACGACCGGCGCGTGCGCACCGGCCCGCTCCAGCCCGGCGCGCTCCACACCCGCGCGCAGCGCCGCCGCGACCCGGTCGGCGACCGCCGTCCGCTCGCTCTCGGCGCGCAGCCCCAGCAGCAGCGGCACCCGGCCCTCGACCGGGCGGACGCCCAGCAGTACCGGGACGCCCACCGAACCCAGCTCCTCCAGCACGGCGCGGGCCAGCAGCGCCCAGTTCCCCGAGGGGGAGAGTTCCGAGGCGAGGCGCATGACCACGGGCAGCAGCGGGCCGTCCCCCGGCCGGAAGCCCAGCACCCGGGCCTGCGCGGGCGCGTCCTCGGCGGTGATGCGGCCCTCGGCGAGATCGGTGAGGAAGTCGCCGCGCCCGCGCGCCGCCAGTTCCTCCTCCTGCCGGGCCTGCATCAGCACCACGGCGAGGATGCCCGCCGCGCGCTCGGCGGCCATGCGGTGGACGGGGGAGAGGGGCCCAGAGACGGACAGCAGGACCAGCCGGGCCCGGACCGACCCGGCGCCGGGACCACCGCCCGGCACGTCCACCAGTACCGCGCCCGTCGGCGGCCCGGCCTCACGGGCGGCCCGCTGGCCGCGCAGCCCCTCCCAGACCTGGAGCGGGTCGGCGCAGGCGGCCGCGGCATCGGTGCCCGCCGCGTACAGCAGGGTACCGTCGGCGGTCTCCAGGAAGACGGGGTTGGCGGCGAAGTCGGCGAGGATCCGCAGGACCTGCGGCACGCCGCCCCCGCCCAGCAGCGCCTCGGTGCACCGCCGGTGCACCTCCTCGGCCTGGCGCAGCAGGGCGTAGTGCCCGTTGACGATCTCGGTGTGGACCTCTTCCGTGACCGAGACGAAGGGCACCTCCCGGTGGAGCTGGACCAGCGGCAGCCCGGCCGTCCGCGCCGTCTCCACCAGGGTCGCGGGCAGGCGCGAGAACCTCGGCCCCAGCTCCACCACGAGCGCGGCGATCCCGCGGTCCGCCAGCCGCCGTACGAAGGCCCGCTGCTCGGCCGGGCGGGTACCCAGCCCCAGGCCGGTCGTCAGCAGCAGTTCGCCGCCCTTCAGCAGCGAGGCGATGTTCGGCACCTCACCGGCGTGCACCCAGCGGACCGTGCGGTCCAGCCGGTCCGCGCCGGCCACGACTTCCGGGAGCCCGCCGCGCAGCCCGGGCAGCTCCAGCGCCCGCCGCACGGTGATCCCGCCCTGGTTCTCCATGCGGCCGGACGCTACCCGGGCGCGTGTCGTGACGACATCATCCGTCCGTCACCGCACGCTCCCGGACCGGCAACTCCCCACGCGCGCGCGAGGGTTGCACGGCCCGGTCCGTGTGTGGCGTACGTCACTCCCGTACGGCCCCCGGGTGGTGTCCGGACACTCACTGGCCCCCGTACGCGCCGGACGCCGTCAGCCGCAGTGCCGTGTCGATGAGCGGCACGTGGCTGAACGCCTGGGGGAAGTTGCCGACCTGGCGCTGGAGGCGCGGGTCCCACTCCTCGGCCAGCAGGCCCAGGTCGTTGCGCAGGGCCAGCAGCTTCTCGAAGAGCCTGCGGGCCTCGTCGACCCGGCCGATCATCGCCAGGTCGTCGGCCATCCAGAACGAGCAGGCCAGGAAGGCGCCCTCGTCGCCGGGCAGGCCGTCCACGCCCTCGTCGGAGCCCTCGGTCGGGTAGCGCAGGATGAAGCCGTCGTGGGTGGACAGCTCCCGCTGGATCGCCTCGATGGTGCCGATGACCCGCTTGTCGTCCGGAGGCAGGAAGCCCATCTGCGGGATGAGCAGCAGGGAGGCGTCCAGCTCCTTGGAACCGTAGGACTGCGTGAAGGTGTTGCGCTCGGGGTCGTACCCCTTCTCGCAGACGTCCCGGTGGATCTCGTCGCGCAGCTCGCGCCAGCGCTCCAGCGGCCCCTCCGCGTCCCCCGACTCGATCAGCTTGATCGTCCGGTCGACCGCGACCCAGGCCATCACCTTGGAGTGCACGAAGTGCCGGCGCGGCCCGCGCACCTCCCAGATGCCCTCGTCCGGCTGGTCCCAGTGGTCCTCCAGGTAGCTGATCAGCTTCAGCTGGAGGAGGGAGGCGTAGTCGTTACGCGCCAGGCCCGTCATGTGCGCCAGGTGCAGAGCCTCGGTGACCTCGCCGTAGACGTCGAGCTGGAGCTGGTTGGCGGCGCCGTTGCCGACCCGCACCGGGGCGGAGTTCTCGTACCCCGGCAGCCAGTCCAGCTCCGCCTCGCCCAGCTCCCGCTCGCCCGCGATCCCGTACATGATCTGCAGATTCTCCGGGTCGCCCGCCACCGCGCGCAGCAGCCACTCGCGCCAGGCCCGGGCCTCCTCGCGGTAGCCGGTCCGCAGCAGGGAGGAGAGGGTGATGGCGGCGTCGCGCAGCCAGGTGTAGCGGTAGTCCCAGTTCCGGACGCCGCCGATGTCCTCCGGCAGCGAGGTGGTCGGCGCGGCGACGATGCCGCCCGTGGGCGCGTACGTCAGCGCCTTCAAGGTGATCAGGGAGCGGACCACGGCCTCGCGGTAGGGACCCCGGTACGTACAGTGCTCGACCCACTCGCGCCAGAAGTCGGTCGTCGCCTCCAGTGCGCCCTCCGGGTCCGCCATGGGCGGCTCCGGGTGGTGGGAGGGCTGCCAGCTGATGGTGAACGCGACCCGCTCGCCCGCCGAGACGGTGAAGTCGGAGTACGTGGTGAGGTTCTCGCCGTGCGTCTCGGCGGTGGTGTCCAGCCAGACCGAGTCGGGGCCGGCGACGGCGACCGTACGGTTGTCGACCTTGTGCACCCAGGGCACCACGCGCCCGTAGCTGAAGCGCATGCGCAGCGCGGAGCGCATCCGCACCCGGCCGCTGACACCTTCCACGATGCGCACCAGCTGGGGCGCGCCGTCGCGGGGTGGCATGAAATCGGTCACCCGCACCGTGCCGCGACCCGGGATGTCCCACTCGGATTCGAGGATGAGCGAGTCGCCCCGGTAGCGGCGGCGGTCGGCGGCCGGCGGCTGCTCGCCTTCGGCGTGCGCCGGCCCCATCCGCCAGAAACCGTGTTCCTCGGTACCGAGGATTCCTGCGAAGACCGCGTGCGAGTCGAAGCGGGGCAGGCACAGCCAGTCGGCCGTGCCGTCCCGGCAGACCAGGGCAGCGGTCTGCATGTCTCCGATGAGTGCGTAGTCCTCGATGCGCCCGGCCACGTGCATCTCCAGTCGAACGGCCACGTCCGCCCCGCGGGGCGCTTACTGGGGTCTGGGGGTCAGGGATAGCCGTCGAGCGCTTCGTGTCCCGGGGACGGGCTGGGGTGGTGCCGTGCGCGGGCCTGGCTCGACAGGCGAATGTCCGAGCAGGATACGACGCCCCCCGGCCCTCTGTGTGATCGTCCTGGTAGAGCAGCTGAGCCGAACGGGTGAGCTAGTAGCGCTCCGTGTGAACCCATGTGCCGCGCGTGGCCGGAAGCGGTCTCCCCTCGTCGCTGATACCCTGGTAGCCCGTGGACCGGTGGGCGCCCCACTACAGACGGCGGGCCCCCGAACCGCAGCGACGGCACCTCCGGAATCCCCGGAAGGGCGCCGGTACGCACCTCCAGACCGCGACCACGGGAGCCCCCTCTTGGCCATGCCGCCCAAATCCACGACGACCAAGCACATCTTCGTCACCGGGGGTGTCGCGTCCTCCCTCGGCAAGGGGCTGACCGCCTCCAGCCTGGGTGCGCTCCTCAAGGCGCGGGGCCTTCGGGTCACGATGCAGAAGCTCGACCCCTACCTCAACGTCGACCCCGGCACGATGAACCCGTTCCAGCACGGTGAGGTGTTCGTCACCAACGACGGCGCCGAGACCGACCTGGACATCGGCCACTACGAGCGCTTCCTCGACGTCGACCTCGACGGCTCGGCCAACGTCACCACCGGCCAGGTCTACTCGCAGGTGATCGCCAAGGAGCGGCGCGGCGAGTACCTGGGCGACACGGTCCAGGTGATCCCGCACATCACCAACGAGATCAAGCACCGCATCCGCCGGATGGCCACCGACGACGTCGACGTCGTCATCACGGAGGTCGGCGGAACCGTCGGCGACATCGAGTCGCTGCCGTTCCTGGAGACGGTCCGCCAGGTCCGCCACGAGGTCGGCCGCGACAACGTCTTCGTCGTGCACATCTCGCTCCTGCCCTACATCGGCCCCTCCGGCGAGCTCAAGACCAAGCCGACCCAGCACTCGGTCGCGGCCCTTCGCAACATCGGCATCCAGCCCGACGCGATCGTGCTGCGCGCCGACCGCGACGTGCCGACCGCGATCAAGCGCAAGATCTCGCTGATGTGCGACGTCGACGAGGCGGCCGTGGTCGCGGCCATCGACGCCAAGTCGATCTACGACATCCCGAAGGTGCTGCACACGGAGGGCCTGGACGCCTACGTCGTGCGCAAGCTCGACCTGCCGTTCCGCGATGTCGACTGGACGACCTGGGACGACCTGCTGGACCGCGTCCACAACCCCGACCACGAGGTCGCGGTCGCGCTGGTCGGCAAGTACATCGACCTGCCGGACGCCTACCTGTCGGTGACCGAGGCGCTGCGCGCCGGCGGTTTCGCCAACCGGGCCCGCGTCAAGGTCAAGTGGGTCGCCTCCGACGAGTGCAAGACCCCGGCCGGCGCCGCCAAGCAGCTCGGCGACGTGGACGCGATCTGCATCCCCGGCGGCTTCGGCGACCGCGGTGTGTCCGGCAAGGTCGGCGCGATCCAGTACGCCCGTGAGAACCGGATCCCGCTGCTCGGCCTGTGCCTGGGCCTCCAGTGCATCGTGATCGAGGCCGCGCGCAACCTGGCGGGCATCACGGACGCCAACTCCACCGAGTTCGACCCCGCCACCGCGCACCCCGTCATCTCGACGATGGAGGAGCAGCTGGCGTACGTCGAGGGCGCGGGCGACCTGGGCGGCACCATGCGTCTGGGCCTGTACCCGGCGAAGCTCGCGGAGGGCTCGATCGTGCGCGAGGTGTACGGCGACGAGCAGTACATCGACGAGCGCCACCGCCACCGCTACGAGGTGAACAACGCCTACCGCGCGGAGCTGGAGAAGAAGACGGGCATCGTCTTCTCCGGTACGTCCCCGGACAACAAGCTCGTCGAGTACGTCGAGTACCCCCGCGAGGTGCACCCCTACCTGGTCGCCACCCAGGCCCACCCGGAGCTGCGCTCGCGCCCCACCCGCCCCCACCCCCTCTTCGCCGGTCTGGTGAAGGCCGCCGTGCGCCGGCAGACGGAGGCGGGCAAGACGGGCAGGACGGGTAAGTAGGACCAGACGATACGGTTGACCGGGGTACGGGCCTGTCGGGGCCCGTACCCCGGTTTTCTGCACGAGGGAGGACGTCTTCATGACCATCAAGGACACGCCCGAGGAATGGTCCGTGACCGCGAGCGCGGTCCCGTTCCGGGGCAACAAGACCAGTGTCCGCACCGACGACGTGGTCATGCCCGACGGGACCGTGGTGCGCCGCGACTACCAGGTCCATCCGGGCTCGGTGGCGGTCCTCGCCCTCGACGAGGAGGACCGGGTCCTGGTGCTGCGGCAGTACCGGCACCCGGTGCGGCAGAAGCTGTGGGAGATCCCGGCGGGGCTGCTGGACGTGCCCGGTGAGAACCCGTTGAGCGCCGCGCAGCGCGAGCTGTACGAGGAGGCGCACGTCAAGGCGGACCGGTGGCGGGTGCTGACGGACGTCTACACCACCCCGGGCGGCTGCGACGAGGCCGTGCGGATCTTCCTGGCCCAGGACCTGTCGGCCGCCGAGGGCGAGCGCTTCGAGGTCGCCGAGGAGGAGGCCGACATGGAGCTCGCCCGGGTGCCCCTGGACGAGCTGGTGCGCGGGGTGCTCGCGGGCGACCTGCACAACAACTGTCTGGTGGTGGGTGTCCTTTCGGTACTGGCGGCCCGCGCGGGCGACGGTCTGGACGCGCTGCGCCCGGCCGAGGCACCCTGGCCCGCACGCCCCTTCGAGGCGTGACGTCCGGATCCGGACGTCCGGTGTGACGATCGGCTGATCCGATTGGGCGATCTGTCCGCCCTGCCCCGCCGGGACGCCGCCGGGGCTGAACTACGCTCGGATCACCCGTACGGAGACCCGGCGGGCTCAGCACGTGCGCAGGTGGACGGGAGCGTGGCCCGTGACGGATCAGGCGGTGGACTTCGACGGCGCCGAGCGGCCCCGGAAGGCCGCCTCCACGCCGGAGGAACCAGGCCGCCCGGACCGGCCCGGCGGCGGGCGGGCCGCCGGGCTCCGGCCGTCACGACGTCAGTTCTTCGGCCGGCAGCGCGAGTTGAAGGCCCTGCGGGCCGACATCCAGCGCGCCGGCCTCGACACCATCGCCGGGCGCAAGGCCCCCCGCGCCCGCGTCCTGCTGATCGCCGGCCGCCCCGGCAGCGGGCGGTCCTCGCTCGCCGAGGAACTCGTGCGCGAGCTCGTCCCCGGCTACCCGGACGGCGTGCTGCGCGCCCGGCTCACCGACCCCGGCGGCGCACGGGTGCCCACCGGGCGCACCGCACGGGAACTGCTCGGCGCGCTGGGGGTCCCCGTACCCGCCGGCGCCGACGACGACGAGCTGACCGGCCTCGTGCGCGACGCGCTCGCCGGACGCCGGGCGCTGCTGCTCCTCGACGACGCCGTCGACGCCGGCCAGGTCGACCCGTTGCTGCCGGACAACCCCGCCTGCCTGGTGGTGGCCGTCGCCCAGGGGCCGCTCACCGGCATCCCCGACGTACGGCCCTGCACCGTCGGCGGCCTGGACGCCAAGTCGGCCATCGAGCTGCTGGACGGCTTCACGGGCTCGGTGCGCATCACCGTCGACCCGCAGGCCGCCGAGACCCTCACCGAGCTGTGCGGCGGCCAGCCCGCGGCGCTGGTCCTGGTGGGCGGGTGGCTCGCGGCCCGGCCCATGTCCTCGGTCGCCGACCTCACCAAACGGCTCCGGGCCCTGCCCGACGACCCCGAGAGCCCGGCCGCCGGCCGCCCGCTCGCCCGTGCGTTCCGGCTGGCCTACGAAGCGCTGCCGGCGCCCGCCGCGAGGATCCTGCGGCTGCTCGCCCTCGCCCCGGTCGGGATCGCCGACGCCCAGACGGCCTCCGCCCTGGCGGGCTGCTCCGTCTCGGCCGCCAGGTCCACGCTGGAGGGGTTCGCCGCCCTCGGACTGGTACGGCAGGTGGACGCCGAGCAGTACGAGCTGCCCGGCTGCCTGGTGCCGCTGGTGCGCGCCCTGCTGGAGAGCGAGGACCGGCCCGCCGAGGTGCAGCTGGCCCGGGCGCGCATGCTGGAGCGGACCGTGCGGCTCCTCCAGTCCTGCCGGGCGGTCACCGAACCGGAGGGCTCGCCCGCGCGCAAGAAGCTGGCGGGCACGCCCCGGGCGCTGCGCTTCCCGACCCCGGGCGCCGCCGCCGACTGGCTGCGCACCCGGCAGCCCGCGCTGCTCGCCTCCGCCCGCCTCGCCGTCGCCGACGGGGAGCTCGACACCCTGGCCCGGCGCCTGATGGCCGCCCTCGTGCGCGCCCTGACCGCGCACCTGGGCGCCGAGGCGGCCGCGCCCGAGCTGTACGGGCTGCACCAGCTGGTCCTCGATGTGGCGGAGCGGCGCGGACTGCACCGGGAACGGGCCGCCGCGCTGCTGAACCTGGCCGACCTGGACGCAGGTACCGGCCGCACCGAGGACGCCCTGGCCCGCTACCGGGCCGCCCTGGACGCCGGACGGGCCGCGAACGACCCGTACGCGACCGGTCGCGCGATGGAATCCGTAGGCGGCGCCTACCAGGAACTGGGGGACTGGCAGCGGGCGGGCGACTGGTACGGCAGGGCGCTCTCGCAGCGGCTGGCGCGCGACGAGCGGGCCGATCAGGCGCGGCTGTACGGCAGGCTCGGCGCCGTGCACACCTACGCGGGCCGCTACGGCGAGGCGCTGCGGAACTGGCGGGCGGCCGCGGCCGGATATCGCCGACTCGGTGATCCGGCTGGCCACGCAAGGGCGTTGAGCGAAGCGGCCCGGGTGCAGGAGTACGCCGGGCGGCCGCAGGAGTCGCTGCGCACCTGCGAGGAGGCGGTCGAGTGGGCGCGCCAGGCCCAGGACGTGCGGCTTCAGGCGGCGCTCCAGCTCAGGCTGGCGGACACGCTCGACCGGCTCGGCGACCCGGCCGCCGCCCGGCTCCACCGGGCCGCGGCCGACCGGCTGCTCGGAACGGAGGGTTCCCCCCGGGGTACAGCCTGCGAAATCCGTAGTGCTTCAGCCAAAGATTAATGCTTTGCAAGGCTAGACAGCTGGAAGTCCTTCATTAGACTGGGTCCGCCGCGATTGACCGCGGTGTATCCCGTTGCGCACCAGTGCATCCGGGTATGTATCGCATTGCCCCCGTACCCCCAAAGCCAAGGACCGTGATCGACGTGAAGGTCGGCATCCCCCGCGAGGTCAAGAACAACGAGTTCCGGGTGGCCATCACCCCCGCCGGTGTGCACGAGCTCGTGCGCAACGGCCACCAGGTCTTCGTCGAGCAGAACGCCGGTGTGGGCTCCTCGATCACGGACGACGAGTACATCGCCGCCGGTGCGGAGATCCTGCCGACCGCCGACGAGGTGTGGGCCACCGCGGACCTGCTGCTGAAGGTCAAGGAGCCGATCGCCGAGGAGTACCACCGCCTCCGCAAGGACCAGACCCTCTTCACCTACCTGCACCTGGCCGCTTCCCGCGAGTGCACGGACGCCCTCATCGCGTCCGGCACCACCGCCATCGCGTACGAGACGGTCGAGACCGCCAACCGTGCCCTGCCGCTGCTCGCCCCGATGTCCGAGGTCGCGGGCCGGCTGGCCCCGCAGGTCGGCGCCTACCACCTGATGCGCGCCGTCGGCGGCCGCGGCGTCCTGCCGGGCGGCGTCCCGGGCGTGATCCCGGCCAAGGCCGTCGTCATCGGCGGTGGCGTCTCCGGCTGGAACGCCACGCAGATCGCGATCGGCATGGGCTTCGACGTGACCCTGCTCGACCGCGACATCAACAAGCTGCGCGAGGCGGACAAGATCTTCGGTACGAAGGTCAAGGCCGTCATGTCCAACTCCTTCGAGCTGGAGAAGGCCGTCCTGGAGGCCGACCTCGTCATCGGTGCCGTGCTCATCCCGGGCGCCAAGGCCCCGAAGCTGGTCACCAACGAGCTGGTCTCCCGGATGAAGCCCGGAAGTGTCCTTGTCGACATCGCGATCGACCAGGGCGGCTGCTTCGAGGACTCCCGTCCCACCACCCACGCCGAGCCGACCTTCCCGGTCCACAACTCGGTCTTCTACTGCGTCGCCAACATGCCCGGCGCGGTCCCGAACACCTCCACCTACGCGCTGACCAACGCCACGCTGCCCTACATCGTGTCGCTGGCCAACAACGGCTGGGTCGAGGCGCTGCGCCGCGACGCCGCGCTCGCCAAGGGCCTCAACACCCATGACGGCAAGGTCGTCTACCGGGAGGTCGCCGAGGCCCACGGCCTGGAGCACCTTGAGCTGAGCGCGCTCATCGCCTGACCCGGCGCCCCCGGCACCCCGGTCAACGGGGATCGTCAACCACGCGCACCCGGCCGGACCTTGTGGGACGAGGTCCGGCCGGATGTGTGCCCGGCCACTTCCTGGGCGCTGTTCAAGTCGCCTCGAACGTAACCCTTTAACCGTTTCGCACACCCGCGAAATGTGTCGATGGATGGCCGCGCACCCTTGACAGAGGGGTGTTCGGTTGCCGACACATCGGGCCGCGTCCGGCCGATTGTGTTGCTGCGGAGCGGTGACACGCCATAGAGTCGCCAACCGTCGGCATGGTGCCACGCTGACCTATCGATAAGTTTCCTGGTCACGTCCAAGGAGGTAAGACGACTTGTGAATGAGTCGACATTTACTCCCGGGGGTGGTCAACCAGGAATGCCTGCGACGGCCCAGGGTCCGTCGTCCGGGCTCGAGGCTGTCGGCTCCGTCGCTGTCCGAACCTTCGCGACGCACCAGCACATGACGACAGCCCACACGATGAAGATGATGGACGGCCAACACGTGAACGCCATGGCCGGCAACGAGAGTGGCCGAGAGTCCACCCACTTCGCCGCCTACGACGAAGTCCCCGAGGGGCACTTCTACGACCCTGACGCCGAGTACGAGCCCGACCCGGAGTACGCGGCCACCCTCGCCCCGGACGCTGCCCGTCAGCGCCGCGAGCGGATCGGCCCCACCGGACGGCCCCTGCCGTACTTCCCGATCCCCGGGCCGCTGACCGAGCACGGCCCCGCGAAGATCATCGCGATGTGCAACCAGAAGGGCGGCGTGGGAAAGACCACGTCGACCATCAACCTGGGCGCCGCGCTCGCGGAGTACGGCCGACGGGTGCTGCTCGTCGACTTCGACCCGCAGGGAGCCCTGTCGGTCGGCCTCGGCGTCAATCCGATGGAGCTGGACCTCACCGTCTACAACCTGCTCATGGAGCGGGGCATGTCGGCGGACGAGGTGCTGCTCAAGACCGCCGTGCCCAACATGGACCTGCTGCCGAGCAACATCGACCTCTCGGCCGCGGAAGTCCAGCTCGTCAGCGAGGTCGCGCGCGAGTCCACGCTCCAGCGCGCCCTGAAGCCGCTGCTCCAGGACTACGACTACATCGTGATCGACTGCCAGCCGTCGCTCGGTCTGCTCACGGTGAACGCGCTCACCGCGGCGCACAAGGTGATAGTGCCGCTGGAGTGCGAGTTCTTCGCGCTGCGAGGTGTGGCACTCCTCACCGAGACGATCGAGAAGGTCCAGGAGCGGCTCAACCCCGACCTGGAGCTCGACGGCATCCTCGCCACGATGTACGACTCGCGCACCGTGCACAGCCGCGAGGTGCTGGCCCGGGTGGTCGAGGCCTTCGACGATCACGTCTACCACACCGTGATCGGCCGGACCGTGCGCTTCCCGGAGACCACGGTCGCCGGTGAGCCGATCACGACGTACGCGTCGAACTCGGTCGGTGCGGCCGCCTACCGCCAGCTCGCCAGGGAGGTGCTCGCCCGGTGTCACGCCGAGTGAGTCTGCCCGGTGCCGACGAGCTGTTCCGTACGACCGGGGGCATGGCGCTGCAGGCGTCGTCCCCGAGGCGCCAGGCGGGCGGACCCGGCGGGCCGAACGGTGAGCCGCGGGTGCCCGCCCCCGCCGGGGAGAGCGCGCCACCGGCCGCCGCGCCCGCGGCCGGGGACGCGGCGGCCGGTGGCACGGCCCCGGGTCCCGCCTCCCGCTCGCAGGAGCACTCGGCCGCCGACGCGGAGGCCGCGGAGCCCCGCAGCCGTACGGCCGACGCGGAGGCGTCCGGCGCCCCCGGGAAGGCCACCACGGCTCCGGCCCGGCGTCGCGGACGCTCGCAGAACCGGCGCCCCAGCGGGCGTGAGCGGCACGACGAGAAGATCACGGTGTACGTCTCCGCCGAGGAACTGATGGACCTCGAACACGCCCGGCTGGTGCTGCGCGGCGAGCACGGCCTGGCCGTGGACCGCGGCCGGATCGTCCGCGAGGCGGTCGCCGTGGTGCTGGCGGACCTGGAGTCGAGGGGCGACGCGAGCATTCTCGTACGGCGTCTGCGCGGGCGCTGAGGATAGCCTGCGCGGACCGCCGTACGTCCGTTCCGCCCCCTGGACAGCCATGCCCCCGACCGACGAGCCCGCCGACCTCCCCACCGCCTCCCGGCGGCCGGCCGAGGCGCCCGCCCCGCGGCGGGCTCCCCGCCGCGCCCTGGGGCGCGGCCCGGGCGTGCCGGTGGCGGCCGCCGACGCGCCGCCCCCGGCCCCGCCCGCGCCCACGGATCGCGGGCCGGAGTCCGATCCGCCGGAGTCCGCTCCCGGGGGTGAGCTCGACCCCGCACAGGAGCCCGAGCCCGAGCACGGTCCCGCGCCCGACCCGGAGGACGTGCCCGGGCTTGCGCCGGAGTCGCAGCCGCACTCCGATCCCGGGCAGCCGAGGACCGTCGCCACCGCCGTGCAGGGACCGCCGACGGCCTCCGGGGCCGATGACGGGCCCGCGGGCGCCCACGGGGGCGGTGAGGGGCCCGCGGGTCCGCCGGGGCCCGCAGACCCGCCCGGCACGGAACAGGCCCGCACAGGCCCGTCCGGCACGGAACCGGCCGCTCCCGACCGGGACACCCCCGGGAACGGGCGTTTCACCGTCCGGCTGAAGAACTTCGAGGGCCCCTTCGATCTGCTGCTGCAACTGATCTCGAAGCACAAGCTGGACGTCACCGAGGTGGCGCTCTCCAAGGTGACCGACGAGTTCATGGCCCACATCCGGGCCATGGGCCCCGACGGGGACCTCGACCAGACCACCGAGTTCCTGGTGGTCGCCGCCACGCTGCTCGACCTCAAGGCCGCCCGGCTGCTGCCCGCCGCCGAGGTGGAGGACGAGGCGGACCTCGCGTTGCTGGAGGCGCGGGACCTGCTCTTCGCGAGGCTCCTGCAGTACCGGGCGTACAAGCGGATCGCCGAGATCTTCGACGAGCGGCTGGACGGCGAGGGCAGGCGGTACCCCCGGACCGTGGGCCTGGAGCCGCACCACGCCGAACTGCTCCCCGAGGTGGTCATCGGCATCGGCGCCGAGGGCTTCGCCGCGCTGGCCGTGAAGGCCATGCGGCCCAGGGCCAGGCCCCAGGTGTACGTGGACCACATCCACGCCCCGCTGGTGAGCGTCCGCGAGCAGGCCGGGATCGTGCTGGCGAGACTGCGCGAGCACGGCGAGGTGAGCTTCCGGGAGCTGGCCCACGACGCCCCGGACACGCTCACCGTCGTCGCCCGCTTCCTGGCCCTGCTGGAGCTCTACCGGGAGAAGGCCGTCACCCTCGACCAGGAGGACGCCCTCGGTGAGCTGACCGTCCGGTGGACGGGCGTGCGGAACGCCGAGGTGACGGACGAGTTCGACCGGGTCCGGGAGGAGGAGAAGGTGTGATGGAGCTCAAGCCGGCCCTGGAGGCCGTTCTGATGGTCGTCGACGAGCCCGCGACCGAGGAGCACCTGGCCAAGGTGCTGGAGCGGCCCAGGCGTGAGGTCGCGGACGCGCTGCGGGAGCTCGCCGACGAGTACGACGTGCAGGGGCGGGGCTTCGAGCTGCGGCTGGTGGCCGGCGGCTGGCGCTACTACACCCGGGCCGCCTTCGCCCCGGCCGTCGAGAGCTTCGTCCTGGACGGGCAGCAGGCCCGGCTGACCCGGGCCGCGCTGGAGACCCTGGCGGTCGTCGCGTACCGGCAGCCCGTCAGCCGGTCGAGGGTCTCCGCGGTGCGCGGAGTGAACTGCGACGGAGTCATGCGGACCCTCCTCCAGCGGGGTCTGGTGGAGGAGGCGGGCGCGGAACCCGAAACAGGTGCGATCCTGTACAGGACGACGAACCATTTCCTGGAGCGGATGGGCCTGCGCGGCCTGGACGAACTCCCCGAGCTCGCGCCCTTCCTCCCCGAGGCGGACGCGATCGAGGCGGACACCCTGGAAGGGGTCCCGTCGTTCGATCCGGATGCACCGGATTCCGAGGACGCAGACGACAAGACGGAAATTTGATGCGAAGCAGCAGCGGCAGGAACAGCAGCGGAAACAACGGCGGGAGCCGTGGTGGCAACAGCGGCGGCCGCGGCAGCAGCGGCGGCCGCGGCAATTACCGGGGCGCCGGTAACAGCCGCGACGACCAGCAGCAGCGCGGGAGCGGCGGCAACCCCCGCCGCCCCCGCCCCGAGGAGCGCACCTACGACGTGGGCGGCCCGTCCGACGGCCCGAAGAAGGGTCGCGGCACCGCGGCCCGCGGCGGCGCCAAGGGCGGCCCGAAGGCACCCCAGGGCGGCACCCCGCCCCGTCGCGGCCCGCACGGGCAGCGGCAGGCCCCGGCCCGCTCGCGTGAGCTCGACGCCAAGATCGAGCAGCGCAACCGCGACCGGTACGCGGACCGTCCCGAGATCAGGACCCCGAAGACCTTCCCGGGCGCCGAGCAGGAGGGCGAGCGGCTGCAGAAGGTGCTCGCCCGTGCCGGCATGGGCTCCCGCCGCGCCTGCGAGGAGCTGATCGAGCAGGCCCGCGTCGAGGTCAACGGCGAGATCGTCCTGGAGCAGGGCAAGCGCGTCGACCCGGAGAAGGACGAGATCAAGGTCGACGGCCTGACGGTCGCCACCCAGTCGTACCTCTTCTTCGCGCTGAACAAGCCCGCCGGTGTCGTCTCCACCATGGAGGACCCCGACGGCCGCCAGTGCCTGGGCGACTACGTCACCAACCGTGAGACCCGGCTCTTCCACGTCGGGCGGCTCGACACCGAGACCGAGGGCATCATCCTGCTCACCAACCACGGTGAGCTGGCCCACCGCCTCACGCACCCCAAGTACGGCGTGAAGAAGACCTACCTGGCCGCCATCACGGGCCCGCTGCCGCGCGAGGTCGGCAAGCGGCTCAAGGACGGCATCCAGCTGGAGGACGGCTACGCCCGTGCCGACCACTTCCGGGTGGTCGAGCAGACCGGAAAGAACTACCTCGTCGAGGTCACCCTGCACGAGGGGCGCAAGCACATCGTGCGCCGGATGCTCGCCGAGGCGGGCTTCCCGGTCGAGAAGCTCGTCCGGACGGCCTTCGGCCCGATCGCGCTCGGCGACCAGAAGTCCGGCTGGCTGCGCCGGCTGACCAACACCGAGGTCGGCATGCTGATGAAGGAAGTCGGCCTGTAAGGGTCATCACCGCGCGAAAGCCCGCGACCGCACCGTGGTCGCGGGCTTTCGCGCGTTCGTGATGGTCCATCAGGCTTGTGGACCTACCCCTCCGCCTTTATAGTCAGGTTGACTCTTAAGGAGGCGGGCGTGCGACTCGCGGACATACTCGAACCTCTCCAGCAGCCCCTGTTCACCGTCCTGGACACCCCGGTCAGCTGGACCGAGGTCCTCGGCTTCGGCAGCGGCGCCCTGTGCGTCTGGCTCGTGGCGCGTCAGCACATCGCCAACTGGCCGATCGGCATCGCCAACAACATCCTGTTCATCCTGCTCTTCTGGCAGGCGGGCCTGTACGCCGACGCGGGCCTCCAGATCGTCTTCATCACCCTCGCCGTGTACGGCTGGTGGACCTGGACCCACGGGGGTGGACCAGGCTCCGACGCCCTGCCGGTGCGCCGCACCACGCGCACCGAATGGACGTGGCTGCTCGCGGCGGGGGTGGTGGGGACCCTCGCGCTGACGGTGCTCCTGGACCGCGCCACCGACTCGTCCGTCCCCTTCTGGGACGCCCTGACCACCGCCCTCTCCCTGATGGCGACCTACGGCCAGTGCCGCAAGCGGCTGGAGTCGTGGTGGCTGTGGATCGCCGCCGACGTGGTGTACATCCCGCTCTACGCCTACAAGGAGCTCTACCTGACCTCCCTGCTGTACATCGGGTTCATGACGCTGTGCGTCATCGGCCTGCGCAACTGGAACCGCGACCTCACGGTCCCGCGGGCTCCAGTGGTCGAGACGCCCGCATGAAGCGCTACGGACACGGCCTGGTACTGGGCAAGTTCTATCCGCCGCACGCCGGCCACCACCATCTGGTGCGCACCGCGCAGGACCGCTGCGAGCGGCTCACCGTGCTCGTCTGCGCGTCGTCGGTGGAGTCCGTCCCGCTCGCCGACCGGGTCGCCTGGATGCGCGAGACCCACCCGGACGCCCATGTCGTGGGTGCCGTCGATGACATCCCGGTCGACCTGACGGACCCCGATGTGTGGGCCGCCCATATGGCCGTGTTCCGCGGGGCGGTGCCCGAGCCCGTGGACGCCGTGTTCACCTCCGAGGCGTACGGCGAGGAGCTCGGCCGGCGCTTCGGCGCCGAGGCCGTGTGCGTGGACCCGGACCGTACGGTCTTTCCGGTCTCCGGCACCGCCGTCCGCAAGGACCCCGTCGGGTGCTGGGACTTCCTGGAGCCGCCCGTGCGGGCGGCGCTCGCCCGCCGGGTGGTGGTCCTGGGCGCCGAGTCGACCGGGACGACCACGCTCGCCCGCGCGCTCGCCGAGCACTACCGGCGGCGCGGCGGGGTCTGGGCGCGCACCCGGTACGTACCGGAGTACGGGCGGGAGTTCAGCGAGGCGAAGCTGGCCGCCCTGCGGGCGGAGCGGCCCGGCGCGAGCTGGGACGAGGTGGCCTTCCGGTCCGAGGAGTTCCCGCTGATCGCCAGGCGCCAGAGAGACCTCGAGGAGGCGGCCGCGCGGGCCGGGTCCCCCGTCGTCTTCTGCGACACCGACGCCTTCGCGACCACGGTCTGGCACGAGCGGTACCTGGGCGCGTCCCACCCGGAGGTGGAGGCGATCGCCGAACGGGGCCGGGTCCAGCACCTGTGGCTGCTGACGGACCACCGGGACGTGCCCTTCGAGGACGACGGACTGCGGGACGGGGAGCACCTGAGGCCCTGGATGACCGACCGCTTCGCGGACCGGCTCGTGGCCACAGGCCGGCGCACGGTCAGGCTGACCGGCCCCCACGAGAGGAGGCTGGCGACCGCCGTGGACGCGGTGGAGGCACTGCTCGGCGAGGGCTGGGCCCTCGCGGACCCCCTCCCGGAGATCCGATGACCGGCGTGCGCCCCGAGGGCTACGATCCGCACGCCTTCGAGCCGTTCGCCGTCACCGTCGACCTCGCCGTCCTCACCGTCCGCGAGGAACAGCTCCACGTGCTGCTCGTCGAACGCGGCCAGGAACCGTACAAGGGGGCCTGGGCGCTGCCGGGCGGCTTCGTCCTGCCCCGGGAGTCCGCCGGACAGGCGGCCCGGCGTGAACTGGCCGAGGAGACCGGGCTGTCCGACAGCACCGTCTCCCACCTCCACCTGGAGCAGCTGCGCACCTACAGCGAACCCGACCGCGACCCGCGGATGCGCGTCGTCTCGGTCGCGTACGCCGCACTCGTCCCGGACCTGCCCGAGCCGCGCGGCGGCGGGGACGCCGCGCACGCCCAGTGGCTCCCGTACGGCACGCACGGGCCGCTCGCCTTCGACCACGACACGATCCTCGCCGACGCGCGCGACCGCGTCGGCGCCAAGCTGGAGTACACCTGCCTCGCCACCGCCTTCTGCCCGCCCGAGTTCACCCTCGGCGAGCTGCGCCAGGTGTACGAGACGGTGTGGGGCGTCGAGCTCGACCGCCCCAACTTCCGGCGCAAGGTCCTCACCACGCCCGGCTTCGTCCAGGCCGTGGAAGGGGCGGCGCGCCTGACCGGCGGACGGGGGAAACCGGCCGCTCTCTACCGGGCGGGGCAAGCGACCGCCCTGCACCCACCGCTGCTGCGACCGGAAGGACGGCAGACATGATCGCGGCCAGGACCATCACCAAACGGGCGGCCACCGGCTCGCTCATCGGGCTCGCGCTCGGGGACGCGCTGGGGTTCCCGACCGAGTTCAATGACGTGCCCTCGATCCTCGCCAAGTGCGGACCGTGGCGGGAGATGCGGCTGCCCACACCCGCGTTCGTCACCGACGACACCCAGATGACCCTCGCGCTCGCGCGCGGCATACGGACCGCCATGGACAGCGGGGTGCTGGCCCCGCTCCGGCTGACCCGCCCGCTGCGTGACGAGTTCGTCGACTGGTACCACTCCCCGGAGAACAACCGGGCCCCCGGCCGCACCTGCCTGGTCGCCTGCCGGGCCCTGGACGGCGACCTGCCGTGGCAGCAGGCCAGCCAGATCGGCTCCAAGGGCTGCGGCGCCAACATGCGGGTGGCCCCGCTCGGCCTCGTACCCGGGCTCGGCGAGGAACAGCGGGCCGGCGCCGCCCAGTTGCAGTCCGCGCTCACCCACGGACACCCCACCGCGCTGGCCGCCTCCGACCTCACGGCCCGGGCGGTGTACCTGCTGACGCAGGGCACGGAGCCGCACGCGCTGGTCGGGCAGTTGCGCGCGTACGCCCTGGAGAACCGCTCCCGCTACCACGCCAAGTGGCTCGGGGACCTGTGGACCCACGCCCACGACCCCTCGCCCGAGCACTTCGTCCGGAGGGGCTGGGACGAGTGCCTGAACGTTCTGGACACCCTGGAGTCGGCGCTGCGCACCGCCGGCCCCGAGACCGACCCGTGCCTGCTGACCGGGGCGGGCTGGATCGCCGAGGAGGCCCTCGCCACCTCTCTGCTGTGCTTCCTGCTCTTCCCCGACGAACCGGTGACCGCACTGCGCCGGGCCGCCTGCACCAGCGGTGACTCGGACTCGATCGCCTGCCTCACCGGCGCGTTCGCCGGCGCCCACCTGGGAGCGGGGGCATGGCCGAAGGAGTGGTCGGAACGGATCGAGTACCGCAGCGAGCTGTTGACACTGGGAGCCCTCTGGGACGCTTGATCGTATGACTCACAACACGCCCGGTCCCTCCGTGGCCGCTTCCGTGGACCTCGATCTCGACGACGTGGTGACCGGACAGCCGGACCCCCTGCTGTTCGCCACCGTCTCCGGCGCGCATCTGTACGGCTTCCCCTCACGGGACTCGGACGTGGACCTGCGCGGGGTGCACCTGCTGCCGGTCGAGGCGCTGACCGGGCTGCGCGAGCCGGAGGAGACCCGGTCGCGGACGTGGGACCGGGACGGCGTCGAGATGGACCTGGTCACCCACGATCTGCGCAAGTTCGTGCGGCTGATGCTGCGGCGCAACGGGTATGTGCTCGAACAGCTGCTGTCGCCCCTGGTGGTCCGTACGACGGACGCGCACGCGGAGCTGATCGCGCTCACGCCCGGTGTGCTCACCAGGCACCACGCGCACCACTACCGCGGCTTCGCCGCCACCCAGTGGCGGCTCTTCGAGAAGAGCCAGGAGCTCAAGCCGCTGCTCTACACCTTCCGGGCCCTGCTCACCGGCATCCACCTGATGCGCACCGGCGAGGTGGTCGCCCATCTGCCGACCCTGCTCGGATCGGTCCCGGCGCCGGAGTACCTGGCCGAGCTCATCGCGGCCAAGGCCGACGCCGAGCACGGGCCCGCCACGGGCTTCGGCCCCGAACGCGTGCGGGCGGACGTCGAGGGGCTGCACACCGTGCTCGACGACGCCCAGGGCGCCTCGGCGCTAGCGGACGCCCCCGCCGGATTCGACGCGCTGCACGACTTCGTCGTACGGGCCCGTCTCCAGCGCTGAGCGCAGCCGGGTGCGGTGGAGGAAGTCCTCCACCCTGGACCGGTCCGGCTCGGGCGGCAGCGGGCTCCCGGCCGCCGCCTCGTCGGCCTCGTCGGCGAGGCGGGCCATCCAGGCGGTGACGTCCGGCCACGGGACCTCGCCGCGCCTGACCGACAGCAGCCGTTCGCGCTCGTCCCCGACGTCGATCACCAGTTCGCCGGTACGCAGCAGGTCCCGGCAGCTCGTCAGCAGGCGCAGCAGGTGCATGGCGTGTTTCCAGCGGGGCGCGCCGTGCAGGCGCGTGTGGGCCTCCAGCTTCCTGCGCTGGCCCGCCGCGTACCGCACGAAGGTCGCGTGGACCTGTCGCGACAGGAACGCGGCGCGCAGCGAGAGGAGTTCGCGTCCGGTGGTGTCGGCGTGCTCGACGAGGGGGGAGTGGAGGCACTCCAGGATGTTGGGGTTGGCGCGCAGCGCCAGATCGCAGAAGCGTTCCAGCTCCCAGCTGAACTGTTCGTCCGCCGGGCCCTCGACGTGCGTGGGGGGTTTGTCGAAGCGCCACTGGAGCGACGTGGGGGCCAGGAACACCCCACGCCGGTCGGTGTCGCTCTCCTCCGTGGCCAGCCCGAAGGCGCGCGACCCCATGACGCAGGAGTAGATCGTGTGGTCGCGCACCAGCTCTTCGGGACTCATGGGCCAGAGACTAGATCGTGTCCGCCGGGAGCGGCGAACCTCAGCCGAGCAGGATGGAGTCCCCCGAGACGGTGATCCGCCTGGCGGGCAGCGCCTCGGTGGCGGGGCCCTTCTCGACCGACCCGTCGGCGATACGGAACCGGCTGCCGTGGCAAGGGCAGTCGATGGTGCCCTCCTCCACCGCGCCGAGGACGCAGCCCTGGTGGGTGCAGACCGCGGAGAACGCCTTGAACTCGCCGGCCTTCGGCTGCGTCACCACGATCTTCTTCGCGGCGAAGACCGTGCCGCCGCCCACCGGGATGTCACGGGTCCTGGCGAGCTGTTCGCCCGCGCCGGCGGTCGGGCTGCCCGAGGGCGGCGGGGCGGGCGCGCTGGAGGTGCCGGTGGGCGTCGTGCTGGCGGCCGGGGTGCTGCCGCCCTCGTCGTCGCCGCAGCCCGTCGCGAGCGCGGCGGGGGCGACGACGACGGCGGTGAGCACGGTCCGGCGGGGCATGGGAGCTGGACTCATGGTCAGCATCTTGGCGCCGAAGGTCCACGGGACGAAGCAACCGGGCGGTGCGCCCGTCGAGCGGTACCTGATCCGGCGTGACCGGCGGGACGAACCGCGCCGGGACGTCCGCCCGGAGCGCTCCCGGCACGACCACGGCGCCGGCACCCGGACGGGGCCGTCGTCCGGTTCCTCGACGGGCCGGGCCCCCGGCTCAGGCCGCGAGCCCCTGGACGCGGCCGTCGGCGTCCCGGCGCACCTCCCGCGCGCCCGTGACGGCGGCGCGGTCGACCGGCCCGTACACATGCGGGAAGAGTTCCCCTCCCGAGCCCTCCCAGCGCACCTCGGCACCGAGCAGCGCCTCGTCGATGAACAGCACCAGCAGCGGTCCGGGCACCGAGCGGTAGTGGGCGTCGGCGACGGCGAGCGCCGCCGGCTCGTCCGGCGAGCAGTGCACGAAGCCCTCGGAGGCCAGGGAGGACGGGGCGTAGGGACGCCCGGGATCGGCGGACCATTCGTTCAGGGGTACGACGTGGAGCAGCATGACGCCTTTCTAGCGCAGCCGCGCACCGCCGGCCGCCCCCGCCCCGGCCCGCCGCCCGTCCGGCCCAGGATCCGCCCGGTCCGCCGCGCGCCCACGTCCCGGTGTCCCGCGAGCACGGGCATCCGCCGGCGTCCCGAAGGACGGGCATCGCACCCGGCCGCCCTCCCGGCTGACTAGGCTGACCGCCAGCACTCACCCGTACGGATGGCACACGCGAAGGAGCGGGACGTGGCGGTACGAGCGGTCCGAGGGGCCGTCCAGCTGGACCGGGACGACGCCGGGCACATGCGGGAGCGGGTCGGCGAGCTCCTCACCGCCGTACTGGAGCGCAACGGCCTCACGCCCGACGATCTGATCAGCGTCTGGTTCACGGCCACGCCCGACCTGCACAGCGATTTCCCCGCCGTCGCCGCGCGCAGGCTCGGCATCGTCGACGTACCCCTGATCTGTGCCCAGGAGCTCGACATCGAGGGCGCCATGCCCCGCGTCGTGCGGGTCCTCGCGCACATCGAGACCGACCGGCCCAAGTCCGCCCTCGTCCACGTGTACCTCGGTGCCGCGGCCGCCCTGCGCAAGGACATCGCCCAGTGAGAACCGCCGTCGTCATCGGAACCGGCCTCATCGGCACCTCGGCCGCCCTCGCGCTGACCGCGCGCGGCATCACCGTCCACCTCGTCGACCACGACCCGGCCCGGGCCCGTACCGCCGCCGCTCGGGGCGCGGGTACGGAGGAGCCGCCGGACGGCCCCGTCGACCTCGCGATCATCGCCGTACCGCCCGCCTACGTCGCGACCGAACTGGCCGCCGCGATGCGCGCCGGGACGGCCCGCGGCTACCTGGACGTGGCCAGCGTCAAGGGCGGGCCGAAGCGGGAGCTGGAGGCGATGGACCTCGACCTCACCGCCTACATCGGCACGCACCCGATGTCCGGCAAGGAGCGCTCGGGTCCGCTCGCCGGGACGGCCGACCTCTTCGAGGGCCGTCCGTGGGTCCTGACCCCCACCCGCGACACCGACACCGAGGTGCTGAACCTCGCGCTGGAGCTGGTCGCACTGTGCCGGGCGGTCCCGGTCGTCATGGACGCCGACGCCCACGACCGGGCGGTCGCGCTGGTCTCGCACACCCCCCAGCTGGTGTCGTCGATGGTCGCCGCCCGGCTGGCCGACGCCGACGAGACGGCGGTACGGCTGTGCGGGCAGGGCATCCGTGATGTGACCCGCATCGCCGCCTCCGACCCCCGTATGTGGATCGAGATCCTCTCGGCGAACCCGGGGCCCGTGGCGGACGTCCTGTCCGGGGTCGCGGCCGATCTGGACGAGACGGTGCGGGCGCTGAGGGCGCTGCAGTCCTCCGACGAGGAGAAGCGGCTGGGCGGCGCCTCGGGCGTCGAGGACGTGCTGCGCCGGGGCAACACCGGCCGGGCGCGCGTGCCGGGCAAGCACGGCGGCGGCCCGACGGCCTACGAGACGGTCTCGGTCCTGATCAGCGACCAGCCGGGCGAGCTGGCGCGCATCTTCGCGGACGCGGGCCGGGCGGGCGTCAACATCGAGGACGTCCGCATCGAGCACGCCACCGGCCAGCAGGCCGGTCTCGTGCAGCTGATGGTGGAGCCCGCCTCCGCCTCCTCCCTGTCCGCCGCGCTCCGAGACCGGGGCTGGGCGCTGCGCCAGTAGCCGGGCCGTGGGACGGGCCGCGCGGGCGGGCCGCGCGGCGGGCCACAGCGGCGCGGCCGGCTCCGGGAAGGCGACCGGGGGAGGGCCCGGGGGGCGATGCGGGGAAGCGCCCTGGACGCCTTCCGGGCGGGCCTGCGGCGGGTCCGGACGGGTCCGGGCCGGGGTCCGGAGGGCTCCGGCGCCGGAGGTAGCCCGAATGGGTGCAAGGGCCGGGGGCAGCAGTCGGTAACCTTGTGCCGGGCCCCTCGGCATCCGGCCGGCCCTCTCCCCTGTCTCAGGAAGGTGTCCGACACCGTGGAATCCGTGATCGTCGCCATCGACGGCCCCTCCGGCACGGGCAAGTCGAGCACCTCCAAGGCGGTCGCCGCCAAGCTGGGTCTCAGCTACCTGGACACCGGCGCGCAGTACCGGGCGATCACCTGGTGGATGGTCGGCAACGGCGTGGACGTCGACGACGCCGACGCCGTGGCCGCGGCGGCGGGCAAGCCCGTCATCGTCTCCGGCACGGACCCGTCCCACCCGACGATCACGGTGGACGGCGCGGACGCCTCCGGCCCCATCCGCACCCAGGAGGTCACCTCCAAGGTCAGCGCCGTCAGCGCGGTGCCCGAGGTGCGCGCCGTCATCACCGAACTGCAGCGGTCCATCGCCGCCGACGCCGCGCACGGCATCGTCGTCGAGGGCCGTGACATCGGCACGACCGTCCTGCCGGACGCCGACATCAAGATCTTCCTGACCGCGTCCCCGGAGGCCCGCGCGGCCCGCCGGTCCGGCGAGGTCAAGGGCTCGGACGTCGCCGCCACCAGGGAAGCCCTGATCAAGCGGGATGCGGCCGACTCCAGCCGCAAGACCTCCCCGCTCGCCAAGGCCGCCGACGCGGTCGAGGTCGACACCACCGAGCTCACCCTCCAGCAGGTCATCGAGTGCGTCGTCACCCTGGTCGAGGAGCGGCGGAGCGGAACCGACGGTGAGCAGAGGCGAGACGCCCGGTGACCCCGTCCGACAAGGGCGCCGCAGTCGGGCGGGCGATCGGCATCGGGCTGATGTACGGCCTGTGGAAGCCGCGCGTCCTGGGCGCCTGGCGGGTACCGGCCGCCGGACCGGTCATCCTCGCCGTCAACCACGCGCACAACCTCGACGGCCCCATGCTCATGGGCACCGCCCCGAGGCCCGTGCACTTCCTGATCAAGAAAGAGGCGTTCGTCGGCCCGCTCGACCCGTTCCTGCGGGGCATCGGGCAGGTCAAGGTCGACCGTACGGCCGCCGACCGCACCGCCATCACCGGCGCGCTCGGTGTGCTGGCGGCCGGCGGGGTCCTCGGGATCTTCCCCGAGGGAACCAGGGGCGAGGGCGACTTCGCCTCACTGAGGGCCGGGCTCGCCTACTTCGCCGTGCGCAGCGGCGCGTCCATCGTCCCGGTCGCGGTGCTGGGAAGCACCGAGCGCCGCGGACGGTTGATACGGGCACTTCCCCCGCTGCGCAGCCGCGTCGACGTCGTCTTCGGTGACGCGTTCCAGGCCGGGGACGGATCCGGCCGGCGTACCCGGGCGGCGCTGGACGACGCCACCGTACGCATCCAGGAGCGGCTCACCGCCCACCTGGAAAACGCCAGGCGCCTCACCGGGCGCTAGGCGAGACTTGAGTAGTGAGCCCCCGGGGTTCACCGACCACGAATGAACGAGGAACGGACTTCATGAACGACCAGCACGACCACGGGGCACTTGGCGACGCCGAGTACGCGGAGTTCATGGAGCTCGCCGCCGAAGAGGGCTTCGACATCGAAGAGGTCGAGGGCGCGATCGAGGAGGCGGGCCACGGCCCCCTGCCCGTCCTCGCCGTCGTCGGCCGGCCGAACGTCGGCAAGTCGACCCTGGTGAACCGCATCATCGGCCGCCGCGAGGCCGTCGTCGAGGACAAGCCCGGCGTCACCCGTGACCGCGTCACCTACGAGGCCGAGTGGGCCGGCCGCCGCTTCAAGGTCGTCGACACCGGCGGCTGGGAGCAGGACGTCCTCGGCATCGACGCCTCCGTCGCCGCCCAGGCCGAGTTCGCCATCGAGGCCGCCGACGCATGCGTCTTCGTCGTCGACGCCACCGTCGGCGCCACCGACACCGACGAGGCCGTCGTCAGGCTGCTGCGACGGGCCGGCAAGCCCGTCGTGCTCGCCGCCAACAAGGTCGACGGCCCCTCCGGCGAGGCCGACGCCACCGCCCTGTGGTCGCTGGGCCTCGGCGAGCCGTTCCCCGTCTCCTCCCTGCACGGCCGGGGCACCGGCGACCTGCTCGACGAGATCCTGAAGGCGCTGCCCGAGGCCCCGGAGCAGCGGTTCGGCACCGCCGTCGGCGGCCCGCGCCGCATCGCGCTCATCGGCCGCCCGAACGTCGGCAAGTCCTCCCTCCTCAACAAGGTCGCGGGCGAGGAGCGGGTCGTCGTCAACGAGATGGCCGGCACCACCCGTGACCCGGTCGACGAGCTGATCGAGCTCGGCGGCAAGACCTGGAAGTTCGTCGACACCGCCGGTATCCGCCGCCGGGTCCACCTCCAGGAGGGCGCGGACTACTACGCCTCGCTGCGCACCGCCGCCGCCGTCGAGAAGGCCGAGGTCGCCGTCGTCCTGATCGACACGAGCGAATCGATCTCGGTGCAGGACCAGCGCATCATCACGATGGCCGTGGAGGCGGGCCGCGCGCTCGTCATCGCGTACAACAAGTGGGACAATCTCGACGAGGAGCGCCGCTACTACCTGGAGCGCGAGATCGAGACCGAGATGCAGCAGGTCGCGTGGGCTCCCCGGGTCAATGTCTCCGCCCGTACCGGCCGCCACATGGACAGGCTCGTCCCGGCGATCGAGACGGCGCTGGCCGGATGGGAGACCCGTGTCCCCACCGGTCGCCTCAACGCCTTCCTCGGCGAACTCGTGGCCGCCCACCCGCATCCGATCCGGGGCGGCAAGCAGCCCCGCATCCTCTTCGGTACGCAGGCGGGCACGAAGCCGCCCCGGTTCGTCCTCTTCGCGTCCGGCTTCCTGGAGCACGGCTACCGGCGGTTCGTCGAGCGCCGGCTGCGTGAGGAGTTCGGCTTCGAGGGCACGCCGATCCACATCTCGGTCCGGGTGCGCGAGAAGCGCGGCCGCAAGAAGTGATCGCCCGCTGACCGCGGGGTGACGGTACGACGGCGGGGCCGGGCGAGTGAGAACTCGACCCGGCCCCGCCGTCGTACGTCGGTCCGTCGCTCACAGCCCCCTGCGGGGGGCCGGTGGCAGAGCCGCGGGGAAGTGCCCCGTGTGCGGCCGTACGCTCACCGGCTGCCACTGCCCCGGGTAGCCGGAGTGCTGACCGGGCTGGTTCAGCGAGTGGCCCAGCCCGTGCCCGACCCCGGCGTACGACCCGCCCGAGCCGCCGCGGCCGTGGTACGTGCCCGTACCGCCGCCGCCGAAGCCCTTGAACACGAGGTCCTCCTCGCCGCTGCGGTCGCCCGGCAAGGTCCGGAACGACCTGAGGTACTCGGAGTACAGCGCGTCGTAGATCGGCGTGGCCGAGTGGGCGGACGGCCCGTCCTGCGCGGGGCGCATCGCGGGAATCTGCTGGTACGACTGGCGGGATGGTTCGTATGCGTGCACGTATGTGCCAACGACCTCACCGCCCGTCGGATGCGGCCCGGACCCGTATTTCGCCGGTCGCCGGAGCCGGTCCGCGCCGCGCACGGGCGGTGCGCCCGCCGGATGGCCGGCGGGACGCGGCTCCTCCATCAGGTGCCGGCCAGCGGCATCGCGGCGGCGACGAGCCGCCCGTTCGCAGCGGCCTTCTCCAGCGCGTCGCGCAGCAGGTCCTCACGCGGCTGCTGGCCGATGGAGCCGACCGGGGCGGCGAAGACCAGGACCCTGTGCGACTTGTTCGCCGCCGCGCGCCACCCCTCGGTGACCTGGAGGGGCTGGTGCGCCTGCCACCAGGCGACCGGGCTGCCGCCGCCCGTACCGGGCTGGAGGATGGCGTGCAGCTGGCCCATCGCGAGCAGCACGGACCAGCCCGCGATACCGCTCGGCCTCTGGTTCAGGTCGTTGACCGGGAGGAAGCCCTGCTCGATCAGGAGCGGCAGGAACTCGTCGGTGGTGCCCCCGGAGCCCGGCCGGGCGATCGGCTCGGTGGGCTCGACGACCAGGGCGGGGTGCAGCTCGTTCTCGATCAGCACGAGACCGCTGGTGACGCCCAGGACGGCCTGCTCGCCGCCGGTCGGCAGGGGGGCGGCCTCCTCGCCGGTGATGGACCGGACGGCGCCCTGGAGCTGCGCCTCCGCCACCTGCACGACCTGGGAGGGGATGCACGTGGCGTGCGCGAAGGCGAGCACGGCGGTCTCCTCGCCGACGAACAGCACGGTGCTGGTGCGCTCCTGCTCGGAGTCGCCCGGGGTGCGGCAGGAGGTGCAGTCGTAGCTGCCCGGGGCGTTCTCGCCGGCGAGCAGCCGGTCGGCTTCTTCATCGCCGATCTCGGCGCGTACGTCCTCGCTGACGTCGAGCATGCGCGGCACGGGTGGCTCCTCGGAGTCGTTGCCTGTGGAGCCGGGTGGTTCCCGGCTCGTCTCATGAAGAGCTCAACGGGTGATCTGCGGCCGGGGTCACGCGTATGGGGGCATGGAATGGGACTCCGGTGGCCGACCGCCGACCGGGTGGGGCTCGCGCGACCCCCGCGCGGCACCGGCCCGGGAGGCATCCGGGCTGCCTAGCGTGACCCGATGCCGAAGATCCGCTTCTGGCCGGTCGTGGCACCGGCCGCCGTACTGCTCGCCCTGGTGCCGATGAGCACGGGCGCGGGCGCGCCGGCCGCCCACGCCGCGCCCGTCCCGCACGCACGGCTCACGTCCCCCACACCACTCACCGTCCCCACCCCGTTCACCACCCGCGGCGCGACGGGCGCCACCCACCGTCCGCCCCCCGCTCCCGGACCCGCCTACACCCTCGCCGACTGCGCCACCGACCAGTGGCCGTGGGGCTGCGTCGCCGCCTGCGAGAGCAGCGGCCGCTGGCACATCAACACCGGCAACGGCTACTACGGAGGACTGCAGTTCCAGCAGTCGACCTGGGAGGCGTTCGGCGGCACCAAGTACGCCCCGAGGGCCGACCTCGCGACCCGTGAGCAGCAGATCACGGTGGCGGAGGAGGTGCTGCGGTGGCAGGGCTGGGGCGCCTGGCCCACCTGTTCCAAGCGGTACGGACTGTCCGGGCGGGCCCACACCGTCCAGGCCGGGGACACGCTCTCCGGGATCGCCCGCCGCTTCAAGGTGAAGGGCGGCTGGCAGACGCTCCACCAGATGAACATGAAGCTCATCGGGGCCGATCCCCACCGGATCAAGGTCGGGACGATGCTGGCCCTGCCGAAGGCGTGACCGGTCGGGCCCGCCGGCCGGGACCGTCCCGCGACCGGTGGGCCCGCCGCCCCGCGCTTCCTCCGCCGCGGCGGCCCCCGGACGCCCGGGCCCGCTCCTCCGGCCGGCGGTGCGGCCCCCGGGCCCCCACCGTCCCCGGTGAGGACGGTCCCCGGAACCCGGTGGTGAGCCTGATGGCCGCCGGTATCGGCCCCGGCGGGCGCCGCGGGGCGGTGGCGCCGCGCACCGCCGTGGTCCTCGCCCTTGCCCTCGCCGCCGCGGGCCGCGCTGAGGGCGGCGGTCGACCGCGACCTGCTGATCGGTGACATCGCGGTGCGGCCGGGCGCCCGCGGCACGGCCGTCCCGCGGGACGGGAGGCGGAAGGTGTCGATGAGGACGCCGTGCGGGCCGGCCGCACTCACCGGGGAGGTGAGCCCCGGGCCGCCGAGCCCCCGCCCACCCCCCTCGGACGACGGCCGGCGCCCCCCGGCCCGGCCGCCGGCGCCCGAAGCCAAGTACAGTCCCCCTTGACGACCATCGGACCTGGGGGACGCGGCGACGCGATGCATATCTCTTTCCTGCTCCACAACGCGTACGGGATCGGCGGCACGATCCGCACGACGTTCAACCTCGCCCAGACCCTGGCCGAGCGGCACGACGTCGAGATCGTCTCGGTCTTCCGGCACCGTGAGGAGCCGACCCTGGGCGCTCCGCGGGGCGTGACCATGCGCCACCTGGTGGACCTGCGCAAGAACAGCCCCACGTACGACGGCGACCACCCCGACTACAAGAAGCCCGCCAGGGTCTTCCCGCGCGGCGACGGCCGGTGGAAGCAGTACAGCCGGCTCACCGACGCCCGGATCGCCGCCCACCTCAGGTCCCTCCAGGCGGACGTCGTCGTCGGCACCCGCCCCGGCCTCAACATCCACATCGCCCGGCAGGCCCGGCGCGGCCCGGTCCGGATCGGCCAGGAGCACCTGACGCTGGACAGCCACGGCTACCGGCTGCGACGCGAGATCGGCCACCGCTACACCCTGCTCGACGCGGTCACCACCGTCACCGAGGCCGACGCCCGTTCCTACCGGACGCGGCTCAAGCTGCCCGGCGTACGCATCGACGCCGTACCCAACAGCGTGCCGGCGCCGACCGTGGAGCCCGCCGACTCGACCGCCAAGTGGGTCGTGGCGGCGGGACGGCTGACCCGGGTCAAGCGGTACGACCTGCTGGTCGAGGCGTTCGCGAAGGTGGTCGCCGCCCGCCCCGACTGGCGGCTGAGGATCTACGGCTCCGGCGACGCGACCGGCAACGAGAAGAACGCCCTGCGCGCCCTCATCGAGGAGCGCGGCCTGCACGACCACGTCTACCTGATGGGCCCGGCCAATCCGCTGGAGCCCGAGTGGGTCAAGGGCTCCATCGCCGCCGTCACCTCCCGTCTGGAGTCCTTCGGCATGACCATCGTCGAGGCGATGCGCTGCGGCCTGCCGGTCGTCTCCACCGACTGCCCGCACGGCCCCGGCGAGATCATCGAGGACGGCGTCGACGGGCGGCTCGTACCGGTCGGGGACGTCGACGCCGTCGCCGACGCCCTGCTCGGCCTGATCGATGACGACGACCTGCGGCGCCGGACGGGGCAGGCCGCGCTCAAGGCGTCGGAACGCTTCGACCCGGCCCGGATCGCCGAACGCCACGAGGCGCTCTTCACCGAGCTGGTCGCCCAGGGCGGCGGAGGCCGCTCCCGCAGCCGTACCCGCGAGACGCTGCACCGCGTCCGCGGTGCCGTGCTCGACGCCGCGTACGCCGTCCGCTACCAGGCCGCGGACATGCTCCGGAAGGGGAAGCGCGCATGACCGACCCCACGTCCCCCGGGCCCCCGGCCCCGCGTGCCGACTGCGTCGCGGACTCCGCGGGCGGCATCACCTTCGACATAGCGGTCCTGGACACGGCCGAACCCGTGCTGGTCCTGCGCAGGCGCGGCGGCACCGACGCGTCGGACGAGACCCGGCTGCCGCTCACGCCCACGCGTCCCGGTCATCTGCGCGCCGTTCTGCCCGGCACGGTCGTGCTCGCCGAGGGCCGGTGGGACGCCTTCGTGGACGAGCGGGCCGTCGAGCCCGGCATCCGGGACCTGCGCGCGCTGGTCGACCGGGCCCCCGAGCCGGGCGGCGGGGTCACCGCCCGCGTCCCCTACCCCACGGCGGACGGCCGTCTCGCGGTCCGCAGCTGGGTCCGGGCGCCGCACGCCGAGGCCGGTGCCATCGGCATCGGGGAGGGCGCCTGCCGGGTCGAGGGGGTCCTGTACGGCGCCGAGCTGGGCGCCGGGGCGGTGGCCGAGGCGCGGCTCGGTCCGCAGGTGCACCAGGTGCCGGCCGACGGCCGTGCCAGGGCGTTCGCCTTCACGCTGCCGTACGAGGCGCTCGTCCGGCCGCCCGTCGACAAGCAGCAGCTGTGGGAGCTGTGGCTGCGCCCCGCCGCCGGCGCGGAGCCGGTGCGGATCTCCCGCATCCTGGACGACGTCTGGGACCGCAGAAGCGTCTTCGTGTACCCGGTGCACCGGGGCGAGGGCTACCGGGCGGCGCCCTGCTACTCCACGGACAACGACCTCTGCGTCCGCGTCACCGCGTAGGCGGGGCCCCGCCGCGGGGCTCGCCCGTCCGGCCCCGGGCGCCACGCTGCGCCCGGGGCCTTCGCGCCGGGCCCGGGCCCGGGCGCAGCGTGGCGCCAGCCGTCGCCACCGGCCGACGCGTGGGGCCGGCCCGGCCGGCCCCGGGACCGGTCCAGGGTTCGTCGGGGCTCGCGCTCGCGCCGGGTGAAGGGCCCTGCCGCCCCGCTCGCGACGCGTGCGGGGCCCAGCCGCCGTGTGCGTGCCCCCCGGGGTCATACGGGCGCCGGGGGGGGCGACGGGGCCCCGGACCGGCGTTCGCGCGGGGCTGTCGGGGAGCCTTCCGCCATGCGTTCACCCGGTGGGGCGATGGTGCGGGGATCCGGTGAATTGCCGGCACCCGGCCATTCCGATGATCCGCAGAAGTGGAATTCCGGCAATGCGGGAAATGGCCCGTACCGGGGCGTGCGGGAATTCCCGTGTCATGGCCCGGCGGCGTCCGGAGAAGTGCTGTCGGCCGCGTTAAACGCATGTCGTGATCCTGTGACAGAAGTGTGACCGGTGAGTCACGTGGGGATCGTGAGACATGTGCCGGGCCCGCTTCCGTCACTGTGCGACGCCGCCTACGGTGAATGGCATGGCATCGATACCGACTCCCCCCGCACAGCCCGACGACGACCCCGGCACCTATGTGGGTCGTGACGACCGCGACGCCGAACAGGTCGCCCGCTCCCGGGGGTGGAGCACCGTCCGGATGCTGCCGCCCGGCTCGATCATCACCATGGAGTTCGTGGCGGGCAGGCTCAACTTCGAGGTCGACGACCACACGGTCACCCGCTGCTGGGTCGGATAGAGGCCCCCGGCGGCCCTCCCGGGAGGGCCGCTCCCACGGGAGCGCATGACGAAGGCCCCGGCCGGAGCCGGGGCCTTCGTCATGCGGGGCGGCGGTGCGTACCTCCCCGGGCGGCGGTCGGGGACCGTCAGCCGCCCGTCACCGGCCGCGAGTGGGGCGGCCGACGGCTGCCCGCCGGGGTGACCGGGGTGCGTTCCGAACGCACCACGGCGTGCGGTCGGGGCTGGGTGAGCGTGGTGCGCACGGCGGCCGTACGGCCACCGCTGCCCGCGCCCACCGATTCGCGCACCGGCTCGTCGCCGGCGCCGGCCCGTACCGGCTCTTCGCCGACGACGGCCGGCCGCTGCGGGTATATGGCCGGTCGCGGGCCTCCCGCCGCGACGGGCAGCGAGGGCACCTGGCGGCGACGCGCCCGCAGCTGCTCGCGCAACCGCTCGCGGACCGCGAAGACCATCGCCTCGGCCCGGGCGATCGCCGGCTCGCACCACGGCAGCCCGAGCAGGATGAGCAGACCGGCGGCCCAGCCCAGCAGCACATCGCTCAGCCAGTGCGTACCGAGGTAGACGGTGGTGAGGCCGACCCCGAGCGCGACCACGGCCGACAGCGCCGACAGATAGCGTCTGGCGCGCGGCGTGGTCGCCAGATAGGCGAGGATGCCCCAGGTCACGACGGCGTTGGCGGTGTGTCCGGAAGGAAATATATCGCCGCCCGCGAAGAGCTCGGCGGAGCCGATCTGCGTCGCGTAGTGCGGACCCAGTCGGCCGAGGCCGATCTTGACAGCGCCCACCGTGACGTTGAGCAGCAGCAGCGCGGCGCCGAGCGCGAGCAGGGGCCGCAGCGTGTGCTGCCGCCAGGAGCGCCAGCCGAGCCAGGCCGCCACCATCACCGCCGTCGGACCGCGCTGGCCGAGGACCACGAAGTAGTCGAGGAACGCGTGCAGCTCCGGCCACTGCTGGTACGGCCGGAACAGCATGACCTTCCAGTCGAGGGTCACCAGCCACGACGAGACGAGCACGGCCACCACGATGGCGAGATAGAACGCCGACGTCCCGCCGAAGAGCGTGAGACGGGTGCGGCTCATCCGCGGGATCTCAATCTTCGGCGGTTCCGGCTCCCGGTCCAGACGGGCAAAGATGTCGGTACGCACCCAATCGACGTTACAGCGAGTGAGTGTCGAGCCAGGCCGTTCTGGTCTCTTTGTGATGACGATGTGATGTGGAGTGTGTCTCAGCCTGTTGTTTATTCCGTGCTTATCCATAAACCTCGGGGCCCTTGTCCCCTATTGCCGCCGGGGCGCTTCCGGAAGTCTGTTTGTCTCTCGCGGAAATGATGTACGGGAGACACCCGCGCGGAATTCACTCCTCCGGGCGAGTGGTCGTGAGTGGCGTACGCCACACCGCCGCGTCTGCCCCGGTGAGAGATGGACCACGCGCCACCGGCCTGAACTCGCGTACGCTGACGGCTCACTCGCCCGTCGATGCCGGGCCGCCCCCGCGGGAAGTCCCTCCCCGGCCGGCGCCCACCGAGCGCGAGGGTTTCATCGTGGGAGGTACGTACATGTCCGGGACGACCACGGCCGGAGCACGGCTGCGTGCCGCCGGCGGCGGTGCCAACCGCTGGGTCGTCCTCTTCGTCCTCTGCGTCAGTCTGCTCCTCGTCGCGCTCGACGCGACGGTGCTGCACGTCGCCGTCCCCTCCGTCACCGAGGACCTGCGCCCCAGCTCCACCGCGCTGCTGTGGATCGTGGACGCCTACCCCCTGGTCTGCGCCTCGCTGCTGATCCTCTTCGGCACGCTCGGCGACCGGGTCGGGCGGCGGCGGGTGCTCCTGGCGGGGTACGGGCTCTTCGGCGTGGCCTCCGCCGTCGCGGCGGCGGCCGACACCCCTGCCGTGCTGATCGCAGCCCGCGCCCTGCTCGGCGTGGGCGGTGCGATGATCATGCCGGCGACGCTCTCCGTCCTGCGGGCCGTCTTCCCCGACCGCCGCGAGCGGGCCACCGCGATCGGCATCTGGACGGCTGTCGCCGCCATCGGCGCCGCCACCGGACCGGTGCTCGGCGGGTTCCTGGTCGAGCACTTCTGGTGGGGGTCGGTCTTCCTCGTCAACATTCCGCTGATGGCTTTGATACTCCCGCTCGGCCGGTGGCTGCTCCCCGAGTCGAAGGGCAGCGGGGACGGCCCCTGGGACGTGCTCGGCGCGCTCATGGCGGCGGCCGGCGTGCTCGGCGCGGTCCTCGGCGTCAAGCGCGTCGGCGCCGGCGAGGCGGTGTGGCACCTGCAGACCGCGGGGCCCCTGCTGGCCGGGGCGGCCCTGCTGCTGCTCTTCGTGCGGAGGCAGAGGTACCGGGCGCACCCGCTGATCGACATGCGGCTGTTCTCCCGGGCCGCCTTCACCACCTCCGTCGGCTGCATCGTGCTGGCCATGCTGGCGCTGGTCGGCCTGGAGCTCATCGCCGTCCAGTACCTCCAGCTGGTCCTCGGGCTCAGCCCGGTGGAGACCGGTCTGCGACTGCTTCCGCTGACCTTCGCCGCGATGGCCGCCGGCGCCACCGGCTCCTCCACGCTGCGCCGGATCGGCCCGCGCCGGATGGTCGGCTGGGGCTTCGTGCTCACCGCCGGGGCCGTGCTGCTCCTGGTGCTCATGGGCCAGCACGACCGGCCGCTGCTGCTCACGACCGGGTTCGTCCTGCTCGGTTTCGGGCTCCAGACCACGCTCTTCGGGGCGTACGAGTCGATGCTCAGCGAGGCCCCGGCCAAGAGCGCCGGCGGGGCCGCCGCGATCGGCGAGACCTCGTACCAGCTGGGCGCGGGCATGGGCATCGCGCTGCTCGGCAGCGTGATGAACGCCGCCTACTCGCCCCGGCTCGCGGCGGTCGCCGGGGTGCCGGGCGAGGCCGGTTCCGCGGCGGCCAACTCGCTGGGGGAGGCGTACCAGGTGGCGGCCCGCCTCGGCGGGCCGGCGGGCGACGCGCTGCGCACGGCGGCACGCCACGCCTTCGTGCACGGCCTGCACGTGACGCTGTTCGTCAGCGCGGGGCTGCTGCTGTTGGGGGCCCTCATGGCGCTGCGGCTGCCGCGCACGATGGAGTGTCCCGTGGGCCCGGACGCCGAGGACGGGATCCCCGACGCGGGCGGCGGTCCGCCGGACGCCGGCGCGGGCGTGCCACAGGAGCGGTCGGGCCCGGACGGACGGACCGGGGCGTGGGTCCCGGCCAGGCGCGAACCGGTCGAGCCGGCCAGGTCTGGACGCACGGCACACTGAGCCGTAACGTCAGCGCCCAGCCGTAACTAACACCGCTAGTTTCAGCGGTCGGTCAGCCGCCGGAGGCCCGCATGTCCGCACCCTCGAAGCAGCCGTCCCCGCAGCCGACGCCGCAGGCGTCGAGCCGGCCGTCCCCGCAGTCGCCCCCGCCGCCGGCGCGTTCCTCGAAGCTCCCGCCCTTCGACCCGGCCGACCCGCTCGGCCTCGACGACCTCCTGGAGCCCGAGGACCTCGCCATCCGCGACACCGTCCGCGGCTGGGCCGCCGAGCGGGTGCTGCCGCACATCGCCGACTGGTACGAGAAGGGCGAGCTGCCCGGCCTCCGCGAGCTGGCCCGCGAGCTCGGCTCGATCGGCGCCCTCGGCATGTCGCTGGAGGGGTACGGCTGCGCCGGCGCGAGCGCCGTCCAGTACGGGCTCGCCTGCCTGGAACTCGAGGCCGCCGACTCCGGCATCCGCTCGCTGGTCTCGGTCCAGGGCTCGCTCGCCATGTACGCCATCCACCGGTTCGGATCCGAGGAGCAGAAGCAGCGCTGGCTGCCCTCGATGGCGGCCGGCGAGACCATCGGCTGCTTCGGGCTGACCGAGCCCGACCACGGTTCCGACCCGGCCGGGATGCGGACGCACGCCAAGAGGGACGGCACCGACTGGGTCCTCGACGGACGCAAGATGTGGATCACCAACGGCTCGGTGGCCGGGGTCGCCGTCGTCTGGGCCCGGACCGACGAGGGCATTCGCGGCTTCGTCGTCCCCACCGACGCGCCCGGCTTCTCCGCCCCCGAGATCACGCACAAGTGGTCGCTGCGGGCCAGCGTCACCAGTGAGCTCGTCCTCGACGGCGTACGGCTGCCGGCCGACGCCGTGCTGCCGGGGGTGACCGGCCTCAAGGGGCCGCTGAGCTGTCTCTCGCACGCCCGCTACGGAATCGTCTGGGGCGCCATGGGCGCCGCGCGCTCGTCGTTCGAGGCGGCTCTGGAGTACGCGCGGACCCGTGAGCAGTTCGGCCGGCCCATCGGCGGCTTCCAGCTCACCCAGGCCAAACTGGCCGACATGGCGGTGGAGCTGCACAAGGGGATCCTGCTCGCCCACCACCTGGGGCGGCGGATGGACGCCGGACGGCTCCGCCCCGAGCAGGTCAGCTTCGGCAAGCTCAACAACGTGCGGGAGGCGATCGAGATCTGCCGCACCTCGCGCACGATCCTCGGGGCCAACGGGATCTCGCTCGAATACCCCGTCATGCGGCACGCCACCAACCTCGAATCGGTGCTGACCTACGAGGGCACCGTCGAGATGCACCAGCTCGTGCTGGGCAAGGCGCTCACCGGCCTCGACGCCTTCCGCTGAGCGGAGGGCCGGAGGGGCGGTGAGCGGCCTCGCCCATCAGCTCTGGTTGAAGAAGCCGCCCTCGCTGCGGGTGCCGTGCTCCCCGCTGACGATCCGGGTGTCCGCGGGCGTCAGCAGGAAGACCCGCGTCGCCACGCGCTCGATGGAGCCCCGCAGGCCGAAGGTCAGGCCGGCCGCGAAGTCGACCACGCGCTTGGCGTCGGCGGGCTCCATGGCGGTGAGGTTCACGATGACCGGGACGCCGTCCCGGAACAACTCGCCGATCGCCCGGGCGTCCCGGAAGCTGTCCGGGGACACCGTGGCGATCCGGCGGCCTTCCTCCTGCGCGCTCTCGGAGGCGACCCGCACCCGGGGATCCGTCACCCAGGCGTCCCCGCCGCGCTCGCCCTCGGTGTACTCGTCGTCGTCGTAGTAACGCTCGTCGCTGTCCTCGACGAGTCCGAGCCATGCACTCGCCTTGCGCACCGATCCCATGGAGGCCTCCTTTCAGCGCGGTCACTTGTGGTTCCGCACCCCTATGGTCGTCCATGATGCGGATCGTGCGCCAAGTGGATAGTCGGCGCGCAGGGGATTCGTGACGGTACTGGTGCAGAAGATGTGGCGATTCGTCAAGGTTTTGCAGCCATACGGTCCCTGAGAGCGACCTTCCGTAACTCACATATGACATTCGGGCCAGACGGGTGAGCCCGCGCGGACGTACGGGTGAACGAAGTATCGATACGATGCCCGCCGCACAGTGGAACGACTCTCGGGGGAGCCGTGTTCGGAATCGTCAGGCCCTGCACCCACCGTCTCACGGACGGGCTGAAGACGGAATGGATGGCCCATCTCTGCGGGCTGTGCCTGGCCCTGCGGGCCGATCACGGCCAGTTCGCCAGGGTCGTCACCAACTACGACGGGCTCATCGTCTCGGTCCTGACGGAAGCTCAGACCGAGCGGACCGCGACATCGCGCCGCACCGCCGGGCCCTGCCCGCTCAGGGCGATGCGCACCGCACCCGTCGCCCGGGGCGAGGGGGCGCGGCTCGCCGCCGCCGTCTCGCTGGTCCTGGCCTCGGCGAAGGTACGTGACCATGTCGCCGACCGGGACGGGCTGCTGGCCCGCAGGCCCGTGGCGGCCGCGGCCCGCATGGTCGCGCGCGGCTGGGACCGGGCCGGCGCCAGGACCGGACGCGAGCTCGGCTTCGACACGGCGCTGCTGGTCGACGCGGTGGACCGGCAGACCGGGATCGAGGCGCTGACGGTGGCCGGAACACCCCTGCTGACGGTGACCGAGCCGACCGAGACGGCCACCGCGGCGGCGTTCGCGCATACCGCCGTACTGGCGGGGAAGCCGCAGAACGCGGCGCCGCTCGCCGAGGCGGGGCGGCTCTTCGGGCGGCTGGCGCATCTGCTGGACGCCGTGGAGGACCAGGCGGCGGACGCGGCGTCAGGCGCCTGGAACCCCCTCGCGGTGACCGGCACGTCGACGGCGGAGGCCCGTCGGCTCGCCGACGACGCGCTGCACGGCATCGGGCTGGCCCTGCGCGACGCGGAGTTCGTCGACGACACGCTGCTGCACGTCCTGCTCGCACACGAGCTGCGGCAGTCGGTGGACCGGGCGTTCGGCACCACGACCTGCTCGCACCAGGGATACGGCGGCGACGGGTACGGCCAGGGCCCCGGCCGGCAGTCGCCCCAGTACGGCGGCCCGTACCAGGGCGGCGGCCAGGGGCCCTACGGTTCGCACAACCCGTACGGCGGCGGAGGCCAGCCCGGTGGCCCCGGTGGCCCCGGCGGTCCCGGGGGCCCTGGGGGCCCTGGGGGGATGCCGCCGGGCTTCGGCGGAGGGCCTTCCAAGCCGGCCCCGCGCGGCTTCTGGGCCGGGTGCGCCGCCTTCACCTGGCTGCTGTGCACCTGCCAACTCTGCTGCGCCCGGGAGTACGAAGGCCCCTGGTCCCGCAAGAAGCGCGAAGGATGCTGCCACAGCTGCGACAACTGCAACTCTCCCGGCTGCGACTGCTGCTGCCCCTGCGACGGCTGCTGACGGGCCGCGGGCCGTGGGCGCGCCGGCCGCGCGCCCACCCGCCGGCGGGTCGCGGCGCGCACCGGCGCCCCCCGTCGGTCCGTCGGCCGGCGGGTGCCGTGAGGGCCGTCGGCCCGCGCCGACGGCCCCCGCCCTCACTTCTTCTCGGGCGGCGAGATCTGCGACGTCTCGATCGCGGACGGCTCGACCCCCCACTTCTTCAGGATCCCGGCGTACGTCCCGTCCTTGATCAGACGGTTGACCGCCGCCTGGAAGGCGGGCGCCAGCGCAGTGCCCTTCTTGAAGGCGAAGCCCACGTCGAGCCGCTTGAACTCATTGAGGAACTTGACGTTCGGCTGCTGTGTCACCGCGTACCGCAACCCGTTGATGGTGCTCATGGCCACGTCGCTGCGCCCCTGCTGGAGGGAGATCCACTGGGCGCCCGGGTCGCTGAAGGTCTGCACCTCGTACGGCTTCTTGCCCGCGTCCTTGCACCGGCCGACGTTCTTCGCCAGGGATGCCTCGAAGGTGGTGCCGGCCCCGGTCGCCACGGTCAGCCCGCACAGCTGCGTGAGATCGGTGATCTCCTTCAGCTCGCTGTCCTCGCGCGCCGCGAAGCCCTGCCCGTCGTTGATGTAGGTGACGAAGTCGAGCGTCGCGCGCCGCTCGTCGGTCACGCCGAAGTTCCCGGTGCTCAGGTCGTACTTCCCGCTGCCGAGCGCGGGCAGGATCGCCTCGAAGCTCGCCACCTCGCGCTTCAGCTTCAGCCCGAGGACCTTCGCGGTGGCGTCCGCGATGTCGATGTCCAGGCCCACGGGTGTGCGGCCGTCCTCCAGGAAGGCCGCGCCGGGCGCGGTGGCGACGGCGCTGGCGATGGTGAGGGTGCCCCGCTCGCGTACGTCCGCGGGCAGCAGCTTCGCGGCCGCCTGGTCCTCGGGTATCGCCGAGACCACGTCGTTCGTGGGGAGCGCTGACTTCGCGCCCGGCTTGGCACCGGCGGCGCCGACGGCCTCCGGGTCGCCCGAACCGCATGCGGTGAGGGCGAGTGCGGCCGTGGTGATCAAGGCCAGAAAGGCCATATTGCGTCGGGTGCTCATGGGTCGGGTCTCCTGCGAAAGGGAACGTCGAGCTGTCCCTTCTGCCGGAATGCAAAAGGGACCTCAGGAAGGGATATGAAAGAAAAGAGGGAGGTGGAACCGTGTGCTATGCGTGTGAAGGCACGCTGGAACGGCGCGCTGGCGCGCGGCGGAAGAGACGCAGGTGGGTCAGCTCAACAGGACGAGGACCACACGCGACCAAAGTCGATGTGGGAGCGCGTGACCAGCCACTGCTGCGAATACATGGCCACAAGTGGAGCAGGCATCCGTTTCCGCGTCAACCACATTGAGACAAACGGCTCAGAGTGCGGACAGGCTTGCAGCGCACCGTGTACTCGCAATAGCCTCTGGGGCGGACCGTGTTGAGGGGCTCGGTCCGACTGTGCGGCCGTGAAGGCATTCACCGTGTTCGATCTCTGAATCCACGGAGCCTTCCCCATGCCCGCGACCCTTTCCCCGTCACCGCTGACGAAATCCGACGACGACATACCCACCCGCATCGTTCCCGCGCGCCGTACCGGACAGTGGACGGCGGCCGCCGCCGTCCTGGTGCTCCTCGCGCTGGCCCTCAACTCCGTGGCGCGCAACGAGGCGTTCCAGTGGGACGTCGTCGCCGACTACTTCACCTCCACCGCCGTGCTGCGCGGCCTGTGGCTCACACTCTGGCTGACGGCCCTCGTCATGGTGCTCGGCTTCGTCTTCGGCACCCTGCTCGCCGTCATGCGCCTGTCGTCCAACCCGGTCCTGCGCAGCGTCAGTTGGGGGTACGTCTGGTTCTTCCGCTCGACGCCGATCCTGGTGCAGCTGCTGTTCTGGTTCAACATCGGCGCGCTCTACCCGCAGATCCTCGGAGTCAAGACGGTCAACCTCCTCGGCCCGGTCACCGTCGCCATCATCGGACTCACCCTGCACGAGGCCGCGTACGCCGCCGAAGTCGTGCGGGGCGGCATCCTGTCCGTCGAGCGCGGCCAGCTCGAAGCGGCGCACTCCCTCGGCCTCGGCCGGTGGCGCAGGCTGCGCCGGATCGTGCTTCCGCAGGCCATGCGCTCCATCGTGCCGCCCGCCGGGAACATGCTGATCGGCACCCTCAAGGGCACCTCCATCGTCAGCGTCATCGCCGTGCACGACCTGCTCTACTCGGTCCAGCTCGTCTACCACCGCACCTACCAGGTGATGCCGCTGCTCCTCGTCGCCACCCTCTGGTACGTCGTGGTCACCTCGATCCTCGGCGTCGGCCAGCACTACGTCGAGCGGCACTACGCGCGCGGTACGGTCGGTGCGCGATGACCCCCGCGATAGTCATCGTCGGAGCCGGGCCGCGCGGCACCGGCATCCTCGAACGGCTCGCCGCCAACCTCCCCGAGCTCCACGGGGACGGGCCCCTGGACATCCATCTCGTCGACCCGTATCCGGTCGGCGGCGGACGTATCTGGCGGCGCGAGCAGTCACCGCTGCTGTGGATGAACTCCCAGGCCGCCGACGTCACCATGTTCACCGACGACACGGTGACCATGGAGGGACCGGTACGGCCCGGACCGACGCTCGCCCAGTGGTCGGGCCTCGACGGCCGGACCTTCCCCACCCGCCCGCAGCAGGGCGCCTATCTGCGCTGGTTCTACGAGCAGGCCGTCGCCTCCCTGCCGCCCGCCGTCACCGTCCACGAGCACCGGGCCCACGCCCTGCGCGTCGACGGGCCGCGCGACGGCCGCCAGCGGGTCTGGCTGGAGGGCCGCGCGGAGCCGCTGACCGCCGACGCGGTCATCATGACGATCGGCCATCTGGAGGCCGAGACCGACGACGAGCAGCGCCGGCTCGCCGCGTTCGCGCACCGGCACGGCCTGGTCCACCTGCCGCCGGACTTCACCGCCGACAGCGACCTGTCCGTCCTGCCCGCCGGCGAGCCCGTGATCGTACGGGGCTTCGGGCTCGCCTTCATCGACCTGATGGTGCTGCTCACGGAGGGCCGCGGCGGACGGTACGAGGGCGACGAGTACCACCCCTCCGGCCTGGAGCCCATCCTGTACGTCGGCTCCCGCCGGGGCGTCCCCTACCGCTCCAAGATCGGCTACGACCGTCAGGGCGACCGTCCGCCACTGCCCCGCTTCTTCGGACCCGCGCAGATCGACCCCGTACTGGAACGGCCCGGCCCCGCCCCCGTCGACTTCGAGGGCGAACTGTGGCCGCTCATCGACAAGGAGCTCCGCTTCGCCCACTGCCACCGGCTCTTCACCGCCCACCCCGAGCGGACGCGCGGCACCTGGGCGGAGTTCGAGGAGAGGTACGCGGCGGCAGAACCCACCGCCGAGGCGCTGGACCTCGTCATCGCCGACGCCGTCCCCGACCCGGCCGACCGGCTCGACCTCGCCGCGCTCGACCTTCCGCTGCTCGGTGAGCGCCACACCTCGTACGAGCACCTCCAGGACCGGCTGCGCGAGCACATCACCGCCGATCTCGACCGGCGCCACGACCCCGCGCGCAGCGAGGACCTCGCGGTCTTCGACGGCCTGCTCTCCGTCTACGGACAGCTGCTCCGCCTCGGTTCCGTGGAGAGCCGGTGGCACGGGTTCTTCAGCTATCTCGCCTCGGGGCCGCCCGGCCCCCGGCTGCGCCAGATGCTCGCCCTGTCACGCGCCGGCATCGTGCGCTTCCTCGGCCCCGGCATCACCGTCGACACCGATGAGCGCCAGGGCGTCTTCCGGGCGTCCGGCGGCAGTCTGCCGGGGCGGTGGACCGAGGCCCGCGCCCTGGTCGAGGCCCGGCTCCCCGAGCCGCCGACCCCCGCCCTCACCCGCAGCCCGCTGCTGCGGGCGCTGTACGAGGACGGCGCGGACACCAGCGAATCCGGGCTGCTCCCGATCGACCCGGCCGACGGGCGCGTCCTGGAGCGCGACGGCCGGGGCCCGCACCCGCGCCGCTTCGCGCTCGGCCCCTACACCACCTCCCGGGCGGCCCCGGCCTTCACCCGGCCGGGCACCGGAGGCCCCGGCTTCCGGCAGAACGACGCCGTCGCCCGTGCCGTTCTCGCCCTCCTGCCGCACACCACCGAACGTCCCTACGCCGAAGGAGTCGCGCGATGAGCACCGCCCCCATGGTCGAGGTCAGGTCCGTACACAAGAGCTTCGGCGCGCTGGAGGTGCTGCGCGGTGTCGACCTGGAGGTCCGCACCGGCGAGGTCACGGTCGTCCTCGGCCCGTCCGGCTCGGGCAAGTCCACCCTGCTGCGCACCATCAACCACCTGGAGAAGGTGGACAGCGGCTGGATCAGCGTCGACGGCACCCTGATCGGCTACCGCCGTTCCGGCGACAAGCTCTACGAACTGCCGGAACGCGACGTCCTCAAGCAGCGCACCCGGATCGGCTTCGTCTTCCAGAACTTCAACCTGTTCCCGCACCTCACGGTGGAGGAGAACATCATCGAGGCGCCGGTCTCCGTGCTGAAGCGGCCCCGGGCCCAGGCGGTCGCCCGCGCCTCCGAGCTCCTGGCCCGGGTGGGGCTCGCCGACAAGGCCGACGCCTACCCGCGCCAGCTCTCCGGCGGACAGCAGCAGCGCGTGGCCATCGCACGGGCGCTCGCGCTCGAACCCCGGCTGCTGCTCTTCGACGAGCCGACCTCCGCCCTCGACCCGGAGCTCGTCGGCGAGGTCCTCGACGTCATCAAGGACCTGGCCGCACAGGGCACCACGATGATCGTCGTGACCCATGAGATCGGTTTCGCGCGGGAGGCCGCCGACACCGTCGTCTTCATGGACGAGGGCCGGATCGTCGAGCAGGGCCCGCCGGCCGAGGTCCTGGACAGCCCGCGTCACGAGCGCACCCGCGCCTTCCTGTCCAAGGTCCTCTGACCGCGGCCCGGCAGCACATCCGACGGCCCCCGGCACGGCCCCGCCGCCGTGCCGAGGGCCCTGTGAACACGTACGGAAAGGTCGACCACATGAGCACCGACACACCCGGCGCGCACCGCGGACAGGACGCGCACGATCCACTCCAGGACTGGAAGAACTGGCACGAGCAGAGGGTCGCAGCCGTCTCGGAGCCGTACGGCCCGCTCTCCCTCACCGGCACCCACTGGCTCTCCGACCACCCGGAAGGCCGACTTCCGGCCGTCCCCGGCACCTGGCGCGAGAACGGCGACGAGGTGCTGCTGACCGCCACGGCGCAGGACGGCATCACCGTCGACGGACAGCCCCTGACCGGCGAGATCGCCCTCACCGCCGACAACGGGCCCATCCCGCGGTCACGCGTCGCGGCGGGTGACCGCCGGCTGGTCGTGCTGCGCCGCGAGGGGCTGTGGGCGGTGCGCGACTTCGACCCGGACGCACCGGCCCGCAAGGACTTCACGGGCATCGAGGCCACCGCGTACGACCCGCGCTGGGCTGTGCCGGGCACCTTCCGCCCGTACGAGGAGACCCGAAGCGTCCAGGTGCGGAACGCCGACGGGCGCGAGCGCGGTCTGGGGCTCTCCGGCGAACTCGCCTTCGAGCTCGCGGGCACCGCCCACACCCTCCAGGTCGCGGTGGAGGGCGACGGCTCGCTCTGGGCCGTCTTCGCCGACGCCACCAGCGGAAAGGACACCTTCCGGTTCCGCTTCCTGCGGCCCTCGGCCCCGGGCCCCGACGGCGGCGTGACCGTCGACTTCAACCGGTCGCTGCTGCCGCCCTGCGCCTTCGCCGACCACTTCATCTGCCCGTTCCCGCCGCCCGGCAACACCCTCCCGGTGCCCGTCCCGGCGGGGGAGCGGAACCTGCTCGGCCACTGACGCGTCCCAGTGGCGTACCCCGGCGGGGACCGAACCGTACCCGCCGGGGCAGTGACGCGTGCGCGGACGTACGGCCGAAAGGCGCCCTTGCGGCCGTTGGTTGATCCCGCGAATACTCCCGTCAGCGCTTGTCAGGGGCACGGCCGACCCGGAGAGCACGCTGCACCGTCCTCACCCCCTGGCTGCGCCTCACGGGCCCGACACCCCACGGCGGGCCCCCGATCCCCCTCGGGAGGAAAAGTGAGGATCAAGCGCACCACCCCCCGCGACGGCATAGCCAGACGCACCCGCCTGCTCGCCGTGTCCACCGGTCTCGTGGCCGCCGCCGCACTCGCGGTCCCCGCCGCGAACGCGGACACCCCCCGGACCTTCGGCGCGAGCCAGCTGTCCGCCGCGGACTCCGCCGTCCTGGAGGCCGACGTCCCGGGCACCGCCTGGCGCGTCGACCCGGCGACCAGCACCCTCGTCGTCACCGCCGACTCGACCGTCTCCCCGGCCGAGATCGAGAGGATCAAGCGCGAGGCGGGCGCCAACTCCGGCGCCCTGCGCATCGAGCGCACACCGGGCACGTTCAGCAAGCTCATCTCCGGCGGCGACGCCGTCTACGCCACCAGCTGGCGCTGCTCCGCGGGCTTCAACGTCCGCAGCGGCTCCACCTACTACTTCCTCACCGCCGGTCACTGCACCGACGGCAACCCGCCCTGGTACACCAACTCCGCGCACACCACGAGCATCGGCCCCACGGCCGGATCGAGCTTCCCGGGCAACGACTACGGTCTGGTGCGCTACTCCAACACCTCGGTCGCCCACCCCGGCACCGTCGGCAGCGTCGACATCACCGGCGCGGGCAACGCGACCGTCGGCATGTCGGTCACCCGCCGCGGATCGACCACCGGCATCCACAGCGGCAGGGTCACCGGCCTCAACGCCACCGTCAACTACGGCGGCGGCGACGTCGTCTACGGGATGATCCAGACGAACGTGTGCGCCGAGCCCGGCGACAGCGGTGGCGCGCTGTACTCCGGCACCACCGCCATCGGTCTCACCTCCGGCGGCAGCGGCAACTGCTCCTCCGGCGGGACGACCTTCTTCCAGCCGGTCACCGAGGCCCTGAGCGCGTACGGAGTCAGCATCTACTGACCCCCGGTCCGCCGCCCGAAGGCCCGACAGCACCAGAGCCCCCGCCCGGAGGACCGGGCGGGGGCTCCGCCACTGGACGGCTCGCCCGGATTTGAGAGGATGTGAGGGCGGTCGGCCGATCGGCGAGGAGAGCGGGGGCGGATGAAGCGCATCGGAGTGACCGGCCACAGGGACATCCCCCAGGAGCTCCACGCCCATGTCCGCGCCGCGATCCGTGCCGCGTTCGACGGCCGGGACGGCTCGACGGAGGCGCTCTCCAGCCTGGCGACGGGCGCGGACCAGCTCTTCGCCGACATCGCCCTCGGGTGCGGCGCCGAACTCACCGCCGTCATCCCCAGCGACGACTACGAGCAGGGCTTCACCGACCCCGCGGAGCTGGCCCGCTACCGGGAGCTCAAGGAGCGGGCGACCCGCGAGATCAGGCTGGCCTTCCCGCACTCCACCGACGAGGCGTACTACGCCGCCGGGGCCTACATCGCCGACACCTGCGACCGGCTGCTCGCCGTCTGGGACGGCCGCCCCGCCCGCGGGCTGGGCGGCACCGGGGACATCGTGCGCTACGCCCGCGAGCTGGGGAAGCCGGTGACCGTCATCTGGCGGGCCGGGGTCGAGCGGGCCTGACGGCCGGGCGCGGGCCCGTCACCGCCGGTGCTGCACCAGCCAGTCGGTGTGCTGCGGGGAGACGATGCGCTCGGTCTCGTACACGGCCGCCGACCACCGGTCCTCGCCGACCGTCGTCTCCATCGCGGTGTGCATCGCCGCCAGGTCCTCCTCGACCAGCGAGTGCGCGGCGATCAGCGGCTGGTGGCGGCGGATCTCGCTCCACGCCACACAGGACGCCGCCGCGGCCGACAGCAGCCCGGCCACCTCGCCCGACCCGCCGACCGAGAACGCCCGCAACACGCCCAGGAGCAGGGCCAGCAGGGTGAGTACGGCCGTGGTCGCCGACCAGAGCGTGGTGGCCCGGCGCGACACGGCCGTGCGCCTGTGGTACCAGTTGCGCTGCTCGATCAGCCGGTCGCGGACGTACGTCTCCTTGCGGATCCGGAACGGCTTGTCCCGCAGGGTCCGCATGGCCGGGGTGATGAGCTCGCCCGAGCCGGCCGGTGCCGCGCCGTCCCGGGGGTCGAGCCAGCCGACCTTCCGCAGTTCCGCGAGCCCCTCCTCCAGCCGCGCCACGAACGTGCCTTCCGGATCCCGGGAGTCGGCGTCGAAGGGGGTGCCGTGCACGGCGTAGCGCCAGCACATCGACTTGATGAACTCCGCTGCCGAGCGGTTGAGTTGCCACTGCGACTTCGCACGGCGCCTGGAGGTGCGGTAGGTGACGAGGAGTACGCCGGCGTACGCCAACGCACTGAGGGCGCCCGCCAGTTGGAAGGTGTCGCCCAGCTTCCAGCCGCCGGGCAGCACGGCCAGGAACGCCCCCAGGACCAGTAACATCAGCTGCCGGCGGGTGTCCTGCACCGCCTCGCGCTGTCGCGCGACGGCGATCTCGTCCGAGAGGTGGAACAGGACCGGCAGATCCGCGTTTCGGAAGACCATGCTCTGCAGTGGGCCCTGAAAGCCGGCCATACGCACCCCCGTCTGCGGTTTTGTCTTCACTCTTTCGGTGGAATGGCTTGTTCCGGGTCGGTCGGGGAATACTGGCGCAACGCTTTTGTTTCGTCGCCTCGTGCTGATTTGCCGCCGGTGGGCATGAGAGTAAAGTCGTGCCGCCGACACTGCAATGGTGCGGTTCCCCCAGATCGACCACATCCTCTAGGACGGCCGTCGTGAGCTTTCAGACCTCAGTGACCTTCGCTGCCGCGAAGAAGAACCGCGTTCCTCTGGCCGAGATCGACGTGCGGGGAACGGACGCCACCAAGAAGCTCAGCCGCGTCCTTCCGCCGTCGGGTGACCGCACCGAGCGGTCCGCCACCTTCAATTCCGCGCTCTAAACTGGCGGAATGACTGGACCCCTGGTCCCCTTCCGCGAGATCGTTCTGAAGGTCCACAGCAGGTGTGATCTTGCCTGTGACCACTGCTACATCTATGAACACGCTGATCAGAGCTGGCGAACCCGCCCCAAGGCAATCTCTGACGAGGCGATTTCCTGGACAGCTCTGCGACTGGCCGAGCATGCCAAGAACCATGCCCTGCCCTCCGTGTCAGTGATCCTGCACGGAGGGGAGCCTCTGCTGGCGGGGCCCGCACGACTCCGGCGCGTCTGCGAGGAGCTCACCACCGCCCTCGCCCCGGTCACCTCCCTGGACCTGCGGATCCACACCAACGGCCTGCAGCTCAGCCCCCGCTACCTCGATCTCTTCGACGAGTACGGCGTCAAGGTGGGCATCTCCCTCGACGGCGACAAGGCCGCCAACGACCGGCACCGGCGCTTCGCCGACGGCCGCAGCAGCCACCCCCTCGTCCTGAAGGCCGTCGAGCTGCTGCACTCGGAGCGCTACCGCCACCTCGACCTCGGTCTGCTGTGCACCATCGACGTGGCCAACGACCCGGTCGCCGTATACGACGCGCTCGTCGGACTCGGCCCCCCGCGCATCGACTTCCTCCTGCCGCACGCCACCTGGGAGGAGCCGCCGCCCCGCCCGGAAGGCTCACCCACCGCGTACGCCGACTGGGTCCTGGCAGCCTTCGACCGGTGGAACGGACAGGGCAGGCCCGTGCCCGTACGCCTCTTCGAATCCGTGCTGTCCACCCTGGCCGGCGGCCCGAGCCTGACCGAGTCCCTCGGCCTGGCCCCCACCGACCTCGTCGTCATCGAGACGGACGGCACCCTCGAACAGGTCGACTCCCTCAAGAGCGCCTACGAAGGCGCGGCCGCCACCGGATACGACCTCTACCGGCACTCCCTCGACGACGTCGCCGCCCACCCCGGCATCCGGGCCCGCCAGCTCGGCCTCGACGGTGTCGGCGAGACCTGCCGCCGGTGCCCCGTCGTCCGCTCCTGCGGCGGCGGCCTCTACACCCACCGCTACCGCCGGGACAACGGCTTCGACAACCCTTCCGTCTACTGCGCCGACCTGGAGGCGATCGTGCGCGGTGTGGAGGAGCGCACGGCCGCCGCCACCGCCTCCCCCGCCGTGACCGACCCCGGCACGCTCGTCGCCGAACAGCACGACCTGACGCGCGTCCTGCTCGCCGAACTGCACCGCGAACTCGCGGGCCGAGGCGGCGAACCGTGGGCCGAGGCCTGGGAGCTGGCCGGTGCGGTCGAGCGGCGCTCCGACGGGCTCGACGAGGTGCTCGCCCACCCGTACACCCGTACCTGGCTCCTCGAATGCCTGGACGGTCTGCGGGAGGAGCGCGACGACGCACCCTCCACCGCGCGCCTCCTCGCGCGCTACGTCGCCGCCGCCGCCGTGCGCGGCGCGGTGGACACCCCGGTCCGGGTCGCCTGGCACGACGGAGTGCTGCGCCTGCCGACCCTCGGCGAACTCCGCCTGACCCCGCGGGGCGGAGCGGCCGGACACGGGACGGCGGAGGTACGGGCGACCGAGGAGGGCTTCCTCGTCCGGATCCCGGGCGCCGAGCACCGGATCACCCGCCGCACGGGCCCGGACGGGCCGGCGGCCGGCGCGGCACCCGACGGGGCGGGCCCCGGCTGGCGGCCCGTGCGACGGGGGGCGGCCGGTTGGGCGATCGACGACCTCGACCCGTTCCGGGACCGGTTCGGGGCGCCCGCGACCGCCCGCCTCACCCCGGCACAGGCGGCCGACTGGACCGCGCGGCTGGAGAGCGCCCGGCGGCTCCTGGAGGACGCCGTACCGGAACAGGCCGCCGAGGCCGCCGCGAGCCTGACCACCCTGACCCCGCTGACCGGTACCGGGGTCTCGGTCGGCCGCCACGGCTACGGCGCCCTCGGCCTCCCGCTGCGGGGCGGCGCCGGGGAACTGGCGCGGGCGCTGCTGCGCGGCTTCCGGCGGGCCAAGCTGCGGGCCCTGCTCGACGTCGCCGACCTCTACGCGCAGGACGGGGTCTGGACCCACCGCGCGCCCTGGCGGGAGTCCCCCGTCCCGGTGTCCGTCCTGCTGGCCGGCGCCTACGAGAGGGCCGGGCTCTCGGCGTACGAGCCGGGCCATACGGAACACACCGAGCAGGCCCTCCACCTGCTGGAGGAAGCCGCCGAACTCACCGTGAGCGGAAAACTGCTCATTGCCGGAGTGCGAAAGGAAGCCGGGCTCTCCTGAAAACGATCACACGGGTGACCGATCGCGGGAACCATCCGTCGTCCATTCGCGTGGATGACCGAAAAGCGGCGTTGAATGACTGAACGCCATGGGGGCTGAGCAATCCTGCTCCGGAATGATTAATTCGCTCGTATCCTTCCCACCCTGGATACGGGCGATCACACAGGACGGGGGTCGCGTGCACGCGTCACCGCAGCAGCGAGCGGCGGACCATCGGCCGTACTTCTTCTTGAGCTACGCGCACACGCCGAGGTACGGAGCCGGAGGCCCCGATCCCGATATGTGGGTCGAGCGGCTGTTCCGCGATCTATGCGGCCACGTGATGGCCATGACCGACCTCCCGGCCGGATCCCCGGCCGGGTTCATGGACCGCGAGATACGCTCCGGCGAGGGCTGGTCGGAGCGGCTGGCGGAGGTCCTGGCCACCTGCCGGGTCTTCGTCCCGCTGTTCTCGCCCCGGTACTTCGCCAGCGAGATGTGCGGCAAGGAGTGGTACGCCTTCGCCCAGCGGGCGATCTACCACCACGCCAAGCACAACAGGCCGGCCGAGGCGATCGTGCCCGCCCTGTGGGTACCGGTCCCGCCCGAACAACTCCCGGGCCCCGCCGAACGGTTGCAGTTCAATCACCGGGCATTCGGTGACCGCTATGTGACCGACGGGCTGTACGGGCTGATCAAACTCCGGATATTCGCCGAGGAGTACGAGCGGGCCGTCTACGAACTCGCCAAACGCATCGTCTCCGTCGCCGACAACGTCGGCATAGGGCCGGGGCGCCCCGTCGACTACCGGCAGGCACCCAGCGCCTTCGGCGCCCCCGGCGGGGGCCCGCGCCCCATCCAGGTGACCGTCGCCGCTCCGACCCGGCACGACCTCCCCGAGGGCCGCCACCCCGAGTACTACGGCGACATGCCGCAGGACTGGAATCCGTACCACCCCGAATCCGCCCGGCCGCTCGCCTATGTCGCGGAGGACCTGGTCCGCTCGCTCAACTACCAGGCGACCGTCTCCTCCTTCGACCACGACTCGGGCCCCCTGGACGCCAAGCAGCCGCCGACCCGGCCCGAGATCCTGCTCGTGGACCGCTGGGCGCTCCAGGACGAGGAACGCCGCGGGCGGCTCGCCGCCTTCGACGCGGAACACCGGCCCTGGGTGAGCGTCGTCGTCCCGTGGAACCGCATGGACCACCAGAGCCGGGCGGTGGAGGGAGCGCTGAGCGAGACGCTCGAACAGACCATGCCCGTCAAGATGGGCCAGGGCCGGGCCGCCAGCCGCGCCGCCGCCCGGGGCGTACCGAGCATGGAGGCGTTCGGCCAGATCCTTCCCCAGGTGGTGGAGGCGGCCGCCCAGCAGTACCTGCGGCACGCCGCGGTCTATCCGCCCGCCGGCGGCCGCCACACCGAACGCCCCCGGCTGCGCGGCCCCATGGCGGCCGAGTACTCCACCACGTACTTCACCCCCGAGACGCACGAGATCGCGCCCGATGCGGAGGACCTGGATGACAGCCAGTCGTGACGGACGCGTCGTCACCTTCTACTCGTACAAGGGTGGTACGGGACGGACGATGGCCCTGGCCAACACGGCCTGGATCCTCGCCGCGAACGGCAAACGGGTCCTGGCCGTCGACTGGGACCTGGAGGCACCCGGCCTGCACCGCTTCTTCCACCCCTTCCTCGACCCGTCCACCCTCGGTGCCACCACCGGTGTCATCGACCTGATCACCGAGTACGCCTGGGCGGCCACCAGCCCCGTGCAGCGGCCCGACGACTGGCACCGCGACTACGCGCGCATCCAGCCGCACGCCGTCTCGCTCAACCCCGAGCCGCTCGGCTGGCAGTTCCCCGACGGCGGGACCCTCGACTTCGTCTCGGCCGGCAAGCAGAACCGCGAGTACTCGGCGACGGTCTCCACCTTCGACTGGGACAACTTCTACGACCGGCTCGGCGGCGGGCACTTCTTCGACGCGCTGCGCGACGACATGAAGGCCAACTACGACTACGTCCTCATCGACAGCCGTACCGGTCTGAGCGACATCGCCGACATCTGCACGGTCCACCTGCCCGACGCGCTGGTCGACTGCTTCACCCTCAGCGACCAGTCCATGGACGGCGCGTCGGCCGTCGCCCGTCAGATCGACGAGCGGTACGGCGGCCGTGGCATCCAGATCTTCCCCGTACCGATGCGGATCGACGAGGGCGAGAAGGAGAAGGCCGACGCGGGACGGGCGCTCGCCCGGCTGAAGTTCGACGGGTTCCCCAGCGGGCTCTCGGGCGACGAGCTCGCCGCCTACTGGGGCGCCGTGGAGATCCCGTACCGGCCCTACTACGCCTACGAGGAGACCCTCGCCACCTTCGGCGACGACGCCGGGATCGCCAACTCCCTGCTGGCCGCGTTCGAGCGGCTCACCGCCGTCATCACCGAGCAGCGGATCACCGCCATGCCGGCGGTCAACGAAGAGGTGCGGCTGCGGATCCGGGACGCCTTCACCCGACGGCGCCCCGCCCTGCCGGCCGACCTCTTCCTCAGCTACGTGGCCGAGAACCGGATGTGGGCCGACTGGATCGAGTCGGTCCTCACCCGGGCGGGCTTCCGGGTCGTGCCGCGCGACGTCTCCGCCGATCCGGAGGCATCCGGATCGGACGTGCTCACCGCCGCCGAGAACGCCGCCCGGACCGTGGTCCTGCTCTCCAGCGCGTACCTCAAGTCCGCCCGTGCGGTCGAGGTCTGGGAACGGGCCGCGGCCGAGGACCCCGGGGGCGGGCGCCGCCATCTGCTGCCCCTGCGCGTCGGCGACGTCCGGCTCACCACCCCGTACATCGACCGCAACCCGGTCGACCTGTTCCGGCTCGACGAGGCGCACGCCACCGCCGCGCTGCTGCGCGCCCTGGACCGCCCCGTACAGCTCAACGACGGGATGCCGCCCGGGCCCCGCTTCCCCGGCACCGTGCCGAAGATCTGGAACGCGCCGCCGCGCAACCCCGGCTTCACGGGCCGGTCCGTCGTACTGGAGCGGATGCGCGACCAGCTCGGCGGCGGCATGGCCGTCGTGCTGCCGCAGCCGCAGACCCTCTACGGGCTCGGCGGCGTCGGCAAGACCCAGGTGGCCCTGGAGTACGTCCACCGCTTCATGGCCGACTACGACCTGGTGTGGTGGATGTCCGCCGAACAGACCGACGACGTGATCGCCGGTCTCGCCGAGCTCGCCGTCCGGCTCGGCGCGCAGGGCGGCGAGGACATGGCCGCCGCCTCCCAGGAGGCCGTCGACCTGCTGCGGCGCGGTGTGCCGACCAACCGCTGGCTGCTGGTCTTCGACAACGCCGACGACCCCGACCAGCTCAAACGGTTCTTCCCGACGGGCGGCCACATCCTCGTCACCTCCAGGAACCAGACCTGGTCGCAGTACGGCGACGCGCTGCCCGTCGACGTCTTCCTGCGCGAGGAGTCCATCGAGCACCTCCAGCGCCGGGCCAGGGGGCTGAGCGCCGTGGACGCCGACCAGGTCGCCACCGCCGTCGGCGACCTGCCGCTCGCCGTCGAACAGGCCGCCGCCTGGATCGCGGAGACCGCGACCCCCGTCGCCGCCTACCTGGAGCAGCTGGAGCAGGGGGCCCCGCGCACCCTGTCACTCAACCAGCCCGCCGGGTACCCGGAGCCGGTCGCCGCGACCTGGAACGTCTCCATCGAGCGGCTCAAGGAGCGCTCACCCGCCGCCGTGCGGCTGCTTCAGCTGTGCGCGTTCTTCGCCCCCGAACCGATCCACGCCAACCTGCTCTACAGCAAGGAGATGATCGAGGCGCTCAAGCCCTACGACGCCTCCTTGCAGGAGAAGCTGGTGCTGGGCCGGGTGATCCGGGAGATCGGCCGTTTCGCGCTGGCCAAGGTCGACCAGGTCTCGAACTCGATCCAGGTCCACCGGCTGGTGCAGGCGGTGATCCGGGCGCAGCTGTCCGAGGAGGAGCAGCGCGAGGCCCGGCACTCCGTGCACCGCATCCTGGCGGGCGCCCGGCCCGACGACGACGAGCCGATCGACAACCCCGAGACCTGGCCCCGCTTCGCCACCATCTGGCCGCACCTGGGCCCCTCCGAGGCCCGCTACTGCAAGGAACCGGAGACCCGCCGGCTGCTGATCGACCGGGTGCGCTACCTCTGGAAGCGCGGCGACTGGCAGACCGCCTGGACACTCGGCAGCGACCTGCGCGACTCGTGGAAGGAGATGCTGGGCAACGACGACCTCCAGTACCTCTACCTGCGCTTCCACCTGTCCAACATCCTGCGCTCGCAGGGCCGCTACGTGGAGGCCACCGAGCTGGACGAGGTGACGCTGGAGCGCCAGCGCGAAGTCCTCGGCGCCTCGCACCCGCACACCTACATGACCACCAGCGGACTCGCCATGGACCTGGGCACGCTCGGCCAGTACGGCAGGGCGATGGAACTGGCGACCGAGGCCCACGAGGGGTTCAGCCAGATCTTCCACGAGGCGCACCCGCGCACCCTGGCGGCCGCCAACAACCTGGCGCTGAACCTGCGCATGGTCGGCCAGTACGCCCGGGCGCGCGAGATCGACCAGGAGGTGTTCGACCGGCGTACCGAGGTGCTCGGCCCCGAGCACCCCTACACCCTCTCCTCCGCCGCCTCGCTCTCGCGCGACCTGCGCGAGGTCGGACGGTACGACGACTCGGTGACGCTGCTCAGCCGGACGTACGACATCTACAAGCAGACCCTCGGCCGGGCCTTCCCCGGCACGCTCGCGGCGGGCAAGAGCCTGGCGGTGTCGCTGCGCAGGGCCGGACGGCTGGAGGACGCCAGGCGGCTGACCACGGCCACCCGCAACCGTTACCGCGCCAAGTACACCTACGCCCACCCCGACTCCCTGGCCTGCGACCTGAACCTGGCGGCGGACCTGTTCGCGGCCGGGGAGCCGGTCGCGGCCCGGGACCTGGCCCAGGAGGTCGTCGACCAGTACACGAAGGTGCCGGGGGAGCGGCACCCCTACACCCTGGCCGCCATCAACAACCTCGGCATCTACCAGTGGGCGTGCGGTGCACCGGAGGTCGCGGAGCAGATGCTCCAGGGCGCTCTGCGCGGGATGCGCGACATCCTGGGCGAGCGGCACCCGCACGCGCTGTTCTGCAGCGTGAACCTGGCCAACGCCAAGGCCGATCTGGGGGAGCTGGACCTGGCGCTCGACATCGAGCGGCGGGCCGTCACCACACTGCGCGAGGTCCTCGGCCCGCACCATCCCGAGGTGCTCGGGGTCGCCTCCAACATGGCGGTCTCGCTCGGCGCGCTGGGCCGCAAGGACGAGGCGGCCCGGCTGCGGACGGAGACCGCCGACGAGCTGTCCCGGCTGCTGGGCGACGAGCACGCCCTGACCCGCCTGGCGCGCGACGAGCGCAGGGTGCACCGGGACCTGGAGCCGCTGGCCGTCTGATGCGGGACGGGACCGGACCGGTGACCGGACCGGGGGCTTCCGGCCCCGAGGTCCGGTTCCGGGTCCGGTCCCGCCCCGGGGCCCCTGCCCCGGTCCCGGTCCTGCCAGGGGACGGTCCCGGGGCGGGGCGGCTCGGGCTCACCGTGGGGACGTGCCCGTTCTCATCCGGCCGTCGCGAGCAGCCAGGTGAGGATGCGCGGCAGCGCGTGCAGGGCGTCGAAGTGCGCGGCGGCCGGTTCCAGTACGGCCGTCGCGCCCGGGATGCGCTGGGCGAGCCAGCGGGAGTGGCCGACGGGCGAGAAGACGTCCTGCTCGCCGTGCCAGAGCAGCACCTCGCCCCGGATGTCGGCCGGGTCGAACCCCCATGGGCTGCAGAACGCCAGCGCGTCGTCGATCCAGCCGTAGGCCGATGTCCGCAGCGCCTCCTGGTAGTTGCGCAGGAGCATGGACCTGACCCCCGCGTCCGAGACGATCATCCGGTCGGACGCGGTCAGCTCCCGGCGCAGATCGTCGAGCAGCCGGACCGGGTCCTTCCTGATCTCGTCGGCGCGGGGGGTGAGCCGGGCGGCGACACCGTCCGGATTCAGGGTGGCGGCGGTGTACTCCATGACGTTGGAGGCGGCCATGCCCTCGAACCAGTCCAGCCCGTCCGCGTCCCGTGGGGCCAGCGTCACCAGCGCGGCGGTCCTGGTCACCCGCTCCGGCAGCAGGGCCGCGCAGGCCAGTGCGTGCGGCGCGCCGCCGGAGCGGCCGGCCACCGCGAACCGCTCCAGCCCCAGGGCGTCGGCGATGGCCGCCACGTCCTGGACCACGTCGGCCACCGAGCGGCCCTCCAGCCGGTCCGAACCGCCGTAACCGGGACGGTCGTACGCGATCAGCTGCATCCCGCGCTGGTAGAGCACCATGCCGCGCGGAGCCGGGCCGAGCCGGCTGCCGGGCGTGCCGTGCAGCAGGAAGACCGGACTGCCGTGCGGGTCCCCCAGGCGTTCCACCATCAGATGGCGGCCGTCCGCCGCGCGCACCTGACGTCGCACCCCCCGCCTCCTTCTCCGTATGTGCCGCGTCCAGGAATCGTGTACCTCCTCCCCGCGGCTTCTGATGATTACCCATCAGGGGCGTTCGGGAGACCCTGTTTCCGGCGCGATCGAACGAAGGGGAGGCGAAAAAGGAGGGGGAGAAGGAGAAGCGAAAGGAGGGGAGAGGGAGAAATGATGGAGAAGCGAAGGAGGAGCGAACGGATGGCGAAGGGAACAGGACAGGACTAGTCCTTACCCGCTGCCTACCGGATGGTCGCGGGCGGTATTCGCAGTCGGAACCGAACCGTTATGCCCCAAGGGGGTGGGCGCGCCGGGGGCGCAGAGTGAAGGTCGCGTGCGCGTCCTGAAGTCGACCTTGTGTGCTACCCATCGGTATCGGGATAGTGGGCGCTTCATCCTCCGCGTCATGGCGCCCCCACGTGCTCTGACGCGGCCCCCACAGGAGGTTGACGTTGCAGCACCGACGCATACCCAAAAGGCGTGCGGCACTGGCCGGCGGAGCCGTGGTGGCTCTGCTCGGTGTCGGATTCACTTTCCAGACTGCGAACGCGAGTGAAGAACCTCGGCAGTTCACGGTGAAGACGCTGTCGGCGACGGCGGCCGGAAATCTGGCCACCTCGCTCGACGCGAAGCTCGCCGGCGGCTCGGCCGGCGCGTACTACGACGCCCGGTCCAAGGCGCTCGTGGTCAACGTGATCGACGAGGCCGCGGCCGACTCCGTCCGCGCGGCGGGCGGCCGGGCGAGAATCGTCGAGCACACGCTCGCCGAGCTCACCGGCGCCCGGCAGACGCTGAAGAAGCAGGCGACCATTCCCGGCACCTCGTGGGCCGTCGACCCGGTGACCAACAAGGTCGTCGTGACGGCCGACCGTACGGTCAAGGGCGCGGCCTGGGACAAGCTCGGCAAGGTCGTCGAGAGCCTGGGCTCCAAGGCCGAACTGAAGCGCTCGGCGGGGGAGTTCAAGCCGCTGGTCGCCGGTGGTGACGCCATCCACACCGGTGGCGGACGCTGCTCGCTCGGCTTCAACGTCGTCAAGGACGGCCAGCCGCACTTCATCACCGCGGGCCACTGCGGCGAGGCGGGCAGCGAGTGGGCCGAGTCGCAGGGCGGTCCGGCGATCGGCACGATGGCCGACTCGCAGTTCCCGGGCAACGACTTCGCGCTGGTCAAGTACTCCGGCGACACCGAGCACCCGAGCGAGGTGAACCTCTACAACGGCAGCGCGCAGCAGATCACCAAGGCGGGCGAGGCGACCGTCGGGATGAAGGTGTCCCGCAGCGGCTCGACCACCCAGGTGCACGACGGCGAGGTCACCGGCCTGAACGCCACCGTGAACTACGGCAACGGCGACGTCGTCGAGGGTCTCATCCAGACCACCGTCTGCGCCGAGCCGGGCGACAGCGGCGGCTCGCTCTTCGCGGGCGACACCGCGATCGGTCTGACCTCGGGCGGCAGCGGTGACTGCTCCGCGGGCGGCGAGACCTTCTTCCAGCCGGTCCCGGAGGCGCTGGCCGCCTTCGGCGCGCAGATCGGCTGACGCACCCGCTCGACGGGCCCCGGACCGCCGTGATGGCGGCCCGGGGCCCTCTGCCGTGGTGGCCCGGGCGCGGACGCTGCGTCAGCCGGGTCCCGGCCCGACGTCCTTTCCGGCGGGCCGGTCATGCCGGCGTACCGAGGACCCCACCAGGGTGACGACGGTGCCGATGATCGCCCAGACGGCCAGCACCTGCATCGAGCCGGAAAGGGCGTTGCCCCTGAAGTACGCGATCGAGCGCGCCGCCCAGGTGCCCGCGCCCGGCGGCAGGGCCGGGCCGATCGTCCGCCAGAAGTCGGGCAGCATCGGACCGGGGAAGGCGCCGCCGGCGCTGGGGTTGCCCGCGATCACGATCAGCAGCACGGCCAGCCCGATACCGACGACGCCGGTCAGCACCTGGAGCGCGAGGGTGACGGCGCCGACCGCGAAGACGACCAGGGCGCCCAGGCCCCACAACGCCGGCACACTGCCGGGCAGGGCGCCGAGCACCGGGCCGACGATGATCGCGCCGCCGAGGCCGCCGACCAGGGCGGAGAGCGCCAGGACGGCGAGCCGGATGATCGCCCGCTGGGGGTTGGCCGGCCGCGAGCCGGCGCTGATGGCCAGGATCGACGCCAGCAGATAGCCGCCCACGCACCACCCCACGACCAGGTAGAACGCGGAGAGCCCGTCGAAGTCCTGGGGGGAGGCCGGGGCCACGTCGACGGTCCGTACGCTGCGGCTTCGGGGCTCCTCCACCGCCGTGATGAGCGCCTCCAGGGTGTGGGCGAGCACCGTGCCGCTGCCGGAGGCGACCAGCAGGGTGTCGGTGGTGCCGCCGGGGTCGACGATCAGGGCGCCGTCGATCCTCCGGTCCAGGATCCGGGCCCGGGCCTCCGCCCGGCCGGCGAGCACGCGCGGGGCGAGCGGGCTGCCGGGCAGCCGGGCCAGCCGGCCGGAGACCTGGGCGGCGCTCTGGCCGGGAGCGACCACGCCGAAGGGGACGTCCTTGGGCCTGGGGTCGTGCAGGGCCCCCACGTACGACGTGATGAACAGCAGCTGAAGGGCGAGCACGCCGACGACCAGCAGTGCGGCCCGGGGTGTGACGGCGTTCTTGACCTCGTCGACGAACTTCACTTCGGCGGACGTCATGCCTCCACGCTCCGGGCGGCCCCCTGTGCGCGCAGGCGGTGTGCGGCCGAATGGCCGATCCGGCGGGACGCCGGGTGACGGCCCGGGCGGCGCTGCCGGACGACCGGCGGGACGGCGCGGGGACGACCCGGGGCGCCCCTCGGCAACCGGCGGGGACGTCGCCGGATCACCGCGGCGCACGCCGCCGGACCGCCGCCGGACCGCCGCCGGACCGCCGTCGGACGGTCGGCGGGAAGCGTGTCGTACATGCGTTCGAAACTTGGTCTATGGTGGAGGAGGGGGAGGCGAGATACGGATTGATCCAGGAGGTGCGGATGCCAGGCTTCACGCATCTGCACACCGTTTCGGGCTTTTCCCTGCGGTACGGTGCCTCGCACCCGGAACGGCTGGCCGAGCGTGCCGCCGAGCGCGGCATGGACGCCGTCGCCCTGACCGATCGCGACACCCTCGCAGGCGCCGTCCGGTTCGCCAAGGCCGGTGCGAAGCAGGGGGTCCGGCCGCTGTTCGGGGTGGACCTGGCGATCGGCGAGCGGGCCCGCGAGCCGGGCCCCACCGAGCGCCGCCGCACCCCCGTGCGCGGCGGTGCCTTCATCGACGAGTCCGCACCCCGGGCGGTCTTCCTGGCCCGCTCCCGGCAGGGCTGGGCCTCCCTGTGCCGCCTGGTCACGACCGCCCACGCCGCCGGCGACGGCAGCCCCCTGCTGCCCTGGCCGGACAACCACGGCGAGGACCTGACCGTCCTGCTCGGCCCCGACTCCGAGGTCGGCCGGGCGCTCGCGGCCGGCCGGCCCGACCGCGCCGCGCGCCTGCTCGGCCCCTGGCGGGAGGCCCACGGCGACGCCCTGCGCCTGGAGGTGGTCCACCACGGACGCACCGGCACCGGGCCGGGCTCGCTGCGGCACGCCGCCCGCACCCTCGGCTTCGCCGCCGAGCAGGGCGTGCGGGCCGTGCTGACCAACGCCGTGCGGTACGCCGACCCCGGGCAGGGCCCGGTCGCCGACGTCCTCGACGCGGCCCGCCGCCTGGTCCCCATCGACCCGCGCAAAGGGCTGGACAGCGGCGAGCGCTGGCTGAAGGACCCGGCCGCGATGGCCGCGACCGCCGAGCGGGTCGCCGAAGCCGCCGGGCTGCGCCGCGACACCGCCCACCGGCTGCTCGCCATGACCGAGGAGACCGCGGCCCGGTGTGTCGTCGACCCCGAGGACGACCTGGGCATCGGCACCGTGCACTTCCCCGAGCCGCAGCTGGTCGGCGCGGGCCGGCGCACCGCCGAGCGGGTCCTGCGCTCCCGCTGCGCGGCCGGGATGGTGCTGCGCGGCCACGACCGGGACCGGGAGTACTGGGCGCGGCTGGAGAACGAGCTGCGCACCGTCGAACGGCTCGGCTTCGCCTCGTACTTCCTCACCGTCGCCCAGGTCGTCGACGACGTGCGCGACATGGGCATCCGGGTCGCCGCACGCGGCTCCGGTGCCGGGTCCCTGATCAACCACCTCCTGGGCATCGCCCACGCCGATCCGGTCGAGCAGGGGCTGCTGATGGAGCGCTTCCTGTCGGTGCGGCGGCCCGCGCTGCCCGACATCGACATCGACGTGGAGTCCGCCCGCCGTCTGGAGGTCTACCGCGCGATCCTCGCCCGCTTCGGTCCCGAGCGGGTGGCGGCCGTGGCCATGCCCGAGACCTACCGGGTGCGCCACGCCGTCCGGGACGTCGGCGCCGCCCTGTCCATGGACCCGGCGGAGATCGACCGCATCGCCAAGTCCTTCCCCCACATCCGGGCCCGGGACGCCCGCGTCGCCCTCGACGAGCTGCCCGAACTGCGCGAGCTGGCCGGGGAGCGGGAGAAGTACGGACGGCTGTGGGAACTGGTCGAGGCGCTCGACGCGCTGCCGCGCGGTGTCGCCATGCACCCGTGCGGAGTGCTGCTCTCGGACGCCTCGCTGCTCTCCCGTACACCGGTGGTGCCCACCAGCGGCGAGAGCTTCCCGATGTCGCAGTTCGACAAGGACGACGTGGAGGACCTCGGGCTGCTCAAGCTCGACGTGCTCGGCGTACGGATGCAGTCGGCGATGGCGCACGCGGTCGCCGAGATCGAGCGGGCGACCGGCGAGGTGCTGGACCTCGACGACCCGGACCAGGTGCGGGACGGGGACCCCGACACCTACCGGCTCATCCGGTCCGCCGAGACCCTGGGCTGCTTCCAGATCGAGTCGCCCGGCCAGCGCGACCTGGTCGGCAGGCTTCAGCCGTCCACCTTCCACGACCTGGTCGTCGACATCTCGCTCTTCAGGCCCGGTCCGGTCGCGGCCGACATGGTGCGACCGTTCATCGAGGCCCGCCACGGCCGGGCCCCGGTCCGCTACCCGCACCCCGATCTGGAGGAGGCGCTCCGGGAGACGTACGGGGTCGTGGTCTTCCACGAGCAGGTCATCAAGATCCTGGACGTGATGACGGGCTGCGGCCGCGAGGAGGCCGACGCGGTACGGCGCGGGCTGTCCGACCCCGAGTCGCAGGGCCGGATCAAGGTCTGGTTCGCCCGGCGCGCGAAGGAGAAGGGGTACGAGGAAGACGTGATCGCGCGCACCTGGGGGATCGTGGAGGCGTTCGGTTCGTACGGTTTCTGCAAGGCGCACGCGGTGGCGTTCGCCGTGCCGACCTACCAGTCGGCGTGGCTCAAGGCCCATCGCCCGGCGGCCTTCTACGCCGGGCTGCTCACCCACGACCCCGGGATGTATCCGAAGCGGCTGCTGCTGGCGGACGCGCGGCGGCGGGGCGTGCCCGTGCTGCCCCTGGACGTGAACAGGTCCGCGGTCACCCATCGCATCGAACTGGTGTCCGGTTCCTTGGGGAAGTGGGGCCTGCGGCTCGCCCTCTCGGACGTCCACGGCATCAGCGAGGCGGAGGGCGCCCGGATCGAGGCCGGCCAGCCGTACTCCTCGCTGCTGGACTTCTGGGAGCGGGCCCGGCCCGGCCGGCCCGTCGCCGAACGGCTCGCCCAGGTCGGCGCGCTCGACGCGTTCGGCGCCAACCGCCGCGACCTGCTGCTGCACCTCGCCGAACTCCACCGCGCGCAGCGGGGGACCGGCTCGTACGGCGACCAGCTCCCGCTGAGCGGCGGCCGGAGGTCCTCGCCCATCGGGCTGCCGGACCTGAACGAGACGGAGCGGCTCAGCGCCGAGCTGGGCGTCCTGTCCATGGACGCCTCACGGAACCTGATGAGCGATCACCACGCCTTCCTGGAGGAGCTGGGCGTACTCACCGCACAGCGGCTGCGCGCGGCCCGGCACGGGCAGACCGTGCTGGTCGCGGGCTCCAAGGTGGCCACCCAGACGCCGCCGATCCGCTCGGGCAGGCGGGTCATCTTCACCACGCTCGACGACGGCACCGGCCTGGTCGACCTGGCCTTCTTCGACGACAGCCACGAGACCTGCGCGCACACCGTCTTCCACTCCTGGCTGCTGCTGGTGCGCGGAGTGGTCCAGCGGCGCGGTCCACGCAGCTTCAGCGTGGTCGGCGCGGCCGCCTGGAACCTCGCCGAACTGGTCGAACTGCGGCGCGAGGGCGGCCTGGACGCGGTGGCGGCCCGGCTGGCCGAGCCGGTCGCCGCCCCGGCCGGCCCGTCCGACAGCGGCCGCCGGATCACCATGCCGACCGGGTACGAGATGAACCCCTGGGCGGATCTGCGGCCGGCGGGCGAAGGGGTGGCCGGACCGAGGAAGCTGTGGCACCGGAGCCGGGGGAGCGCGGGATGATCCTCTGCGTACGGTTCGGACTGGAGCCCATGTACGAGGTGATGCTGCCTCGGCTGGTGGGCCTGCTGACCGAGTTCACCCCGGTCGTCGAGGCCGCTCCGCCCGACGCGGCCCTCGCCGATGTGCGCGGCGCCCTGCGGTACTTCGGACGCGACCCCGCCGGACTCGCCGCCGTGATCCGGGTCCGGGCACTCGCCCTCCACGGGGTGGACTGCGTCATCGGGGCGGGACCCAACCCGATGCTGGCCAGGATGGCGGCGCGCGAGGCCGTCCCCGGTACGACCCTCGTGGTCGCGGACCCCGACGCCTTCCTGCGGGACAAGCCGGTCGTCGCGCTGTACGGGGTCGGTCCCGCCACCGCCCGTACGCTCTGCTCGTACGGGCTCGACTCCATCGGCCGGGTGGCCCGGGCCCCGCTCGCCGTGCTCCAGCGGATCACCGGCGCCCGGGCCGGACGCGAGCTGTGGGAGCGGGCGCGGGGCATCGACCGTACGGCGGTCGTCCCGAACGCCGCCTCCCGGTCGGTCGCCGCCGAACGGGCCTTCGACCGCGACGAACTGGACCAGGACCGGCACCGGCGCGCGCTGCTCTCGCTCGCCGGGGAGCTCGGCGCGCGGATGCGGACCGAGGGGCAGGTGTGCCGCTCGCTGGCGCTCACCGTGCGGTACGCCGACCGGTCCGTCACCACCCGCTCGCGCGCCCTGCGGGAGCCGACCGCCCACTCGGCGGCGCTCACCGCCACCGCGTACGCCCTGCACGAGGCCCTCGGGCTGCAGCGGGCCCGGGTGCGGGGGATCGCCCTGCGCGCCGAGGGGCTGGCACCGGCCGAACAGGCCGCGCACCAGCTCTCCTTCGACCCGGCCGACGAGAAGGCGCGGCGGATCGAGGAGGTGGCGGACCGGGCGCGGGCCAAGTTCGGCCGGGAAGTGATCGTGCCGGGGGCGCTGGCCGCGTAGCCGAGGCCGGGGAGGGCGCGCCGGAGGGCCGGTCGTTGATCGCTCAGGTTTTTACCGACGCGTAACTTCCCCTCCTCGGCTACCCGTGCGTAACTTGGCATGAGCGCGCCATCCCCTGCGTGCTTCCCCACCAGTGGTCCGGGCCACGGGGCGTACCGCCAGTGCCCCATTCCTTTGAGCCGCAAGGAGACCACCTGATGCTGCCCACGCGTATACGACGCGGGTTCAGATCGCTGACCGTCCTGCTGCTGGCCGCCGCGGCCGTCCTCGCCCCCCACTCCGCCGCGGCCACCCCCACCGCCGCGTCCGCCGCGACGAGCAGCGGCTGGAACGACTACTCCTGCAAGCCCTCCGCCGCCCACCCCCGCCCCGTCGTCCTGGTGCACGGCACCTTCGGGAACTCCGTCGACAACTGGCTCACCCTCGCCCCGTACCTGGTCAGGCGCGGCTACTGCGTCTTCTCCCTGGACTACGGCCAGCTGCCGAACGTGCCCTTCTTCCACGGCCTGGGCCCCATCGACAAGTCGGCCGGACAGCTCGGCGTGTTCGTGGACAAGGTGCTCGCCGCCACCGGCGTCGGCGAGGTGGACATCGTCGGCCACTCCCAGGGCGGCATGATGCCCCGTCACTACCTGAAGTTCCTCGGCGGCGCCGGCAAGGTGAACGCCCTCATCGCCATCGCGCCCGACAACCACGGCACCACCCTCAGCGGGCTCACCCAGCTGCTGCCGTACTTCCCGGGCGCGGCCGACCTGCTCAGCGAGAAGACCCCCGGGCTCGCCGACCAGGTGGTCGGCTCCGCGTTCCTCACCCGGCTCAACGAGGGCGGCGACACCGTCCCGGGCGTGCGCTACACCGTCATCACCACCAAGTACGACGAGGTCGTCACCCCGTACCGCTCCGGGTTCCTGACCGGACCCGACGTCACCAACGTCGTCATCCAGGACAAGTGCGCGATCGACCTCTCCGAACACGTGGCGATCGGCATCCTCGACCGGATCGCCTACCACGAGGTCACCAACGCCCTCGATCCGGCGCGGGCCACACCCACCACCTGCGCGTCCGTGTTCGGCTGAACGCCGGTAGGGGGCCCGTCCACCGGGACGGGCCCCCTCGTCCTCCGACGTCAGCGGCTGTGACGCCCCGCCGAGGCGGCCTTGCGGCGCGCGGTGCCGAACATCACGGCGGCTCCGAGGGCGAGGACGGCCGCGCCGCCGACCGCGATGTACGGGGTGGTGCCGTCGCCACCGGTCTCGGCGAGGTTCCCGGCGGCGGCGGCCGGCACGGCGGGCTCTTCGGCGGGCTTTCCGGCGGGCTCTCCGATGGGCGACGGGGAACCGGCGCCGTCGGCCGCCGGAGCGTTCCCCTCGGAGGACTTCGTCGCGGGCTCGGTGCCCGCGGGGGCCGACGCGTGGTCGGTGTGGTCGTCGCCACCGTGACCGCCGTGGTCGACGGTCGACTTGTCGGTGCCCTCGTCGATCTGCGCCTGGGAGGGCGCGGAGGCGGTGGGCGCGGGAGCACCGCCCGTGGAACCGCCGTTGTCCTTGCCGCCGAAGACCACGTCGGAGCAGGTGTAGAACGCCTCGGGGGAGTCGGAGCGCTGCCAGACGGAGTAGATCAGGTGACGGCCCGACCTGGCCGGGACGACGCCGTCGAAGACGTACTCCCCGTTCACCAGCTTCGGGTCGGTGACCTTCGCGAACGGCTTGGCCTCGAGGTCGGACCACTTCAGCGGCTTGGACGGGTCGTAACCGTCCTTGGTGACGTACAGCTCGAAGGTGCCCCTGTGGGGAGCGGTCGCCTTGTAGCGGAAGGTGCGGTTGCCGGAGGTGAACGCCGAGGACGGCCAGTCGGCGCGGGGCAGATCGAGCCCCTTGTACTTGTCGCGGCCCGCACTGCACAGCTTGCCGTCCGGGATCAGCGACTTGTGGTTCCCGGCCGCGTTGGCGATGTTGACCTCGTTCCAGTCGTAGAAGGCCTGGGCGCCGCTGGCCGCGACCGCGGCCTTGCAGGCCGCCGAGTCCGGGCTCTCCGGCCCCTCGGCGTAGCAGGCGGACACCCGGCTGACCGGGTTCGTCATCGTGCCGTGCGCGGCGGCGGGGGAGGCGGCCAGCCCGGTCAGCGCGATCGGCGCGATACCGAGGACGACGGCGGCGACTGCCGTGCGGCGAGCGGTCATGGTGACGTTCTCCTTCGAGGGGGGGCACACGTGGGGGAGTCCCGGGGGACGGCCCAGGACACGGGACGGCCTCGGACGGGCGGCGCGGCCCCCCGTGAGCTCGGCGCCGATGGCCCGAACCGGTCCCGGTGATCAGCAAGCTAGCCCCTCGAAACCGCGAAACAGCCTGCTGAGGGCGGGTGATGGCGATCCTTATGGTCCCTTTAAGGAGGGGGTAAGGAGGGGCTCAGGAAGGACCGGCCCGGCGCCCCGCCGAGCAGCGGGTCCGGCGCGGGGCCGGTCCGTGGGTGTCCGTGGCGGACCGTGGGGGGCGGGGTGTCGTCGGCGCTCAGGGGGGTGGGCGGGATGTACCAGAGCGGGGCCCGGTACTGCTCCGGGCGGCTGCGGATGAGCAGGGCCCTGAGGTCCTGGCGCTGGTTTCCGTTGAGTTCGAGGGCCTCGGTGATCCGGCGGAACGTCGTATGGGTGATGCCACGGCCGCGGGCGTCGGCCTCGAACCGCGCGAGTCGGCGGAGCGTGGCCTCGGGGGCGAGCTCGCGTTCCGGCCGGCCGACGAACCAGGCGGCCTTCTCCCGCTCGTAGTCGATCTCCGAGAACCCGCAGATCTCGCGACTGTGCCCCTCGGCCTCGTCGAGGCTCTTCGTGGCGAGGACGGCTCGGGCGAGCGCGTTGCGGTCGAGGATCCCGCCCAGGTCGGCCTCGTGGACGGTGGGGCCTTCGTCGGTGAGCGGGACGGGCAGGCCGGCGCCCCGGACCTCGCACACCCCGCGGGCCCCTCGGGCGGTGGCCGCGAGCATGGCCGTCGCCTCGGAGGGATGCCAGTCCAGTACGGAGCCGACCGGTTCGACGTGCTCGGCCGTGAGGGTCAGGACGGTCGCGCCCATGTGGTCGCGCAGTTCGTCGGCGGGGAGTTCGCCGTCCAGTCCCGGACCGGCCACCAACAGCCTCACGGGGGCGTCGATCTGACAGCAGGCCGCCAGCACCAGGGCGTCGGCGAGAGGACTGCAGAGCGTGGGTTCGTCACCCCGGGCGAGGATGTCGCCGCCGACGTCCAGGAGGTCGATCGACTCGGGGGAGAGGTGCTCGACGAGTTCTTCGAGCTGGCGGGTGATGCCCTCGGCACCGTGGTGCGGGTCGATCAGGGCGAAGGTATGGGGCAGTTCGGCGGCGAGGCGGGGGAGTGTCGAGCCCGAGGGGGCCGCGGGCCTCGCCTCCGCGGACATGGCCTGGACGCTTGCGGTCAGGGGGCGCAGCCCGGTGAAGTCGGCGGGCCTTCTCGGACCGGGTATCGGGTCGATCAGCAGGCGGTCCCAGGCATAGGTGAGGACCACCGCCGGGCTCGCCCCGCCGTAGAGGGCCGCGTCGACCATGGCGGCGGCGATCGCGTCGCCCCCGCCTCCCGCTGCCACGATCAAGCGCGTCATCCGCGTGAGTGTACGGGGCGCGGGGCCGGCCACCCACCCCTTTTGGCGGCCCACCGCCCGGGGCCGCCTGTGAGGGTCGCCGCCGGACACCGGCCCGGCACGTCACTCGCCGTGAACCTTGCGCCCGTGGAACGGCCGAACGGCGCGATGCGGGCGCCCGGACCACCCGTTCGGGTTTGAGACCAAGCCGTCGGCCGTTGTGCGCCGAAGCAGAGGTGTGACCACTTTGGATGATCCATGGCTTCGGCCCGTGTGCGCGGCGCTGACCGGCTTGCTGGCCGGCTACGCCTCCCTGGCGGTGGCCGAGCTGGTCGCCGCCCTGGTCCGGCCGGAGTCCGGCCCGGTCACTGCGGTGGGCGGCGCCACGATCGACCGCACGCCGGCCGCGGTGAAGGAGTGGGCGATCCGCGCGTTCGGGCAGGACGACAAGGCCGTCCTCCTGCTGGGCATCGTGGCCGTGCTCGGTCTCCTCGCCGTCGCGCTCGGACTGCTGGCCCTGCGGCACCGGCGCATCGCCACGGCAGCCGTCCTCGTCCTGGGCGCGGTCGGGGCCGTCGCCGCCACGAGCCGTCCGGACTCCACGTCATGGACCGACGCACTGCCCTCACCGGCGGGCGCCCTGGTGGGCGCGTGGCTGCTGCACCGGCTCATCGGCCGGCTCGTCGCCCCGCCCCGTACCGCCCCGCCCGGAACACCGGCGGCGCCCGGCTGGGACCGGCGCGGGTTCCTGGTCTCGGCGGCCGCGGCCGCCGTCGCGTCGACCGGAGCGGGTGCGGCCGGCCGGGCCCTGGGCGGATCCCGGGCACGCGACTCCGCCGCCTCCCGGGCGGCGATCGTCCTGCCACCACCGCACTCGCCCGCCCCGCCGGTGCCGAGGGGAGCCCAGCTCCGGGTCCCCGGCATCAGCCCGTTCACCACCCCCAACAAGGACTTCTACCGGGTGGACACCGCGCTGGTGGTGCCCGAGGTCGACGCCACTGGCTGGCTCCTGCGGATCCACGGGCTCGGCGTGCGCGGGCCGCTCACCCTCTCGTACCGGGATCTGCTGCGGCGCGAGCTCGTCGAGCGGGACATCACCCTGGCCTGTGTGTCGAACGAGGTCGGCGGCCCCTATGTGGGCAATGCCCGCTGGCTCGGCGTGCGCCTGGCGGATCTGCTCCAGGAGGCAGGGGTCCGGCCGCCGTCGAAGGGCGGTCCCGCCGACCAGCTGGTCTCCCGCTCGGTCGACGGGATGACGCTCGGCACGCCGGTCGAGGAGGTGATGGACGGGCGGGACGCGCTGCTCGCTGTGGGCATGAACGGAGAGCCGCTGCCCCTCGACCACGGCTTCCCGGTACGGATGGTCGTCCCCGGCCTCTACGGCTACGTCTCGGCGTGCAAGTGGATCGAGGACATCGAGCTCACCACCTTCGACGCCCATGACACCTACTGGGTGGAGCGGCGGTGGGCCCGGGAAGCGCCCGTCAAGACCCAGTCCCGGATCGACACGCCCCGGCCCTTCGCCCGCCCCGGGGCCGGCACCGTCATGGTCGCCGGAGTGGCGTGGGCCCAGCACCGGGGCATCGACCGCGTCGAGCTGAGCGTGGACGGCGGACCGTGGCAGCGGGCCGATCTCGCGGCGGAGGACAGCCGGGACACCTGGCGACAGTGGTCGGTCCCGTGGACGGCCACCCCCGGGACGCACACCTTGACGGTCCGGGCCACCGACGGGACGGGGGAGGTACAGACCGAGAAGCGCACCCGGACCGCCCCCGACGGGGCGTCCGGCCGGCACTCGGTGGTGGTGACCGTGGAGTGAGACCGCCGTGGACCGCCCGGCGGTGCCCGCTCGGGCCCCGCCTTCTTCGCGGAGCCCCGAGCCCCAACCCTCGGGCCTGGGTCCCCAACCCCCGGGCCCGCGCGCAGCACCGTGTGCCACCGGGGCCCCCGTGCCCGGGCCGGCACGGGGGTGTCCCCGGGGAAGACGGCACCCCGGGAACGGGGCCGGAGGCGGGAACGGGGGCGGAGGCGGGGCTCAGGCCGGGAGGGCCATGAGTGCCACCGGGGCCGTGGTGGGCCGGGGGGAGCCGCCCGCGGGTTCCACCGTGACACCCATGCCCGAGGCACCGTCCACGTCTCCCTCCATCAGCACGCCGCCGTCATGGTCGATGAGCCCGGCCGGCCGCATCGTGCCGCCCTCGTCGAACCACAGCTGGTAGGTCCTGTCCTCCGGCAGCGGCGGCAGCCCGGAGGCCAGGAAGACGGCGCTGTTCTCGCTGCGGGAGACGACCACCGTCGCCCTGGCCTCCCCCTTGACCGCCCCCGAGACGGTCCGCGCGTCCGGAGCGGCCAGCACCCGGGCCATCTCCGCCGCCTCCGCGCGGGCCTGTTCCACCTGCCGTTCGGCCTGGCGGGCCTCCTGGAACTGCCACGCCGCCACGCCTCCGAAGGCCGTCGCCACGGCCGCACAGGCCGCCAGTACGAGGCGGGACAGGCGCCTGCCCCGTCCGCCCGCCGGGCGGACCGACGTGTCGTCGCAGTCCGCCGCCACCTGCGGAGGCAGCTGCCGCACGGTCCTGACCCGGGCCATGACCCGGGCCTTGAGGGCGTCGGACGGTGCGGCCGTCACGGCCGCGCCCAGCCGGGCGGCCGTGGCGGTGAACTCCCGTACCTCCTGGGCGCACGCCGGGCAGTCCCGCAGATGCCGCTCGAACGTCTCCCGTTCGTCGTCCGGCAGCGCGTTCAGCGCGTACGCGCCGGTGGGAGCGTGCATGTGGTCCTCGCTCATGCGTTCACTCCCATGCAGTCCCGCAGGCGGATCAGACCGTCCCGGAGCCGTGTCTTGACCGTTCCCAGGGGCGCCGACAGGGAAGCGGCGGCCTCCCGGTAGGTGTAGCCCCCGTAGTAGGCGAGTGTCACGGCCTGCCGCTGCAGCTCGGTCAGCGTGCGCAGACAGCGTCGCACCTGCTCGCTCTCCAGCCGGGCGGTCACCTCCTCGCTCACCTGGTCGTACGCGGGGGTCTGTTCGCGGTGCGCGTTGCGCTGCTCGCGGGCCGTGGCCGCCTGCTCGGAGCGGACCCGGTCCACGGCGCGCCGGTGGGCCATCGTCAGTACCCACGTCATGACGCTCCCCTGTTCCGCCCGGAAGCGGGCCGCGGTGCGCCACACCTCGACCATGACCTCCTGTGCCACCTCCTCGGACTGCGAGGGGTCCCGCAGCACCTTGCGTACGAGTCCGAAGACCGGTCCGGAGATGGCGTCGTACAGGGTGGCGAAGGCGTCCTGGTCACCGGTGGCGACCCGGGCCATGACCTCCGCCAGCTCCGGTCCGCCCCCCTGGGGCGCACCACCGATGCGTGCGACCTCCTTCATCGCGCACCACTCCCCCGGACGGAGCGGGCGCGGCGGCGGGCCGCGCTGTGTTGGTCGCCCATGCGCAACTCTCCCAGCGGTACAGGTGAGCTCAGGTCACCTTCGATTCTCTTCCTTCATGTGTTCGTAGCCGTCGGCCCCGCGGATGGGTGGGACCGCCCCGCGAAGCGAGCGGGATCCGGCGGAAGCCACGCCAATCCGCCGCGCGCCCCGCGACGAATGAGGGGTGTGAGGGAAGCGGTACGGCCCCAGGAGCCCAGGAGCCCAGGAGCCCAGGGGCTCAGGAGCTCCGGGGCTGTGCGCGCCGACCGTCCCTCGCACGGTGGCGCCGGCCGACGGCGCGCCGCACTTCCGGAGGAGACTTCCCATGTTCCGTACCCGTACCCGCCGTGCCCTCGCCGCCGTCGTCGCCACGGCCGCGCTGCCCCTCGCCCTCACCGCCTGCGGCATGAACGACTCCGGAGGCGGTGACGGCACGTCCTCCGGTTCCGCAGCGGCCGAGAAGACCCCCGCACAGGGCGGCTCCGGCAGGCCCCAGGCATCCGGACCCTTCGGCCCCGCGTGCGCGACGGTGCCGAAGGAGGGCGCGGGCTCGTTCGAGGGGATGGCCAAGGACCCCGTGGCGACAGCGGCGTCCAACAACCCGGCCCTGTCGACGCTGGTGACGGCGGTGAAGAAGGCCGGCCTGGTCGACACGTTGAACAACGCGCAGAACATCACGGTGTTCGCCCCGACGAACGACGCCTTCGCGAAGATCCCCAAGGCCGACCTGGACAAGGTCCTCAACGACAAGGAGACGCTGACGAAGATCCTGACGTATCACGTGGTGGGCCAGAAGCTGGCTCCGGAGCAGCTCGACGGCGGTACGTTCGAAACGCTGGAGAAGAGCACGCTGACCACGTCGGGGTCGGGGGAGTCGTACAAGGTCAACGACTCGTCCGACGTCGTGTGCGGCAACGTGCCCACGGCCAATGCCACCGTCTACATCGTCGACACCGTCCTCATGCCGAAGATGTGACGCACGCCGCGGGGGCCGGCGTCGCCCGCGAGCCGCCGGCCCACCGCCGTTCTCGCCGCGGGCATCGCCGGGACGGCGCCACCGCCCGCCCGGGCGACCGCCGCGCAGCGGGGCGGTGTGCCCCGGTGCTCGGGGCGCACCGGCTCCTCGCGGAACCGCCGGCCGCGCCTGAGGGGCGGTGCGCCACCGGTTCGGCTCCCGGTCCCGCCGCTGCTCCCGCGGCCGGACACGACCCCCACACGCCCCCGACACGACCCGGACGCGGCGCGGTGAACCGAACGGCGCCGCGCCGCGTATGGAAGGAGGGTCTTCCGTCTCCCCGGGGCCCAGGAGCAGGTGACCTCGTACCGGTACGGCATTGGGGGCCGTGGATGAAGCATGGACGACGCAACCTCCGGCGCACCATCCGGCTGGCGGCTGCCGGAGGTCTGCTCTGCGGCGGCCTCATGGTGACGAACGCCGTGGCGGGGGAGACGACCGGTCGCGCGACGGACGCGGGCGTCCACGCGTCGCCGACCGCCGACCTGGGCTCGCGCCTCGTCGCGCGGCTCGGCGCGTCCCGCACCGCGGGAAACTGGACGGACGCGCGGGGGCGCCCCGTCGTCGCGGTGACGGACGAGGAAGCGGCGGCCGAGGTCCGGCGGGCGGGGGCCCGCGCCGAGATCAAGCGGCACAGCATGCGGGACCTGCGCTCGGCCACCGAGACCCTGAGCAAGGCCCCCCGGGTGCCCGGCACCGCCTGGGCGATGGACTACGCCGCCAACCGGGTGGCGGTGTACGCCGACAGCTCCGTCTCCGCCGCCGACTGGTCCCGTATGACCGATGTGGTCGGGCGGACCGGGGGCGCCGCGCACATGGAAAGGACCGGGGGCTCCTTCACCACCCGGCTGAACGGCGCCGCCCCGATGCTCAACGGCGGCGGCCGCTGCTCCGCCGGCTTCAACGTGACCGACGGCCGGGACAACTTCGTGCTGACGGCCGGGCACTGCGGCCCCGTCGGCACGTCCTGGTTCCCGGACCAGCGGGGCCTGGAGCGCTTCGGCACGACGGTCGCCAGCAGCTTTCCCGGCGCCGACTTCTCCCTCATCCGGTACGAGGACGCCGACGCCTTCGACGGTACGGGCCGGGTGGACGTCGGCGGGGGCCAGGCCGTGGCGATCGTCGGCGCGGCCGAACCCTTCGTCGGCCAGGAGGTCTTCCGCAGCGGCAGCACCACCGGGCTGCGCTCGGGAAAGGTGACGGCGTTGAACGCGACGGTCAACTACCGCGAGGGCACGGTCAGCGGCCTGATCCAGACCACGGTGTGCGCCGAGTCCGGGGACAGCGGCGGCCCGCTCCTGGCGCAGGGCCTGGCGCTCGGCGTGACCTCGGGCGGCACCGGGGACTGCACCAGCGGGGGGATGACGTTCTTCCAGCCCGCCACCACGGCGCTCTCCGCCCTCGGCGTACGGCTGATCGGCGGCGGCACGACCACCGGGGACGCCAGCGGCGCCACCGCCGGGGGTGCCACCGGCTCGGTCGTCGCACCTCCGGCGGTGGTCCCGCCGGGCGGACGGGGGTCCTTCGCCTCGTTCACCTCGATCGCCGGTCTGCGGCCCCTGGTGCCGGGGCTGCTGGTCATCACCGTCAGCCTGATCGGACTGCTGGCCGTCCGCTGGTTCCTCTCCGACCGGGCCGACCGGCGCCGCTACCGCAGGCAGTACGCCCAGAGCTGGGGCTGACCGCCGGGAACGGCCCGGTACGCCCCCGTACCACCGCGCCCCCTCGGGTACCCGGTCACCCCAGCAGGCGGTAGCGCCTCTCCGGGCGGCCCGCGCCCCCGTACCGCAGTGTGACCTCGGCCCGACCGGTGTCCGCGAAGTACTCCAGGTAGCGGCGGGCGCTCACCCTGGACAGCGCCCCCGCCTGCGCGCACTCCGTCGCCGACAGGCCCGAGGGGTGGGCGCGCAGGATGCGCTCGACCAGCTCCGCCGTGTGCGCGGCCAGGCCCTTGGGGAGCTCCCGCGAGCCGGGTGGACGCGTGCCGAAGAGATGGTCGACGTCCTCCTGGCGTGCCTCACCCAGCTCGTCCAGACGCGTACGCAGCGAGGCCACGTGCAGCAGCTGCTCCCGCAGCGCCGCCTGGGTGAACGGCTTGATCAGATAGTGCAGGGCCCCGGCCCGCAACGCCGAACGGACCGTCCCCGCGTCCCGGGCGGCCGTGATGAACAGCGCGTCGGCGCAGCCGCGCTCCCGGTCGCTCTCCTCGGCGGCCCGCAGGGCCCGTAGCACGCCGATGCCGTCCATGTCGGGCAGGTAGATGTCCAGCAGGACCAGATCGGGACGCAGTTCCTCGGCGGCGCGCAGCGCTTCGGCTCCGCTGTGCGCCACCCCTACGACCGTGAAGCCGTCGACCGCCGACACATAGCGGCTGTGCAGCCTGGCGACCATGAAGTCGTCGTCCACCACCAGCACCTTCGTCACGGCGCCACGCTAGGTCGCGACCGCAACGACCACAACGTCCGTTGATTGCGGAAGGGAGACAGGTTCTTAACGTGCGGGCAACATGTGGGCCACTTCTCCACGCGTGGCCCGTTGGCCACGCGTCGCCCGGGACCAGGCACCGCCCAGGACCAGGCGCCGTCCGCGACGGCGCACGCCCGCGACGGCGCCCGCCCCGGAACGACGCGGGCCCGGAGCGACGCCCGGAACGACGCACGCTCCGGAACGGGTGATGCCCGAACACGGCATGCCCGGACGGCGCGTGCCCAGACCGAAAGGCGGCACCCGTGCGATCGCGTACCCCCCTCGCCCTTCTCGGGTCGGCGCTGCTGGTGCTCGTGGGGCCGCCGCTGCTCAGCGCGGGCGGCGGCTCCGACACCGGCACCCGGATTCCCGGCCTGCGCTTCATGGTGCCCAACAGCCCCGGCGGCGGCTACGACATCACGGCGCGCACCGCGGCCAAGAACGCCGAGGACGCGGGCCTCACCCATGGCATCGAGGTCTTCAACCTGCCGGGCGCGGGCGGCACGGTCGGCCTGACCCGCCTCGTCGGCGAGCACGGCAACGGCAGGCTCGCGATGAGCATGGGCCTCGGCGTCGTCGGAGCCGTCCACACCAACAAGTCGCCCAGGACGCTCGCCGACACCACCCCGATCGCCCGGCTCACCGAGGAGCAGGACATCGTGGTCGTCGGCAAGGACTCCCCGTACCGGACCATCCAGGACCTCCTGGCCGCCTGGAGGAAGGACCCCGGCAAGCTGCCCGTCGGCGGCGGATCGTCGCCCGGCGGCCCCGACCACCTCGCGCCCATGCTGATGGCGCAGGCGGCCGGCATCCCGCCCAAGTCGGTCAACTACATCCCCTTCGACGGCGGCGGCGAGCTGCTCGCCTCGATCCTCGGCGACAAGGTCGCCTTCGGGGTCTCCGGCGTCGGCGAGTACCTCGACCAGATCGAGGCGGGGGAGCTGCGGCTGCTCGCCGTCACCGGCCCCGAGCGCGTGCCCGGACTCGACGCCCCCACCCTGCGCGAGGCGGGCCTGGACACCGAGTTCACCAACTGGCGCGGCATCGTCGCCCCGCCCGGCCTCTCCGCCGCCGAACGCGACAAGCTCATCGGCCTCGTCCGCGAGCTGCACGACTCGAAGCAGTGGCGGGACTCCATGAGGAAGAACGGCTGGAGCGACGCCTTCCTGACCGGCGACGAGTTCGGCGACTTCCTCGACGAGCAGGACACCCGCGTCGACTCCGTCCTCAAGGAGCTGGGACTGTGAGCACACCGGTCACCGGGCGCCGCTCCTGGCTGCGCGAACACTCCGAACTCGGCGTCGGGCTGCTGCTGTTCGGCATCGGGGTCCTCGTCCTGACCGACGCCCTCACGATGGACGTGGACACGGCCCAGCGCGGCCCCGTCGGCCCCACGACCGTCCCCACGGCCGTCGGCATCGGTCTGCTCGCCGTGGCCGTCCTGCTCGCCGTCGACGTCCTGCGCGGCGGCCGGGGCGAGGCCGAGAGCGGCGAGGACGTCGACCTCTCCGGGCCCGCCGACCGGCGCACCGTCCTGCTGCTGGCCGGCGTCTTCCTCGCCAACGCCGTCCTCATCGGCCCGCTCGGCTTCCCGGTCTCGGGCGCCCTGCTCTTCTGGGGCTCGGCCTATGCCCTGGGCAGCCGCCGCCTCGACCGCGACCCGCTCATCGCCGCGGCCCTCTCCCTCGTCACCTTCCTCGTCTTCGACCACCTGCTCGGCGTCCCGCTGCCCGGCGGCCCGCTGATGGGAGTGCTCTGATGGATTCCCTGAACTCCCTCATCGACGGCTTCGGGACCGCCCTCACCCCGATGAACCTCCTGTGGGCGGCCGTCGGGGTCCTGCTCGGCACGGCCATCGGCGTCCTGCCCGGCATCGGCCCGGCCATGGCGGTCGCGCTGCTGCTGCCCGTGACCTACGGACTGGAGCCGACCGGCGCGTTCATCATGTTCGCCGGCATCTACTACGGCGCCATGTTCGGCGGCTCCACCACGTCCATCCTGCTCAACACACCCGGAGAGAGCGCGGCGGTGGTGGCCGCCATCGAGGGGAACCCGATGGCCAAAGCCGGGCGCGGCGCACAGGCGCTCGCCGCCGCGGCAGGCGGCCACTTCGCCGGCGGCCTGATCGGCACGGTCCTGCTGGTCGCCCTCGCCCCCGCCGTCGCCTCACTGGCCGTGGACATCGGCGCGCCCGACTACTTCGCCATCATGGTGCTGGCGTTCATCGCCGTGACCTCGGTGCTCGGCTCGTCACGCATCCGGGGCCTCGCCTCGCTGCTGATCGGGCTCACCCTCGGTCTGGTCGGGCTCGACCGGATGACCGGCCAGCAGAGGCTCACCTTCGGCTCGCTGCACCTGGCCGACGGCATCGACGTCGTCATCGTGGCGGTCGGTCTCTTCGCCATCGGCGAGGCGCTGTGGGTCGCGGCCCATCTGCGGCGCACCGGCGGCGACGCGATCCCCGTCGGCCGCCCCTGGCTCGCCAGGGCCGACATCAGGCGCACCTGGAAGCCGTGGCTGCGCGGACCGCTCATAGGCTTCCCGTTCGGCGCCATCCCGGCCGGCGGCGCCGAGATCCCGACCTTCCTGTCGTACGTCACGGAGAAGCGGCTGTCCCGGCACAAGGACGAGTTCGGGAAGGGGGCCATCGAGGGAGTGGCCGGACCGGAGTCCGCCGCGTCCGCCTCGGCCGCGGGCACCCTCGTCTCGATGCTCACCCTGGGCCTGCCCACGACGGCCGTCGCCGCCGTGATGCTCGCCGCCTTCCAGCAGTACGGCATCCAGCCCGGCCCGCTGCTGTTCGAACGCGAACCCGATCTGGTCTGGGGCCTGATCGCCTCGCTCTTCGTGGGCATGGTGCTGCTGCTCGCGCTGAACCTGCCGCTCGCGCCGGTGTGGGCGAAGCTGCTGCGCATCCCCCGCCCCTATCTGTACGCGGGGATCCTGTTCTTCGCCGCGGTCGGCGCGTACGCGGTCGGCGGCGAGGCGTTCGACCTGGTCATCCTGCTGGTCATCGGGCTGATCGGGTTCGGCATGCGGTGCTACGGCCTGCCCGTGCTGCCCGCGGTCATCGGCGTCATCCTCGGCCCGGCCGCCGAACAGCAGCTGCGCCGCGCACTCCAGATCAGCGACGGCAGCGTCACCGGCCTGGTCGACACGCCGTTCTCGGTGACCGTGTACGCGGTGATCGTGGTCCTGCTGGCCTGGCCCCTGCTGAAGAAGGTGGTCACACGCCGTCGTAGCGCATCGGCGTGACCTCCCCGCCCCGCCCCGACGGAGGCCGATCACGGGGGGCGGAGGCGGGGCGGACGTCCGTCGCCGGCGCCCCGTCGTCCAGCCGGAAGCCGCACCCCCGCCACGGCTACGGCTTCGGCCACGAGCTCGTGGCACGACGGGTGGACGGCCCCTACGACCGCTTCCGCGAGCCGCTGTCCTGACCGGGCAGACCACCCGCGCGGGCCAGCTCCTCCAGGGCGTCCAGCGCCCCGACGGCCCGCGCCGCGGCCTCCGGGTCCCGTTCCGCCAGGCCGCTGTCGCGGAACTCGTCCTCGTCCAGCCGCAGGATCCGCGAACCGTCCGCCGACACCCACAGGTCCAGGTCGAGGTCCTCGACGAGCACCTCGCCGCCGTCGACGACCGCGGGCCGGGTGATGTCGCAGTACCAGCCCTTGAGGGTGGCGTCGGCGGACCGTACCTCCTTCACGGCGTACCAGCGATCCCGCCAGTAGTGCTCGGTGAACACGTCTCCCGGCTCGAACCGCACGAAGCCGAAGTCCCGCACCCCCTCGGCCGCCCACGGGGCGCGCACCGTGAGACGGTCGCCGTCGTCGGCCACCACCTCCGCCGGGTAACGGATCTTCGTACGGCCCGCCTTGACGAGCACCACCTCAACCGATCGCACGGACATACCGAACCTCCGTGGCGCAGATCTCGTAACCGAACCACCTGTTGATCGCCAGCATCGGCTCGTTGGCACCGTCGTTGCTGGTGTACGCGTCCCGGTAGCCGGCCGCCCGGGCCCGGCGCAGCGAGTCGGCCTTGGCGAGTCTGGCCAGGCCGCGGCCCCGGTAGGCCCGCCTGGTCCCGGTCATGCCCGACATGTAGCGGGTGAGCCCGTCGGTCTCCGCGGCCGTGAAGGCCGCCACCCGGCCGTCCACGGTGACGATCGTGGAAAGGCCCCGGTCGAGGAGCGGGTTGTTCCAGACGCCGGCGATCCAGTCCTCGTAGTCGTCGAGGCTCGCCCCGATGTCGCCCGGCTCGTCCGACGTCGCCTCGGCGTCCGCCTCGTACACCGGACGCGGGTCGTCCTCGTAGTCGGCCGCCGTGCGCAGCTCGACACCCGGCGCCGGCGCGGGCGGTTCGGGCAGCGGGCCGTTCGCCAGGTCGAGGTGCTGGAAGTGCGCCGTGCGCGCCGGGCGGTATCCGCGCCTCTCCGCGAACTCCCGGAAACCGGGCTCGTCCAGCGCCCAGGCGTACAGGTGCGTCGCCCCCTCCGCCGCAAGGTGCTCCTCGGCGGTCCGCAGCAGCAGCGCGCCCGCGCCGTGACCGCGGTGTTCGGGATGGACATGGGGCGTGGCGTACGACTGCCCCGGGACGTCGCTGTCGTACGCGATGCCTGCGTGCGCCGTGCCGATGACCTCCCCGTCCCTCTCCGCGACCAGAACCCGGACCTTCTTCGCCGGGTTGGCGCGCTCCACCCCGAAGCGGATGTACGCGGGTGTCGTCACCTCGAAGGGCAGCACGGCACGACGGACCCGGGCCACGGCCTCGGCGTCGTCGGGACGGAAATCACGGACGATCACAGTCATGGGGCCGCACGCTACGCACCACCGGCCACCGTCGTCTCCCGGTTTTTCCGCCCGCCCCGGACGCCGTGCGCGAGAATCGGCACCGTGACCCTGAAGATCGCCATCGACGCGGACTCCGCGACCGCCCCGTACGAACAGCTGCGCTCGCAGATCTCCGCCCAGGCCCGGTCCGGCCGGCTGCCGGTCGGCAGCAAACTGCCCACGGTCCGCGGCCTCGCGCAGGAACTGGGCCTCGCCGCGAACACGATCGCCAAGGCGTACCGCGCGCTGGAGGCCGACGGGGTGATCGAGACCCGGGGCCGCAACGGCACCTTCGTCGCGGCCGCCGGTGACGCGGCGGCACGCCAGGCCGCGAAGGCCGCCGCCGCGTACGCCACCGAGGCCCAGCGCCTGGGACTTTCGCAGGCCGACGCGCGGTCGGCCGTGGAGGACGCGCTGCGGGCGCGCTACGGCGTCGGCTGAGCCCGGCGCGGGGCATGGTGCCGGTGCGCCGGCGTGCGCCCCGTGACCGCCCGGACCCCGCCCGGCACGCCTACAGGTAGAGGCCGGCGTCCGTGTCCTTCGGCTGGTCCGGGATCGCGGCCGGGCCGTTGCCGCGGCGCAGGGCGAACAGCTCCGCCAGGGTCGCGCCGTCCCGGCCGACGCCCTCCTCGGTCCCCAGCCAGCCCACCGCCTCCGCCCGGGTCAGCGCCCCCACCTCGATCCGGGCCAGGCAGCGGCCCGGCCTGACCACCGCGGGGTGCAGCCGTTCCAGGTCCTCGTTGGTGGTGACGCCCACCAGGACGTTGCGGCCCTGCCCCAGCAGACCGTCCGTCAGGTTCAGCAGCCGGGACAGGGCCTGGCCCGCCGTGTGCTTGGCCTCGCCGCGGATCAGCTCGTCGCAGTCCTCCAGCAGGAGCAGCCGCCAGCGGCCCTTCGCGGTGCCCTCGTCCTCGCCGATCGCGATGTCCATCAGGTAGCCGACGTCGTTGAACAGCCGCTCGGGGTCCAGCACGCAGTCCACCTGGCACCAGTCCCGCCACGAGCGGGCCAGGGTGCGCAGCGCGGACGTCTTGCCAGTGCCCGGCGGGCCGTGCAGGAGCAGCAGACGGCCCGCGATGTCGTCCGGCGTCACCTTCATCAGACGGCCCATCGCCTCGGCCACCGGGGCCGTGTAGTTGGGCCGCACCTCGTCCCACGTGCCGGCGGCGATCTGCCGGGTGGTGCGGTGCGGACCCCGGCGCGGCGACACGTACCAGAAGCCCATGGTCACGTTCTCCGGCTGCGGCTCCGGCTCGTCCTGGGCGCCGTCCGTGGCCTGCTTCAGGATCGTCTCGGCGAGCCCGGAGTCGACCGCGGTGACCGTCACGTCCGCGCCCCGGTTCCAGCGGGAGACCAGCAGCGTCCAGCCGTCACCCTCGGCGAGGGTGGCGCTGCGGTCGTCGTCGCGGGCTGCGCGCAGCACCGAGGCGCCCGGCGGCAGCAGTGTCGCACCGGGCTTGACGCGGTCGATGGTGGAGCTGTGCGAGTACGGCTGCTCGCCCGTCGCGAAGCGCCCGAGGAACAGCGCGTCGACGACATCGGAAGGAGAATCGCTGTCGTCGACGGTGAGCCGGATCGGCAGGGCGTCCTGAGGGTTGGCAGACATGCGCCCCATGATCCGGCACTCGCGCGTTCCCCGCACGGTGTTTTGACGGTGCCGCTGCCCACCGGCCCCGGCCACGACGGCGCAGGTACGGCGGGTGCGGCGGACCACGGCGTACCCCTTGGTGAGGGCCATCGGGGGGTATCGGGGGTGCGGCATGGAGACATGGGGCGTGGGGACCTGACGACATGGGGCGTCGGGCCGGTGAGGGTGTGGCGGGTCACCGGCGGCGCGAAGTCGCCGACGGCGGCAGCCTCCGCGCGGTCGAGGGGCGGTGGCGGGACCGAAGGCCGGGCGAGCGACGGGAAGCAGGGGGCCGGGCGGGGCGCGCGGCGGCGCGTCGCACCCGGCCGACGCCAGGGGCGGCACCGGCGGTGGCGAGCGCCACCGTCGCTCCCCGCGAGCGCGGGCGCACATGCACGGTCCCGGTTCACGCCGATCCGCCTGCGGTCAGGGTGACTTGACGCCCATAGCGCCGGATGTCGGGCGTCCATGCTGGTCCTGCGGTCGACGGACCGTCAAGTACCGCTTCCCGCTTATTGGCATGGACACTGCAAGCTGCTACCAAATGGGAAGCAGAGATCCTGCTAAAGGGAGGTTCCATGAAACTGTCCCGAGCCGCGGCATTCTCCACCTCGCTTCTTCTCGGTGCCGTTCTCGCCCTCACCGGCGCGGGTGCGGCGCAGGCCGCCCCCTCGGCCGCAGCAGTCGACTACGTAGCTCTCGGCGACTCGTACTCCTCGGGCGTCGGGGCCGGCAGCTACGACAGCGCGAGCGGCGACTGCAAGCGCAGCACCCGTGCCTACCCCCGCCTCTGGGCCACCGCCAACTCGCCCTCGTCGTTCGCCTTCACCGCTTGCTCCGGCGCTCGCACAGGTGATGTCACGGCCAGTCAGCTCGGGCCCCTCGGCTCCGCCACCGACCTCGTCTCCATCACGATCGGCGGCAACGACGCCGGGTTTGCCGACGTCATGACCACCTGTGTGCTGGAGTCCGAGGCCAACTGCCTCGCCCGTATCAACCAGGCCCGCGACTTCGTCGCCACCACCCTGCCCGGCCGACTGGACTCGGTGTACTCGGCGATCAGGGCCAAGGCCCCTTCCGCGCGCGTCGTGGTCCTCGGCTACCCCCGCTTCTACAAGCTCAGCGGGACCTGCGTCGGCGGCCTGAGCGAGAACGAACGCCGCGCCATCAACGACGCCTCCGACTACCTCAACACGGCGACCGCCAAGCGCGCCGCCGACCACGGCTACACCTTCGCGGACGTCGCGCCGGCCTTCGCCGGTCACGAGATCTGCTCGGGTTCCGCCTGGCTGCACAGCGTGAACTGGCTCAACATCGGCGAGTCGTACCACCCGACGGCCTCCGGACAGTCCGGCGGCTACCTCCCCGCGTTCAGGTCCGCCGCCTGAGCGTCACGGCCGGGGCGACGCGGAACCGGCCGGTGACGAGCCCCCGTCCGCGGGGGTCTCCTCCTCGCAGGTGACCGAGAAGCCGATCCAGTCGGAACGCGCCTCGACCGGGCTCCGGACCTCCACCCGGACCCGGTCGTCGTGCGTCCCGCCGCCGTAACGGGCCGGCGGCGTGTGCCCGATCCGCTTCCCCCCGGTGTCGTCCGGGCCGAACACCACGGTCCGCCAGGCCGCTTCCCCGTCCCCGTCCCCTCCGCTCTCCGTGACCCACCGGTAGGCCACCGTGGCGGGCGGGCGCCCCACCGTCACCGTCGCGCCGAACGCGGGAGCCCGTTCCGCGGGCGGCGGGCAGATGCCGCGGTATCCGTCCCGCACGGCCTCGACGCGCACCCGCACCCACGACGGGGCGGCCGGCGAGCCCGACGAACCGCCCCCGCTGCCCCTTCCGCCGTCGGCGCCGCCGTCCCGCAGCAGCGCGTACGCCAGTCCGCCGACCGCCGGCAGCAGCGCGGCGACGCCCGCCGCCAGGGCGACGGCCGCCCGTCGCGCGTGGCCGGACGCGGACCTCCCGCCCGGAGCGGGGGACGGCGCGGCGGCGCGTCGACCCCCGTACGCGCCGCCCGCCGGGCCCTCCGCCGTCGGGGCCGTACGGGCGCCGCCGGCGGCCCTGACCGGGGCCGTCCGGGCACCGCCGCCCGTTCCCACGGCCCGCAGTCGTCCCTCGGCCTCCTCGGCCGACAGCCGCTCGGCCGGGTCCTTGCGCAGCAGTCCCTCGATCACCGGGGCCAGTTCGCCCGCCCGGCGCGGCGAGGGCGGCTCCTCGTCGACCACGGCGCGCAAGGTGCTCAACGGGGTGCTCCGGCGGAACGGTGACCTCCCCTCCACCGCCGCGTACAGCAGTACGCCCAGCGACCACAGATCCGCCTCCGGGCCCGGGGGACGGCCCAACGCCGTTTCCGGAGCCGCGAATTCGGGCGAGCCGGTCAGCCCGCCCGGCACGGTCGGGCCGGACGCCCCCGCCACCCGCGCGATGCCGAAGTCCGTCAGTACCACCCGGCCGTCGTTGGCCAGCAGCACGTTGCCCGGCTTCACGTCCCGGTGCAGCACCCCGGCCGCGTGCCCGGCCCGCAGCGCCGCCAGGACCTCCGCCCCGATGTGCCCGGCCCGCCGGGGCGGCATCGGACCCTCCGAGTCGAGCGTCTCGGAGAGCGCCAGCCCGCGTACCAGCTCCATCACGATCCACGGCCGACCGTCCTCGGCCGCCACGTCGTGGACGGTGACCGCGTTGCGGTGCGGGATCCGCGCGGCGGCCCAGGCCTCCCGCTCCAGCCGCGTGTACAGCCGCTGCCGCTCCGCCGCGGTGAGCCCGGAGGGGGCCCGGATCTCCTTGACGGCGACCTCGCGGGCCAGCACCTCGTCCCGGGCGCGCCACACGACGCCCATGCCGCCCTCACCGAGCGGACCGAGCAGTCGGTAACGCCCTGCCACGATCCGTCCGTCGCCCGGCGGTGCACTCATGGGGCATCCCCCTTCGCGGTGGGGCGTCGCGCTACGGCGTAAATCACTCCAAGTTAGCTCAACCCGGCCTGCATGCCGCCCCCTTGGACACCATCCCCTCACCAGCAGACCTAAGGCTGTCCAACTCACCCTGGAATCGGTCAGATTCGGAGAGTAATCGCCAACCCTCGTATGTGTGTGGTGAATCCCGTCACCGGGATACACGTGTGAGATGCGGGGACGATAGGGTTAACGTGGCCCGGGCCGGGTGCCCTTGTACGGGTGGGGAGTGACATGGAACAGATAACTGTGCGTAGCAGGGCACGTGTGCCTGCGATCACTTGCGGGAGCAGCGCGACCAGCTCGCGACTCGACCGCCATCTCGCGGTGCTGGGCGGTCCCGCCCTTCCGCAGCGCGAGACGGCCGAGGCGACGTCGCTGATGCGCGAACTGACGACACGTGATGTCGCCCACACCCGCACCAGCAAGAGCGCGCGCGTCTCGCTCTTCGCACCGCTGCGCAGGCTGCGCCGCTCGCTCTTCGGCAACCACGGCTGAGCGAACCCGGAGATCCGCGGGGTTCCGACCGGTCCTGACGGGCTCGCGTGCCGTGTCACGCGCACCCGCCCCGCTCACGGCCCGCCGACCGGTCGGCCTCCGTTCCGGCGGCCCGCGCTGTTCCGCCCGGGCCCGCCGAGGGCCCTGCCGCCGCGCGCCGGGCCGCCCGCCGGCCCGGGGCCCCGTTTCCCGGCAGCGACGCACCACCGGCGTCCGGTGCCTCGCGGGGACGTCCCGGACCGCCCCGCGCCCCGCGGATCGGAGCCGTGGGTACGCCCGGCCGGACCCCCGGTCCTCGCCCCCGTGGCAGACCCCGGCCCTCTCAGGCCACCACGCCGTCGCGGCGGAGCACCGACCGTTCGCCCGCGTCCACTCCCAGCTCCTCCAGCACCGCGTCCGTGTGCTCCCCGAGCGCCGGTACCGCACCCATCCTCGCCTCCGGGCCGTCCGGCAGGGTGATCGGCGGCAGCATCGCCCGCAACGGGCCGACCGGCGTGTCCACTTCCCGCCAACGCCCCCGCGCCGCCAGCTGCGGGTGCGCCGCCACGTCCGCCACCGAGTTGAGCCGGGCGCAGGCGATGCCCGCCGTGTCCAGCAGCCCGATCGCCTCCGCCGTCCCCATCGAGGCCAGCGCCTCGGCCACCACCGCGTCGGTCTGCTCGCGGTGCGCCACGCGCGCCGTGTTGGTGGCGTACGCCGGGTCGACGCCCAGCTCGGGCCGGCCCAGCACCTGCTCGGCGAGCCTGCGCCACTCACGGTCGTTCTGCACCGACAGCAGCACCAGTCCGTCGTCGGCCGTGGAGAAGGCGTCGTACGGAGCGATGACCGCATGGGCGACCCCGGTACGCGCCGGAGCCTCGCCCCCGTGCATCCCGTGGTGCAGGGGGTGTCCCATCCACTCGGTGAGGGCCTCCAGCATGGAGATCTCCACGGGCCCGCCCAGACCCGTCGTCGCCCGGCGCAGCAGTGCCGCCAGTACGCCCGAGAAGGCGTACATGGCGGCGGCGATGTCGGCCGCCGGGATCCCCGCCTTGACCGGCTGTTCCGGCGTACCGGTCACCGACACCAGGCCGGCCTCGCACTGCACGAGCATGTCGTACGCCCGCTTGTGCGCGTACGGCCCGCCCGCGCCGTAACCGGAGATGTCCACGGCGATCAGCCGCGGGTCCCCGGCGCACAGCGTGGCCGCGTCGAGGCCCAGCCGGGCCGCCGCTCCCTGGGCGAGGTTCTGCACGAACACGTCCGCGCCCGCCACCAGCCGGCGGACGACCTCGAGGCCCCGGGGGTCCTTGAGGTCGACGGCGACGGACTCCTTGCCGCGGTTGCACCAGACGAAGTGCGAGGCGAGGCCGCCCGCCGCCGTGTCGTAGCCGCGCGCGAAGTCCCCGCCGTCCGGCCGCTCGACCTTGATGACGCGGGCCCCGAGATCCGCGAGCTGACGGGTGGCGAAGGGCGCGGAGACGGCCTGCTCGACGGCGACGACCGTCACGCCTTCGAGCGGCGGTGGCTGCTGAATGCTCATGACAGCCGTACCTATCGTGTACGGGCCATCCTTGTCACGCGGTCCGCCGGGATCGGCCCGGAAGCCGGGCCCCGGGCGGACCGCGGTCAGCGGCCGGTGGCCGCGTACCGACGGACCGCGAGCGGCGCGGACACGGCGAGCAGCACCAGCGACCAGACGAGGGCGCCCGCGACCGGGTGGGCCACCGGCCAGGCGGCGTCGGCCGGCACGGGGGCGTTGCCGAACAGGTGGCGTACCGCCGTCGTCACCGCCGAGATCGGGTTCCACTCGGCGGTCGTGCGCAGCCAGCCCGGCATGCCGTCGGTCGGGATGTACGCGTTGGACAGCAGCGGCAGTATGAACGTGGCGCTGCCCAGCTGGCCCGCCGCCTCCTCGCTCCGCGAGACGAGCCCCAGCAGGATCCCGACCCAGGTCGTCGCGGCACGGAACAGCAGCAACAGCCCGAACGCCCCCACGGCCCGCAGGGCGCCGCCCTCGATCCGCCAGCCCATCGCGAGCCCGACCAGCATCAGCGGCACCATGCCGACGGCGCTCGTCAGCAGGTCGGCCGCCGCCTGGCCCAGCGGCACGGCCGCGCGGCTCATCGGCATCGTGCGGAAGCGGTCCATCACGCCCCGGTGGGAGTCCTGGGCGGCCGTGAACATGCCCGTCATGATGCCGTTCGCCGCGGTGGCCACGAGCAGCCCCGGCACCAGGTAGGCGCGGTACTCGGTGCCCGGCATCGCGAGCGCGCTGCCGAAGACGTAGCCGAAGAACAGCAGGAACACGATCGGCATGGTCTGCGTCATCACGACGATCGCCGGAGCGTGCCGGACGCGCCGGAGGTGACGGCCGAGCACCGCGGTCCCGTCGTGGAGTACGGCGCTCATACGGGGATCTCCCCGCGGGTGAGGCGGAGGAAGACCTCGTCGAGGGTGGGCGCTCGCAGGCCGGCGTCGATGAGGGGCACCCCGGCCGCGTCCAGCTCGCGCACGATCCGGGGCAGCGTGAGCGTCGGGTCCGTCGTGACGGCTCCGACGGTGTTCCGCTCGGAGTCCAGGACCGGTTCGGAGCCGGTGAGCCGGTCGAGTACGACCGCGGCGGCGTGCAGACCCGACGGGTCGGCCACCACGACCTGCGTGTAACCGCCCACCAGGGCCTTGAGTTCGGCCGGTGTGCCGCGATGGGCCGCCCGGCCCTCGTCGATCAGCACGATGTCGTCGGCGAGGCGATCCGCCTCCTCCAGGTACTGCGTGGTCAGCAGCACCGTCGTGCCCTCGTCGGCCAGCTCGCGCACCGCGTCCCAGATGGTGCCCCGGCTGTGCGGGTCGAGGCCGGTGGTCGGCTCGTCCAGGAACAGCACCTCGGGACGGGCGATGAGGCTGGACGCGAGATCGAGGCGCCGCCGCATCCCGCCGGAGTAGGTGCGGGCGGGACGGTCCGCCGCCCCGGTGAGACCGAAGCGCTCCAGCAGTTCATCGGCGCGGGCGAGCGGGGAGCGCAGCAGCTTCGCGAACAGGCGCAGGTTCTCGGCCCCGGTCAGGTCGCCGTCGACGGAGGCGTACTGGCCGGTGACGGCGATGCGGCGGCGCACGGCGGCCGGGTCGCGCACGACGTCGTGACCGGCGACCCGGGCACTGCCGCCGTCCGGGGCGGCGAGGGTCGTGAGCACCCGGACGGCCGTCGTCTTGCCGGCGCCGTTCGGCCCCAGGATCCCGCACACCGTCCCGGCGGCGACCGCGAGGTCCAGCCCCCTCAGCGCCCGCACCTCGCCGAACCGCTTCTCCAGACCTTCACTAAGTACAGCGTACGTAGTTGTCATGCGGTGACCATAGCGCATTACGTACGGTGTACGTAACTAGGATGATGGGGAGGTGATGACCGATGGTGGGCCGAGCGGCCGAACCGGCAGTGATCTGGGCGCGACCCGAGCGCGCGGGGCGCGGCCCCAAGCCGGCGTACAGCCGGTCCGACATCGCGGCGGCGGCCGTGCGCATCGCGGACGTCGACGGGATCGACGCGCTGTCCATGCGCCGCGTGGCGGCCGAGCTGGGATGCGGCACCATGTCGCTCTACAACTACGTGCCGCGCAAGGAGGATCTGTACGAGCTGATGGTCGATGCCGCCAGCGGTGAGTACGAGCTGCCCGACGCGCCGAGCGGTGACTGGCGCGCGGACATGATGGGGCTGGGCCGGCAGACCCGGGCCCTCGTCCACCGCCATCCCTGGCTCACCCGGGTGATGTCGACGCTGTACGGCTTCAGCCCCAATGCCCTGCGCTACCTGGAGTTCTGTCTGGGCTGTCTGGAAGGGCTCAACGTTCCCGCGCGCACCAAGATGGAACTGATCGCGATGGTCAACGCCACGGTCATGAGCACCGTCGCCAACGAGCTGGCCATCGCCGAGCGCAGCCGCTCACTGCCCTGGTCGCCGGAGCAGGAACAGGCGGTGCGGGGCGCGTATCTGGCGCGCGAGGTGGCCGGCGGCGCGTATCCGCACCTCGCCGCGGCGCTCGCCGAGGGGACCGAGCCGGTCGACGCGGACGAGATCTTCGAACTCACGCTGTACCGGGTGATCAACTCGTTCGCACCCGCGCAGCCCTGAAGTCCCACCCTCACGTGCCGGACCGTGCCGTGCCGGGCCGGACCGCCGTCTGTCTGCCCCGGGCCCGCTCACAGCAGCGCGAACTGGCCCTCCGGCCCCTCCTCGGGGTGGTCGAGCACGGAGGCGGGGCGCCGGGCCGCGCCGGGTACGGGGAGCACGCCGGCCTCCCCCAGCTCCGCCCGGCCGACGAGGGGGACGCCCGTCAACTCTGGTCGCTCCCGGTCGAGTTCGGCGAGCAGGGCGAGGACGGTGATCAGTTCGAGCAGTTCGGACGTCCACTCCTGGGGCCAGTCCGTGGGCCCGATCGCCTCCAGGGTCCCCGGCTCGGCGGCGGCCGTACGGCGCTCGAACCAGAGCTCCAGCACCCGCACACCGCCCACGTGGTACTCCCAGGCCCCGGCCGGGACCGGCGCGATACGGCCCGCGCCGATGTGCAGGGTCTCCTCGCCGGGATCGTAGGAGAACGGGCCGGGGCGCGCCGGGAGCGCCGCGCGGACATAGGGGCGGCGGCCACCGGGCAGCCGGGGGCGCTCCCCGCCCTGGCCGCCGCGCAGCTGGACACCCGCCATCCGCCGCCCCAGCGCCACACCGCCGGCCCATACGCCCGGGTCGGCGGGCAGCGGCACCCGGCACCCGGCGGGGGAGGGCCGGGCCGCGGCCAGCGCCCAGGCCAGCAGGTCGCCGGCGGCGACCTCGTGGCCGTACCGCTTGCGCAGCAGGGCGAGCAGCCCCGGCGCGACGTTCGGTTCCCGGCCGCCGGGGCGCCGGTACAGCGGGCGGATGCGGCCCGGCCGCCCGGCCGGGGAACGGCCGTCCGGCAGCGCGGCCGTCACCAGCAGCGCGGGGCCGGGCGCCCGGGGCACGTACCCCTGCTCGACGGCGAACAGCTGCCGGCCGTCCGCCACCCGCCAGAGTTCGGGCCGGGCCACGTCGATCAGCCGGTGGTCCGGGAGCAGCCACTGCTCGTCGAAGGGTCCGTGCGCCAGCCGCACCGGCCGCGGGCACGCCCCGTCCTCACGCGCGAACCGGCCCGTCCCGGTGCGCTGCCCGGGCAGCGCCGCGACCGCACTGCGCGGGGTGCGCGCGCGGGTGGGGCGGAACAGCGCCTCCCGCTCGTCGCCGTCGGCCCGCACCAGCGTGTCCCAGCGGGCCCTCAGAGTCCGCTCGTCCGGGGCGACCACCCAGGCCCGCCCCAGCCGCAGCGGCGCCACGGACCACGGCAGAAGGTCGTCGAGCAGCGGTACGTCCTCGTTCACGCCGTGCATGCTAGGGCCTCTTCCGGAGCGGGCCGGCACGATACGGAAGAAAGGCCCCGAGGGGTGTCCGGCCCGTCGCGCGCGTGGCCGGCGCGATCCGCGCGGGGGGCCCGGGAGCCGGGGCTCCGGGGTTCAGTGCGCCTCGACCGTCACCGTGAACGAGAACCGGTCGCCCCGGTAGCGGATCCGGGCCACGTCCACGACCCGGCCGTCCTCGCCGTACGTGACACCCGTGTAGTGCAGGATCGGCGACAGCAGCGGAACCTGGAGCAGCTCGGCCGTGACCGGGTCGGCGAGCCGGGCCTCGACCGTGTCGGTGATCCGGCTGATCCGCACTCCGACGGCGTCCCGCAGCACCTTCGTCATCGGCCACCGCTCCAGATCGGCGAGGTCGATCCCGGCGGCCACGTCGGCGCGTACGGCGTTCTCCGCCCAGTTGGTCGGCTCGCCGCTCTCCCCGTCGCAGCGCAGCCGCCTGTACGTGACGACCTCCGCCACGTCCGGGAAGTGCTCGACGAGCTCGCCGGGCACCTTCGTCGCGCCGTGCCCCAGGATCGTCGTCCGCTCACCCGACTGCTGGGCCACGATCGCGTCGATCGAGCCCAGCAGCCGTCGCGGAGCGCTGCGCCGGGCGCCCGGCTCGATGAACGTGCCGCGCCGCCGGTGCCGGCTGATCAGGCCCTCCGCCTCCAGCTCCTTGAGCGCCTGCCGCATGGTCAGGACGCTCACGCCGTAGTGCGTGGCGAGCTGTTCCTCGGTGGGCAGGCGCAGGGACGCGTCCGGTGCGCGGCCCAGTATCGAGGCGCGCAGCGACTGCGAGACCTGGTACCAGAGCGGCAGCTTGCGGTTCAGGACCAGCGAGTCGGGGGCGAAGGCGGTCACGGTTACTCCGTACTTACGACACTACGACCGGAAGTGGCGCTCAAGACCCTGCCACACGTCGTCGTAGCCCTGCTGGAGATGGTCCGCGTTCGCGGCCTGGGCCGTGGCCGTCACCGGCCAGCGGGTCTCGAACATGAACGCGAGTCCGTCGTCGATCTTCTGCGGCTTCAGCTCGGCGGCGCTCGCCCGGTCGAACGTCTCCCGGTCCGGCCCGTGCGCCGACATCATGTTGTGCAGCGAGCCGCCGCCCGGGACGAAACCCCCCTCCCCGGCGGTCTTGGCGTCGTAGGCGCCCTTGATCAGACCCATGTACTCGCTCATCACGTTGCGGTGGAAGTACGGCGGGCGGAAGGTGTCCTCGCCGACCAGCCAGCGCGGCGCGAACACCACGAAGTCGACGCCCGCGAGGCCGGGGGTGTCGGACGGCGACGTGAGCACGGTGAAGATCGACGGATCGGGGTGGTCGTAGCTGATGCTGCCGATGACGTTGAAGGTGTGCAGGTCGTAGACGTACGGGACATGGTTGCCGTGCCAGGCGACCACATCGAGCGGGGAGTGGTCGTACGTCGCGGTCCACAGGTTGCCGCAGTACTTGTTGACCACCTCCACCGGTCCTTCCACATCCTCGTAGGCGGCTGTCGGCGCGCGGAAGTCCCTGGCGTTGGCCAGGCCGTTGGCGCCGATCGGGCCGAGGTCGGGGAGCTGGAACGGGAGGCCGTAGTTCTCGCAGACGTAGCCCCGGGCGGTCTCGTCGAGCAGCTCGACGCGGAAGCGCGCGCCGCGCGGGACGAGTGCCACCTCGCCGGGGCCGGCGGCGAGCAGCCCCAGCTCGGTGCGGAGCAGCAGGCCGCCGCGCTCGGGGACGATCAGCAGCTCGCCGTCGGCGTCGCTGAACACCCGGTCCATGGAGGCGTTGGCGTGGTAGAGGTGCACGGCCATGCCGTTGCGCTGGGTGGCGTCACCGTTGCCGCCCAGCGTCCACAGGCCGGCCAGCCAGTCGGTGCCGGGAGCGGGCTCCGGGAGCGGGTTCCAGCGCAGCCGGTTCGGATCGGGCACGGTCTCGGTGAAGGGCGCGCCGCGCAGGCCGCCGTTGCCGGTGCGCGTGAACGGCGGGTGCGCGGCCGACGGGCGGATGCGGTAGAGCCACGAGCGGCGGTTGCCCGCGCGCGGCTCGGTGAACGCGGAACCGCTCAGCTGCTCCGCGTACAGCCCGAGGGGGGCGCGCTGGGGCGAGTTCCGCCCGAGGGGAAGAGCGCCGGGCACCGCCTCGGAACTGTGCTCGTTGCCGAAACCGGAGGAGTACTCCAGCCCTGCGGCCGTCTTCCTCGCCTGCTCGGTGCTGCCCATGGTCATCGCCCGCTCCTGCCGCTTCAACCCGCTCACGGAATCCTATGTAAGACCGTAGGATTCCGGGCCGCCCACGTCAACGGGTGAGCGGGGGGATCGGCCCGAGCGGCCCGGTCCAGCCCGATCCGGTCGGGGGCCGAGGCGTCGAGGCGGCGAAGGGCCGGAGTGGAGGAGGGGGCGGTGCGCGGCTTGGACGATTCCCGTGCGCGGGGGGTTCCAAGAGATGAGCATCGCTCTACTCTCGTGCGCCACACCGATGACGTGCCCGGTGACGACGGCGACCTGGAGGGGCACGAGGCCGCCGGGGACTGCGATCGCCCACGACTTAATCGTGCCGGTGCCCAGCCCCCGGGTCCGCCCGGCGCGGCGTGAACCCGCCAGCCGCGACCGGGACCGCACGCGGAAGGGCATGATGGAAGGCGTGCCTCAGCCCCTCTCGCTCCGCCGTACGCCCGTCCAGCAGCGCAGCGCCGAGCGCCTGGCCCGGATCCTCGACGCCTGCGCCGAGCTCCTGGAGGAGACCGGCTACGAGGACCTGAGCACCCGCGCCGTGGCCGAGCGCGCCGGAGTCCCGATCGGCTCGGTCTACCGCTTCTTCTCCAACAAGCGCGCCATGGCCGCCGCCCTCGCCCACCGCAACCTCGACAGCTACGCCGAGCGCATCGGCGCCCGCCTCGCGGCGCTCCCCGGCATCGACGCGTACGGCGCCATCGACGCCGTGCTCGACGAGTACATCGCCATGAAGCGCACCGTCCCCGGCTTCGCGCTCGTCGACTTCGGCGTGCCCGGTCCCGTGCCCCCGCCCGCCGAGACGTCCACCCCCGCAGCGGTCTCCATCCCCGCACCCGCCTCCGCCCCTGTCCCCGAGGGGCCCTCCGCCTCCCCGGAGCCCCCCGCCCCCGACGAGCCCTCCGCCACCGCCGAGGCCCCCGCGCCCGACGAGGCCCCAGTGCCCGACCGGGACCCCAACCACCTCGTCGCCGACCGGCTCTGCGAGTTGCTCGCCACCCACCTCGGCCGTACCGCCGACTCCACGCTGCGGCGCAAGGTCCTCGTCGGTGTCGAGGCCACCGACGCCCTGCTCCAACTCGCCTTCCGGACCAGCCCGGCAGGCGATCCGGGGCTCATCGCCGAGACGCGCCGGCTGCTCCACGCCTATCTCGCGCCCGTCCTGGGCTGAGGCATCGCCGCCGTCCGTACCGGTCGGTATGCTCGGTCCTGCCCGTGCGCCATCGCTGCCGCCGCCTCGGGGAGGCCCCCATGCCCACTGCCCTGCGTATCTGCCCGCTCTGTGAAGCGACCTGCGGACTGACCCTCACCGTCGAAGGCACGCGGGTCACCGGTGCCCGCGGCGACCGGGACGACGTCTTCAGCCAGGGGTTCATCTGCCCCAAGGGCGCTTCCTTCGGCGAGCTCGACGCCGACCCCGACCGGCTGCGCAACCCACTGATACGCAAGAACGGCGTGCTCCAGGAGGCCGGCTGGGACGAGGCGTTCGACACCATCGCCCGGGGACTGCCGCCCCTTCTCGCGGAACACGGGCCCAACGCGGTGGGGGTGATCCTCGGCAACCCCAACGTCCACACCATGGCGGGCGCCCTCTACCCGCCCCTGCTGCTCGGCGCCCTGCGCACCCGCAACCTGTTCACCGCCTCCACGCTCGACCAGATGCCCAAGCACGTCTCCAGCGGGCTGCTCTTCGGCGACCCGTTCGCGATACCCGTGCCCGACCTGGACCACACCGGCCATCTGCTGATGATCGGCGCCAACCCCCTGGAGTCCAACGGAAGTCTCTGCACCGCCCCCGACTTCCCCGGCAAGCTCAAGGCGCTGCGCAAACGCGGCGGAACCCTCACCGTGATCGACCCTCGGCGCACCCGTACCGCGCGTCTCGCCGACCGGTACGTCGCCATCCGGCCGGGGGCGGACGCGCTGCTGCTCGCCGCCCTCGCCCAGGTGCTCTTCGCGGAGGGCCTCGCCGACCCCGGCGCCCTCGCGGACCATGTCGAGGGCCTGGCGGAGGTCGAGGCGGCCGTGGCGCGGTTCACGCCCGAGGCGGTCGCCGGCGCGTGCGACGTGGACGCCGCCACCATCCGTGCCATCGCCCGCGAGCTGGCGGCCGCGCCCGCCGCCGCCGTATACGGACGCGTCGGCGGCAGCACCGTCGAGTACGGCACCCTCACCAACTGGCTCGTCGACGTCCTCAACATCCTCACCGGCAACCTCGACCGGCCCGGCGGCGCCCTGTTCCCGCTCGCCGCCACCCTGCCCGCGCCCCGCCCGGCGGGCCCGGGCAAGGGCTTCGCGCTCGGCCGCTGGACGAGCCGCGTCTCGGGCCACCCCGAGGCGAAGGGCGAACTGCCCATCGCGGCACTCGCCGAGGAGATCGCCGTACCGGGCGAGGGGCGCATCCGGGCCCTCATCTCCATCGCCGCCAACCCGGTCCTCTCCGCCCCCGACGGCGACCGGCTCGACCGCGCGCTCGCCGACGGACTCGACTTCATGGTGAGCGTCGACCCGTACCTCAACGAGACCTCCCGCCACGCCGATGTCGTCCTGCCCCCGCCGCCGCCCGCCCAGAGCGCCCACTTCGACTTCGCGTTCAACGGATTCGCCGTCCGCAACCAGGTCCGCTACACCCGCGCCGCCGTCCCCCTGGAGGAAGGGCGGATGGACGAGTGCGAGATCCACGCCCGGCTGATCCTGGCCGTCAGCGGCATGCACGGCGCCGACCCGGAGGCCGTCGACGCCCTGGCCGTGGGCCGCACCCTCGCCAAGGCGGTCACCGAGCCCCACTCACCGGCCCACGGCCAGGACCCCGAGGAGTACGCGGCCCGCCTCACCGGCCGCAGTGGTCCCGAACGACGGCTCGACCTCATGCTCCGCCTCGGCCCCTACGGGCTCACCCTCGACCGTCTGCTCGAACAGCCCCACGGCATCGATCTCGGCCCGCTGCGGCCCCGCATCCCCCAGCTCCTCAAGACCCGCAGCGGACGCGTCGAGCTCATGCCCGGGCCCATCGCCGACGACCTCCCCCGACTGGCGCGTGCCCTCCAGGAACCGGCGCCCTCCCTCGTACTGGTCGGCCGCCGCCATCTGCGCTCCAACAACAGCTGGCTGCACAACATCCCCGCCCTCAACGGGGGGACCAACACCTGCACGCTCCAGGTCCACCCCGACGACGCCGCGCGGCTCGGTCTCGACGACGGCGCTCCCGCCCGTATCAAGGCCGACGGCGGGGAACTGGAAGTGGCCGTGGAGATCACCGACGCCGTGCGCAGGGGAGTGGTGAGCCTCCCGCACGGCTGGGGACACGACCGGCCGGGCACCCGGCTGACGGTCGCGGCCGCCCGGCCCGGAGTGAACGTCAACCAGCTGCTCGACGGGTCCCGGCTGGACCCCCTGTCGGGGACCGCCGTGCTCAACGGCTTCCCCGTCGAGGTCGCCCCGGCCCGGTGACACGCTTCTGAGCTGGGGTTTTGCTCGTATTGCTCACGCGTCAACATCTTGTTAACGGCTGAATGAGGCACCTAACGTCATCCGGACCGCCGCCCCCCGGTGGAGTTCAAGGGTGAACGTTAGGTGTCCTCCATGCTGACAATCCTCGGATTCGTCATGATCGCGACCTTCCTGGTTCTGATCATGATGAAGAAGATGTCGCCGATCGCGGCGCTCGTCCTCATCCCCGCGCTGTTCTGCGTCATCGTCGGGCAGGGCGCGAAGCTCGGCGACTACGTCCTCGAAGGCGTCGGCAATCTCGCGCCCACCGCCGCGATGCTGATGTTCGCCATCGTCTACTTCGGCGTGATGATCGACGTGGGCCTGTTCGACCCGATCGTCCGGGGCATCCTGCGCTTCTGCAAGGCGGACCCGATGCGGGTCGTCGTCGGTACGGCGCTGCTCGCGGCGATCGTGTCGCTCGACGGCGACGGCTCGACCACCTTCATGATCACCGTCTCGGCGATGTATCCGCTCTACAAGCGCCTGAAGATGAGCCTGGTCGTGATGACCGGTGTCGCCGCCACCGCGAACGGCGTCATGAACACCCTGCCCTGGGGCGGCCCGACGGCGCGCGCCGCCACCGCCCTCAAGCTGGACGCCGGGGACATCTTCGTGCCGATGATCCCGGCGCTCGGCACCGGGCTGCTCTTCGTCTTCGCCCTCGCCTATGTCCTCGGACGCCGCGAGCGCAGGCGCATCGGCTATCTCACGCTGGACGAGGCCCTGGAGCCGCAGACCGAGACGGTGCTGGTCACGGCCGGACCGGGCGGTGCGGAGCACGGCCATGAGGCCACCGGCGGCGCCGGTACCGGCGCGGCTCTCCCGGCCGGCGCGGGCGACCGGGGCGGCGACGCCGCTCCCGAGGGCGAGGGCTTCCAGGGGCTCGACCCGGACCGCCCCACCCTGCGCCCCCGGCTCTACTGGTTCAACGCCGCCCTCACCGTGGCCCTGCTCACCTCGATGATCATGGAGCTGCTGCCCATCCCGGTGCTCTTCCTGATCGGCGCGGCCCTCGCCCTGACGATCAACTTCCCGCACATGGCGGACCAGAAGGCCCGGATCGCCGCCCACGCCGACAACGTCCTCAACGTCTCCGGCATGGTCTTCGCAGCCGCCGTCTTCACCGGCGTCCTCACCGGCACCGGCATGGTCAAGCACATGGCCGACTGGCTCGTCGGCGCCATCCCCGAGGGGATGGGCCCGCACATGGCGCTCGTCACCGGCCTCCTGAGCCTGCCGCTCACCTATTTCATGTCGAACGACGGCTTCTACTTCGGCGTCCTGCCCGTCCTCGCCGAAGCGGGCGCGGCCCACGGCGTCTCCCCGCTGGAGATCGCCCGGGCGTCCCTCGTCGGCCAGGCGCTCCACATGTCGAGCCCGCTCGTCCCCGCCGTCTACGTCCTGGTCGGCATGGCCAAGGTCGAGTTCGGCGACCACACGAAGTTCACGGTGAAGTGGGCCGCGCTCACCTCGCTGGTCGTCCTCGGCGCCGGAATACTCTTCGGGATCATCTGAGATGAGCCGCTCGTGGCTGCTTCGCCTCGTCATCGCCTTCGGCTTCGCGCAGGGGGCGGTGTCGATGGCGCGGCCCGCCGTCTCCTACCGGGCGCTCGCCCTGGGGGCCGACGAGCGGGCCGTCGGCGTCATCGCGGGCGTGTACGCACTGCTGCCGCTGTTCGCCGCCGTGCCCCTCGGGCGCAGGACCGACCGGGGGCGGTGCGCGCCCCTGCTGCCCCTCGGGGTCGTCCTGATCTCCGGCGGCTGCGCGCTCAGCGGCACGGCCGGGTCGCTGTCCTGGATGGCGGCCTGGAGCGGGGTCATGGGCCTGGGGCACCTCTGCTTCGTGATCGGCGCCCAGTCGCTCGTCGCCCGCCAGTCCGCGCCCGCAGAACAGGACCGCAACTTCGGACACTTCACCATCGGCGCCTCCCTCGGCCAGCTCGTCGGGCCCATCGCCGCCGGCCTGCTCGTCTCCGGAGGGGACGGAGCGATGGGCCGGACCAGCGCGTTGGCCCTGGTCGTCGCGGCGGGCGTCGCCGCCGTCGCCCTCACCTCGCTCCGGCGCATCGAGCACCGCGCGGATCCGGGCGCGCGGGACGCGGAGCGGACGGCCAAGGTGCCGGTCCACCGCATCCTCCGTACCCGGGGGGTCCCCGGCGGCATTTTCATCAGCCTCGCCGTGCTCTCCGCGACGGACATCCTCACCGCCTACCTGCCGGTCGTCGGCGAGCACCGCTCCATCGCCCCGGCCACCATCGGCCTGCTGCTGAGCCTGCGCGCCGCCGCCACCATCGCCTGCCGACTGGTGATGACCCCGATGATCCGGCTCCTGGGGCGTACGGCGCTGCTCACCACCACCTGCCTGCTGGCCGGGCTCCTGTGCGCGGGCATCGCCCTGCCCGTCCCGGTGTGGGCGCTCGCCCTGATGCTGGCGGGGCTGGGATTCTGCCTCGGCGTGGGGCAGCCCCTGTCGATGACGACCGTCGTGCGGGCGGCCCCCGCCGACGCCCGCTCCACCGCCCTCGCGCTGCGCCTGACGGGCAACCGTCTCGGCCAGGTCGCCGCACCGGCCGCCGCCGGGCTGATCGCGGGGGTCGCCGGGACGGCCGCCCCGTTCGTGATGCTGGGCGCCCTGCTGCTGGCGGCCGCGGGCCTGGGGGCCCGTCAGGGGCGGGACCCCGGCCCGCCCGGCGGGCGCGCTCCCGCCACTCCCGGCCGTCCCGCCGCCCCCGGGCGGGCCATGAGCACCCGGGGCGCTGTCACCGGCGTCGGCCGGGCCACCGGCGCCGGCGCCGACAGCGGCGGGCGCGCTGCCGGGCGGCACCCGGGCGCGGAGTGAACCACCGGCGCAGGGGCCGAGGTGCTCAGCGGACCGATGTGCGCTCATCGGTCCCGGGCACCTTGGCGGTGCTGATGGCGAGGCGGTTCCAGGTGTTGATGGCGAAGATCAGGGCCAGCAGCCGGGCCAGTTCCGCCTCCTCGAAGCACTCGGCCGCCCGGGCGTAGACGTCGTCCGGGACACCGCCCGACGCCACCAGGGTGACGGCCTCGGTCAGGTCGAGCGCGGCCCGCTCCTCGGCGGTGAAGAACGAGGCGGCCTCCCGCCACACGGCCACCATGTGCAGCCGCTCCTCGCTCTCGCCCGCCTTGCGGGCGTCGGAGGTGTGCATGTGCAGGCAGTAGGCGCAGCCGTTGAGCTGCGAGGAGCGGATCTGGACCAGCTCGACGAGGGCGGGATCCAGGCCCTCGCGGGCGGCGGCGTCGAATCCGATCAGTGCCTTGAACGCCTTGGGAGCGGTCCTGGCGAAGTCGACGCGCTTGCGCCCGTCGTCCTGTGTGCCGCCCGTACGGGGAAGGGTGCCGCGGCCGTCGGCCCGTGCTTCGCAGTTCGTCATGATCATGAATCTAAGGCAGCGGTGGACCGCCTGTAGGGTGCACATCCATGACGGAATCGTGGGTCAATTCGGCGGAGCGCGTCGGCGCCGACCTGCATCTGGAGCTGTCGGGGTCCGGCAGCCGCCGGGCCGCTCTCGCCCGGGCGCTGCGCGACGCCGTACGGGAGGGGCGGCTGGCCCCCGGCACCCGTCTGCCTCCGTACCGCTCCCTCGCCGCCGACCTCGGCGTGGCCCGCAACACCGTCGCCGACGCCTACGCCGAACTGGTCGCCGAGGGCTGGCTGACCGCCCGTCAGGGATCCGGAACCCGGGTCGCCGAGCGGGCCAGGCCCCGTGCGGCCGCACGCGTGCCCAAGAAGTCGCCGGGGGCCGTGGCCGCGTCCGCCCACAACCTGCGACAGGGCCGGCCGGACGCGTCCTCCTTCCCCCGCGCGGCCTGGCTCGCCTCCGCCCGCCGCGCCCTGAACGCGGCGCCCAGCGAGGCGTTCGGGCCCGGCGATCCGCGGGGCAGGCCCGAACTGCGGCGCGCACTGGCCGACTATCTGGCCCGTGCGCGAGGGGTGCACACGGACCCCGAGCAGATCGTCGTGTGCTCGGGCTTCGCGCACGCCCTGCGCCTGCTGTACGGCGGCAAGGTGCTGCGCGGCCCGCTGGCCGTGGAGTCGTACGGGCTGCCCTTCCACCGCTCCCTGCTGGCCTCGGCGTCGGTGCGCACCCTCCCCCTGCCCCTCGACGGGCACGGTGCCGTCCTCGACGGCCTGGGGCAGGTCCGTGCCACGCGGGGCGTGCTGCTCACCCCTGCCCACCAGTTCCCCACCGGCGGCCCGCTGCACCCCGCCCGCCGGGCGGCGGTCGTCGACTGGGCACGGTCCGGCGACGGTCTGGTCCTGGAGGACGACTACGACGGGGAGTTCCGCTACGACCGCCAGCCCGTCGGCGCCCTCCAGGGGCTCGCGCCCGACCGGGTCCTGTATCTCGGTTCGGCGAGCAAGAGCCTGTCCCCGGCCCTGCGGCTGGGCTGGATGGTCCTGCCCGAGCACCTGGTCGACCCGGTCCTGGCCGCCAAGGGGGAGCGGGAGGCGTGGGCGAGCGTCCTCGACCAGCTGACCCTGGCCGACTTCATCGACCGCGGTTCCTACGACCGCCACGTCCGCCGTATGCGCCAGCGCTACCGCCGCCGCCGCGACCGGCTCGTCGCGATGGTCACCGAACGCGCCCCGCACATCGTCCCCACCGGCATCGCGGCCGGCCTCCACGCGGTGCTGCGTCTCCCGGCGGGGACCGAGCGCTCCACCGTCAAGGCCGCCTCCTGGCTCGGTATCGCCCTCGACGGCCTCGCGGCGTTCCGGCACCCACGGGCCACCATGCCCGCCACGGACGGCCTGGTCGTCGGGTACGCGACCCCGCCGGACCACGCGTACGAGGCGGCGCTGGAGGCGCTGCGCCAGGTCCTGCCCCCGCCGGGGTGAGAGCCGCCCGCGCAGGACCGGGGAGCCCGGCGCGGGCTACCGGCGGATCCGGGACGCCCGGGAGCGCTGCCGGGGCGCGGAGTGTCGGACGTCCCACGGGGCGCCTCTGGCGCTGGAAAACTAACGCCGCTAGTTTGGGCGGCGGACGACCGAGACAGGCCGAAGGAGATGCGGATGAAGGCCCACGACGGCATGTACATCGGCGGCGCGTGGCGGCCCGCCGCCGGCGCCGGCACCATCGCGGTGGTGAACCCGGCGAACGAACAGGTCATCGCCCATGTCCCGGCCGGCACGGCCGAGGACGTGGACGCGGCCGTACGGGCCGCCCGCGCGGCGTTCCCGGCCTGGGCCGCGACCCCGCCCGCCGAGCGTGCCGCACGGCTCGCCGCCCTGCGCGACGTCCTGGCCGCCCGCCAGGACGAGATCGCGGAGACCATCACCGAGGAGCTCGGAGCGCCCGAGCAGTTCGCCCGGCAGGTCCAGGCCGGACTGCCGGTCCTGGTCACCGGCTCGTACGCGGAGCTGGTCGCCTCCTACCCCTTCGAGGAGAAGCTGGGCAACTCCACCGTCCTCCTCGAACCGGTCGGTGTCGTGGGCGCCATCACGCCCTGGAACTACCCGCTGCACCAGATCGTCGCCAAGGTGGCTCCCGCGCTGGCCGCGGGCTGCACCGTCGTGCTCAAGCCGGCCGAGGACACCCCGCTGACGGCGCAGCTCTTCGCCGAGGCCGTGGACGAGGCCGGGCTGCCGGCGGGTGTCTTCAACCTGGTGACGGGCCTCGGGCCGGTCGCCGGCCAGGCCCTGGCCGAGCACGAGGGCGTGGACCTGGTGTCCTTCACCGGCTCGACCGCCGTCGGCAGGCGGATCGGCGCGATCGCGGGCGCCGCGGTCAAGCGGGTCGCCCTGGAGCTCGGGGGCAAGTCCGCCAACGTCATCCTGCCCTCCGCCGATCTGGCCAAGGCGGTCGAGGTCGGCCTCGCCAACGCCCTGTCCAACTCCGGTCAGCGGTGCAGCGCCCTCACCCGGGTGCTGGTCCACAGGGACCAGTACGACGAGGCCGTGGCACACGCGGCGCGCGCCGTCGCCAAGTACACGCCGGGCGGGCGCATCGGGCCGCTCGTCAACGCCAAGCAGCTGGAGCGCGTGCGCGGTTACATCGCGAAGGGCGTCGAGGAGGGCGCGCGGATCGTCGTGGGCGGCGCCGAGGCCCCCCTCGACCAGGGCTACTACGTCAGCCCGACGATCTTCGCCGACGTCACACCCGAGATGACCATCGCCCAGGAGGAGATCTTCGGCCCGGTCGTCGTGTTCCTGCGGTACGAGGACGAGGACGACGCCCTGCGGATCGCCAACGCCACCGTCTACGGTCTCGCCGGCGCGGTCTGGGCCGGCGACGAGGCGGAGGCGGTCGCCTTCGCCCGGCGGATGGAGGCCGGGCAGGTCGACATCAACGGCGGGCGGTTCAACCCGCTCGCGCCGTTCGGCGGTTACAAGCAGTCGGGCGTCGGCCGTGAGCTCGGTCCGCACGGCCTCGCCGAGTTCCTCCAGACCAAGGCCCTTCAGTTCTGAGGGGCCGGCGGTCCCGGGACCGAGGCCCTTGCGTTCCCAGGCGGCGCCGGTCCCGGGACCGGCGCCCCGCACTGTCGAGCCGTCAGCCGTCCTGAGCCGAGAAGGAAGCCCATCGTGGTCCGCGCCGCAGTCCTGCCCGCCATCGGGTCTCCGCTGGAGATCACCGATATCGAACTCCCGGAGCCCGGCCCCGGACAGGTGAGGGTCCGCCTCGCCGCCGCCGGCGTCTGCCACTCCGACCTGTCCCTGACCAACGGCACCATGCGGCTGCCCGTGCCGGCCGTCCTGGGCCACGAGGGCGCCGGCACGGTCGTCTCCGTCGGCGAGGGCGTCACCGGGGTCGCCCCCGGCGACGGCGTCGTCCTGAACTGGGCGCCCTCGTGCGGAAGCTGTCACCCCTGCTCGCTCGGCGAGGTCTGGCTCTGCGCCGACGCCCTCACCGGCGCGGGCAACATCCACGCCGTCACCGCGGACGGCACCGAGCTCCACCCGGGCCTGAACGTCGCCGCGTTCGCCGAGGAGACCGTCGTCGCCGCCCGCTGCGTACTGCCCGTCCCGGACGGCGTCCCGCTCGTCGACGCCGCCCTGCTGGGCTGCGCCGTCCTCACCGGGTACGGCGCCGTCCACCACTCCGCCCGCGTCCGCGAGGGCGAGTCGGTCGTCGTGTTCGGCGTCGGCGGGGTGGGCCTCGCCACCCTCCAGGCGGCCCGTATCGCCGGCGCCGGACGGATCATCGCCGTGGACGTCTCCCCGGAGAAGGAGGAGCTCGCCCGCCGGGCGGGCGCCACCGACTACGTCATCGCCTCGGACACCACCGCGAGGGAGATCCGCAAGCTGACCGGCGGGCACGGGGCGGACGTCGCCGTCGAGTGCGTCGGCCGGGCCGCCACCATCCGTACCGCCTGGGACTCCACCCGCCGGGGCGGCCGCACCACCGTCGTCGGCATCGGCGGCAAGGACCAGCAGGTGACCTTCAACGCCCTGGAGATCTTCCACTGGGGACGTACGCTCTCCGGCTGCGTCTACGGCAACTCCGACCCCGCCGCCGACCTGCCGGTACTGGCCGGGCACATCCGGGCCGGGCGGCTCGACCTGGGCGCCCTGGTCACCGAGCGGATCGCGCTGGAGGGCATCCCGGCGGCGTTCGACAACATGATCGCGGGCAAGGGGGGCCGCGCTCTGGTGGTCTTCTAGAGGGCCCGCGAAGCGGCGCCGTCCGTCCGCCGGGCGGGCGCCGCTCCGCCCCGCACGGCGACGGGCCCGGCATCGGCCCTCCGGCCCCTGCGAGCACCCCGGCCGCACCGACGCGGCCGGGGTGCTCGTGCTGCCCGGAAGCCCTGCTCAGGGGCTGGAAGAGGTGTGTCGTACAAGCAGAAAACTGAGGTCGCGCAACCCGTTGACCCCATACCAGCTGGTCGGTACGGTCCCCGCAATCAAGGCGCCGCCCCCCTCCATCCCCCGCATCCACCGGAGCGTGCACCGCATGGACACGGCACCCTCTCCCGCCTCAGCACCTTCCTCACCGACCGCCCGCCATCGGCGCAGAGTGGCGACCGCGGCCGCGCTCGCCTCCGCCGTCGAGTGGTACGACTACTTCGTCTTCGGCATCGCCGCCGCCCTCGTACTGGGCGATCTGTACTACCCGGCGAGCAATCCCTCGGCCGGTGTGCTCGCCGCCTTCGCCACCTTCGCCGTCGGCTTCCTCGCCCGCCCCATCGGCGGGATCATCGCGGGCCAGCTCGGCGACAAACGGGGCCGCAAGCCCATGCTCGTCCTCGCCCTCACCCTGATGGGCGTCGCCACCGCGGGCATCGGGCTGCTTCCCACCTACGAGTCGATCGGCATCGCGGCCCCCGTGCTGCTCGTCCTGCTGCGCGTGGTCCAGGGCCTCGCCGTCGGCGCCCAGTGGGGCGGCGCGATGCTGATGGCCACCGAATACGCCCCCGAGGGCAGGCGCGGCCTGTACGGCAGCCTCGTCCAGCTCGGCGTCCCCATCGGCGTGGTGACCGCCAACACCGTCTTCCTGGTCGCCGGAGCCGCCACCAGCGAGTCGGCGTTCGTCTCCTGGGGCTGGCGGGTGCCGTTCTTCGTCGGCTTCCTGGTCCTCGGCCTCGCCTGGTACATCCACAGCCAGGTCGAGGAGACACCCGCGTTCCGCGAGGCCGAACGGGCCCTGGCCGAGCAGCGGAAGAGCGAGGCGCTCGCCCGGACGACGGCCGTGGGGACGAGCCGCTCGCCCCTGGCCACGATCCTGCGCCGGCACCTCGGCACGGTCTTCCTGGCCGGCGGCTCCTTCGCCGTGAACACCGCCACCTTCTACATCATCATCACCGGGGTGCTGGACTACGCGACCCGCGAACTCGACATGAGACGCGGTGCCGTTCTCACCGTCTCGCTCTGCGTCAGCCTCACCCAGCTGGTGCTGATACCCGCCGCGGCGGCCCTCTCCGACCGCCTCGGACGGCTGCGGATCTACGCCTTCGGCGCGGCCGGCCTGCTGGTCTGGGCGATCCCCATGTTCCTGCTCATCGACACCGGGTCACTGCTCTGGCTGGCCGTCGGCACCTTTGTCACCAGCTGCTTCCTCAGCGTCATGTACGGCCCGCAGGCGGCGCTGTTCGCCGAGCTGTTCACCGCCGAGATGCGCTACACCGGAGCGTCGCTCGGCTACCAGATCGCCGCCGTCTGCGGCGGCGGCCTGGCGCCGTTCGTGATGGTGCTGCTCCTGGAGGCGACCGGCACCTCGATGGCCGTCGCCGGCTACATCATGGTCCTCGCCGTGATCGCCCTGGTCTCCATCAGGGTCCTGGCCTCGCGGGCCGCTCCCCGCTGACGGCGTGCGCGCTCCCGGCCGCGGGCTCCCGCCGCGGCCGGGAGCGCGACACCGCCACCCCCGCCAGGCACAGCGCGCCACCGGCCAGCGTCAGCGGCCCCGGCAGCTCGTCGAGGAACAGCCACGACATCAGCACCACCAGCGCGGGTACCGCGTAGGTCGTGGCGCCCATGCGCCCCGCCGTCGTACGGGCCAGCGCGTAGGCCCAGGTGGTGAAGGCCAGCGCGGTCGGGAACACGCCCAGATACACCATGTTCAGGGTCGCCGGCAGCGGAGCCCGGCCCGCTTCGTCGATCAGCTGCCCGGCGAACGGCAGACACGCCACCGCGCCCACCAGGCATCCGCACGTCGTCACCTGGAGGGCGCTCGCGTGGGCCAGCGTCGGCTTCTGGGCGACGACACCGGCCGCGTACGCGACCGCCGCCAGCAGGCACAGCAGCACGCCCAGGACCGATGCGTGCCCCTCGCCCGACATGGACAGCCCCACGGCCACCGCACCCGCGAACGACACGGCCATGCCGGCCAGGAGCCGGGGCGGCAACGACTCGCCGAGCAGCCGCGAGCCGAGCAGCGCGATCAGGATCGGTCCGATGTTCACGACCATCGCGGCCGTGCCCGCGTCGACCTCCTGTTCACCCCAGTTGAGCACCACCATGTAGACGCCGAACCAGAGCAGCCCGGAGACCGCGATCCCGGGCCAGGCGGCACGCGGAGGCAATCCCTCCCGCCGGATCAGCAGGACGCAGCCGAGGGCCAGCGCCCCGGAGAGCAATCGCCCGAGGGCCAGTGCGCCGGGGGAGTACGCGGAGCCCGCGCTGCGGATCGACACGAAGGCCGAGGCCCACAGCACGACGGTGACGGCCGCCGCGGCGAGGGCCGGCCGCCGCGCCCGGGAACCGGCGGGAGGGGAATCGTTCATGCGCCGACCGTACGGGCTGGACCCTTCGGCGCTCACCGCAATATCGCCGGCTCGATACCCAGCAGCCCGTGCAGCGCCCGCTCCCCTTCCGCCGTCACCTTCACGGCCCGCTCCGAGCCGATCCGTACGCACCAGCCGGCGTCCAGCGCGTGACGGCACAGCGCGGCGCCCCCGAGGCCCGCCAGATGCGGCCGGCGCTCGGTCCAGTCGAGGCACCCGCGGACGACCGGCCGCCGGCCCGTCGCCTCCAGCGGGATGCCCAGATCGCCGAACCACCCCATCCCGCGCTCGGTGAGGGCGAACCCGGTGTCCTGGCGCAGCAGCTCCCGGGCCGTCATCGCCTCCGTGATCGCGATGCCGAGCCGCCCCGCGAGGTGGTCGTAGCAGGTACGTCCCCTGGCCATGGCGCTGCTCGCGCCCGCCGCCCCCAGGGAGCGCACGGGCACCGGCTCCGGTGGCGCGGTGCGCGCCGCCAGGTCCTCGATGAGCTGGGCCGTCTGCGCGTCGGCGAGCCGTACGTAGCGGTGGCGCCCCTGCCGCTCCTCGGCGAGCACGCCGCCCGCGACGAGCCGGCCGAGGTGCTCGCTCGCGGTGGACGGGGCCACGCGCGCGTGCCGGGCGAGTTCGCCGGCCGTCCAGGCGCGGCCGTCGAGCAGGGCGAGACAGAAGGTGGCACGGGTCCCGTCGGCGAGGAGCGCGGCGAACGCGGCGAGGTCTGCGGCAGCCTTGCCTCCAGGATGAGGCACGCATGTTTCGGCGCCGGCCGAAGGGCCGACGGGCGCGGACCCGGCCCGCGCCGGTCGCCGCACGGGCCGCCGCCGCCCTGCGGGGGACCCGGGCCCGGGCCGGATCGGATCGCGAGTCGCCGCTGCTCCGTCCGGCCGCGTCACCCCGGGCCCGGGGGTCCCGCGAGCCTCACGGGTTCGCGCACGGCGGGCCCCGGTGTCCGGGCGGGGAGTCCGGGCGTCAGCCCTCGACGGCCGCCGCGTACTGGACCGCGAGACCGTCGAGCAGGGCGCGCAGACCCGTCTCGAAGGCGCCCTCGTCGACCTTCTGCTGCCGGTCGGCGAGCAGGTGCGCCTGCCCCAGGTGCGGGTAGTCCGCGGGGTCGTACGCCGCCTCGTCGTCGACGAAGCCGCGGGCGAACGAGCCGAGCGCCGAGCCGGTGATGAAGTACCGCATGAGCGCCCCGATGGAGGTGGCCTGGGCGGGCGGCCAGCCGGCCCGGACCATGGCGCCGAACACCGCGTCGGCCACACGCAGCCCGGCGGGACGGCGGCCGGGGCCCTGGGCCAGCACCGGCACGATGTTGGGGTGGTCGGTGAGGGCGGCGCGGTAGGAGACGGCCCAGTCGTGCAGCGCCGTGCGCCAGTCGCGGCCGTCGTCCTCGTCGAACATCGACAGGTCGACCTGGGCGCTGACCGAGTCGGCGACGGCCTCCAGGATCTCGTCCTTGTTGCGGAAGTGGTTGTAGAGCGAGGGCCCGCTGACGCCCAGCTCCGCGGCCAGCCGCCGCGTCGAGACGGCGTCCAGCCCCTCCGCGTCCACGAGTGCCCCCGCCGTGTCGACGATGCGTTCTCGGCTGAGGAGGGGCTTGCGCGGTCGGGCCATGCGGCACATAGTAGGGCCTGCCAACAAGAAACTAGCAGTGATAGTTAAAAGTGGGGTGGTCCGCGCATGAATCTGGAGCTCAGTGAGGAGCAGGCAGCCGTCCGGCGGCTTGCCGAGGACTTCGTCCAGCGTGAGATCGCCCCGCACGTGGTCGAGTGGGACCGGGCCGAGAGCGTCGACCGGGCGATCGTGGGGAAGCTCGGCGCGCTGGGCTTCCTGGGACTCACCGTTCCCGAGGAGTACGGCGGTTCGGGCGGCGACCACCTCGCGTACTGCCTGGTGACCGAGGAGCTCGGGCGCGGCGACTCCTCCGTGCGGGGCATCGTCTCCGTCTCGCTCGGCCTGGTCGCCAAGACCATCGCCGCCTGGGCGAGCGAGGAGCAGAAGCGCGAGTGGCTGCCCCGGCTCACCGCGGGCGACGCGCTGGGCTGCTTCGGCCTGACCGAGCCGGGCACCGGTTCCGACGCCGGCAACCTCGCCACCCGCGCCGTGCGCGACGGCGGCGACTACGTCATCAACGGCTCCAAGATGTTCATCACCAACGGCACCTGGGCCGATGTGGTGCTGCTCTTCGCCCGGACCAACGACACGCCCGGCCACAAGGGCGTCTCGGCCTTCCTGGTGCCGGCCGACACCCCGGGCCTGACCCGGCGGACCGTCCACGGCAAGCTCGGCCTGCGCGGCCAGGCCACCGCCGAACTGGTCCTGGAGGACGTCCGGGTGCCGGCCGGCGCGATGATGGGTCCCGAGGGCAAGGGCTTCTCCATCGCCATGTCCGCGCTCGCCAAGGGCCGGATGTCGGTCGCGGCGGGCTGCGTCGGCATCGCGCAGGCCGCGCTGGACGCGGCCGTACGGTACGCGGGGGAGCGGGAGCAGTTCGGCAAGCCGATCGCCTCGTACCAGCTGGTCCAGGAGCTGATCAGCGACATATCCGTCGACGTGGACGCCGCCCGGCTGCTGACCTGGCGGGTCGCCGACCTCGTCGACCGGGGGGAGGAGTTCGCCACCGCCGCCTCCAAGGCGAAGCTCTTCGCCTCCGAGGCCGCCGTGCGCTCGGCCAACAACGCCGTCCAGGTGTTCGGCGGTTACGGGTACATCGACGAGTACCCGGTCGGCAAGCTCCTGCGCGACGCCCGTGTGATGACCCTGTACGAGGGCACCAGTCAGATCCAGAAGCTCATCATCGGCCGCGCGCTGACGGGGGTCTCGGCCTTCTGACCAGGGGGCCCGGCCGCCCGCCGTCTGAGTACGCCGCTGAGTAGGGAAGCGGATGCGCCCCGCGGCGCGTCCGCCGATCCTTCTCGTCATGAGTGACACACCGGTCAAGCAGCAGAACACCGCGGCGTACTACGGGCAGGCCGTGGCCTCCTTCGCCATCGCCCTGGGGGCGGTCGCCCTCGGCATCTTCACCATGGAGGCCGACGTCTGGGTGCGCGCCTTCCTCGGCATCGCCGTCCTCTATCTGACGACCTCCGCCTTCACCCTCGCCAAGGTGGTCCGGGACCGCCAGGAGGCCGGGCAGATCGTGAGCCGGGTCGATCAGGCGAGGATCGAGAAGCTGCTCGCCGAGCACGACCCGTTCCAGAAGCTCTGACGGGCCGGGGAGGCGTCGCGGCACGGAGCGTCCCGGCTTCGCGCTCCCGCCCTGCCCGGCCCCGGGCTCCCCGCCCGGGCCGCCCGCCACCGGCCTGCCGCGCGAACGCCCCGGCCCGCCGCCCCGGACGCCCCAGGGGGCGGCCCCTGGTCGCCCGCCGGGCGGGATTGCCCTAAGCGCTTGCTCACCGGCGAGGTATGGTGTCGTCCTGTGGAGCGGAAGGGGCGAACGATGAGCACGGCGGAGGAGATGGCCGACGGCGAGGACGTGCCGTGGAGCGAGGTCACCCCCGAGGCGGCCAGGCGGCTGCTCGTCGCCGCCGTCGAGGCGTTCGCCGAGCGCGGCTACCACGCCACGACCACCCGTGACATCGCGGGCCGCGCCGGGATGAGCCCGGCCGCGCTCTACATCCACTACAAGACGAAGGAAGAGCTCCTCCACCGGATCAGCCGGATCGGCCACGACAAGGCCCTGGAGATCCTGGAGGCCGCCGCGGACGGCCCCGGAAGCGCCGCCGAGCGCCTCGCCGACGCCGTACGGTCCTTCGTCCGCTGGCACGCGGAACGCCACACCACCGCGCGCGTGGTGCAGTACGAGCTCGACGCACTGGGCGCCGAGCACCGCTCCGAGATCGTCGAGCTGCGCCGCCGGAGCGACGCGGCGGTGCGCCGGATCATCAACGACGGCGTGCGGTCCGGCGAGTTCGACGTCCCCGACGTACCGGGCACCACCCTCGCCGTGCTCTCGCTCTGCATCGATGTCGCCCGCTGGTTCAGCACCGAGGGGCGCCGGACGCCCGACGAGGTCGGCGCGCTCTACGCCGGCCTCGTCCTGCGCATGGTGACGGTCTGACGGCTCGGAAGCGACGGCTCAGAAGTAGTAGCGCGAGAGCGAGTCGGCGACGCACACCGGCTTGTCGCCGCCCTCGCGCTCGACCGTCACCAGGGCGGTCACCTGCACCCCGCCGCCCGCGTCCGCGACCTCCGTGAGCGTGGCGGTGGCGCGCAGCCGCGAACCCACCGGTACGGGGGAGGGGAAGCGGACCTTGTTGGTGCCGTAGTTGACGCCCATCCTCATGCCCTCGACCCGCATGATCTGCGGGACGAAGAGGGGAAGCAGCGACAGCGTGAGGTATCCGTGCGCGATGGTCGTCCCGAACGGCCCGGTGGCGGCCCGCTCCGGATCGACGTGGATCCACTGGTGGTCGCCCGTGGCGTCGGCGAACAGGTCGATCCGCTTCTGGTCGATCTCCAGCCAGTCGCTGTGGCCCAGTTGTTCGCCGACCCCGGCGCGCAGCTCTTCCGCTGAGGTGAAGATCCTCGGCTCCGCCATCCCTGCTCCCTGCCTTCCGTCCAGCCCCGTACGACATGTCTAAGCGCTTGCTCAGCATGATTGTGCGGTGGGCGGTTCCTGTCAACGGAAACCACCCGGCCGGACGGCGGGGCCCGGTCCGACCAGTAGGGTTCGCGGGGTGCCGCAGATTCCGGAGAAGATCCACGAGCTCACCGTCGGCCAGCTGTCCGCCCGTAGCGGCGCGGCCGTGTCGGCCCTGCACTTCTACGAGGCCAAGGGGCTGATCAGCAGTCGCCGCACCAGCGGCAACCAGCGCCGCTACGGCAGGGACGCGCTGCGGCGCGTCGCCTTCGTCCGGGCGGCGCAGCGCGTCGGCATCCCGCTGGCCACGATCAGGGACGCGTTGACGGAGCTGCCCGAGGAGCGCACGCCCAACAGGGAGGACTGGGCGCGGCTCTCCGAGGCGTGGCGCTCCGAACTCGACGAGCGGATCTCCCAGCTGAGCCGGCTGCGCGACCATCTCACGGACTGCATCGGCTGCGGCTGCCTCTCCCTGGAGACCTGCGTGCTGTCCAACCCCGACGACGTCTTCGGCGAGCGCATGACCGGCTCCCGGCTCATGGCGGAGCGCCGGGGCCGGGTCCCCGCCCAGGACGCCTGAGCCCGCACCCCTCCCTACTCGTACTCGGTGCCGCCCTTGCGGGTCAGATAGGCCGGGCTGACCGCCTTCGCGATGGCCCGGCCGCCCACCACCGGGCTGTAGCGCTCGGTGGCCGGGCGGATCACCACGCCCTCGCGCAGATGCAGTGCGCGCCCGGAGACCGTCTCCCGGCCGGTCGCCAGCTCCAGCACCGTCGCGATGTCGTACGGTCCCGCGTGCAGGCGCGGTACCAGGGGCAGTGCGCCGTCCGCCACGTCGGCCGGGTCCAGCCAGCGGACCTGTCCGTCGATCTCCGCGGATATGTCGAAGACCGCGTAACCCAGGTCCTCGCCACGGCCGTTCGCGCCGTACGCCAGGTCCTGCACCCCCGCCCCGTACACCTCGCCGAAGACGCCGACCCGGGTCGCGCCCAGCTCGGTCGCCAGCCGCGCCGCGACCGCCGGGACGCCGTGGGTCAGGACGGCCCGCCAGTACAGGTTGCGCGGGTCCTCCTTCAGGGCGAGGCCCTTCGCGCCGAAGCCCTTCGAGGAGACGTGCACGCGCCCGCCCTCGGTGACGTACGTCATCAGGCAGGCCGTACCGTGCAGTTTCTCGGTCAGCACCACGGGCTCGCCGGGCTCGAAGACGGCCGGGTAGCGCTGGATGTTCTCGATGTCGACCCAGGGCAGCAGTCCGGGCGCCGCCTCCACCTCGCCGCTCATCGTGGTCGGGATCGGTGCCACCCACTTGGTGATGCCGAGCAGCGCCGCGAAGTCGGTGCCCTCGGCCGCCGCGCGCGCCAGGTCCACGTCCTTCAGGGCGAGCGGCCGGCACACGATGCCCTGCGACAGTTCGCCGCGCAGCCGCACCGCCTTGACCCGGTCGGACGCCCTGCCCGCCAGCCGGCCCGTCAGGCCCAGCTCCGCCACGAGCGCCGCGGGCAGCACGGCCTGCTCGGGGATGTAGAGCGCTATGTCACCGGTGCGGTAGGCGCCCTTGGCGACGACGGCACGGTACAGGCCCACCTGGGCCAGTTCGAGCGCGTCGGCGTTCGGGTGTTCATGGATGGTCAGCGGCTCGGCGGTGACGCGCAGCGTCGACATCGGAAGCTCCTCGGGTGTGGTTCACATCGGAGCCAGCCTCGCCCTCCCGAATATCGATGGCCCACCGGATTTGGTACCTGCTAGGGGGTGTCGTGGCGATCGGGCCGGACCAGTGCGGCGTTCGGCGCCTGGTGCATCCCCAGGCCCCTCCGGGGCCGAGGGGACGCGTCGCAAGGCGGAGGAGCGCGGCGCCGCCGAGCGCCGGCCGCCCACCCCCGTGTCCGCCCCGCCCGTCACGGAGGGGCGGGCCCGGGGCGGCGGCCTCGCGCACGACCACGGGGCCGGGCCGACGTCCTCGCCCGCCCCCGCGCCCCTCACGCCACCGACGCGAGTTCCCGGCGTACTTCCTTCTTGGCGGCCGCCAGCGCCTCGGTGGTCAGGACCGGCTGCGGCACCACCACCCCGCAGTCCGTGCAGACCGGCCCGAACCACGGCTCGTGGGAGAGCTCGGGCCGCCAGGCCACCGACCCCGCGCACACCGGGCAGTTCGAGCCCGGCGACGACTCCAGTGCGGAGATCAGCCGGCGCAGCGCCTCGCCCAGCGGCACGTCCGGATGGACCGACGGGTCGTCGCACCGGGCGACACCGTTACCGCCCCAGGTGCGCCGGTGCCAGTCGTCGACGGACCCCGGCCGCCGCAGCCCGTCGTGCTTCTCGCGCCTGCGCCGCTCCGCGAATTGCCTTTCGTACGCGAGCCATACCGCCCGCGCCTCCTCCAGTTCGTCGAGCGCGGCCACCAGCCGCGCCGGATCTGGCTCCCTGTCCTCGGGCCCGAACCTGTGCCTGGTGCACAGATGGTCCCAGGTAGCCCGGTGACCGTAGGGGGCGAACCGTTCCAGGCACTTGCGCAGCGAATACCGCCGCAGCGCCAGATCGCACCCCGGATCACGTACCTGTCTTGCGAGACTCCGGAAACCGGCCATCGCACTGCCACCTCCGTCGCTGGTACTTCGGCGTCGAGGAATGGACGTACGAGTGCCCGTTTCGGCTCCATCGAAAAACGGATGGGTCCCCTCACTCGTGTATGTGACGCGAAATATCCGTGTGGCGATCCGGAGAAGTGACGCCTGTTCACCTTTCCGACCGGGCGTACCGCCAGTAACCTCCGCCGCATCGCCTTCCCGGAGGAGCACGCATGCGACGACGCACCGGAAGACTGAGAATCGCCACCGCCGCTGTACTCGTCCTGGCCGCCGGTCTGCTGACACCCCACCAGCAGATTGCGGCGGCCGCCGAGCCGCCCGTGACCGACCACTGCCTCGGCCGGTGCGCGGACATCCTGCCGCCCGGCCAGAACGGCAACGCCACCCTCGCCGACATCCTCGCCCACCGGGTCCTCGGCACCCGTCCCGCCCATGCCTCCGACCAACTCGGGCGCTATGACTCCCTGGTGGGCGGCTACGGTGGACTGACCGACGAGAAACTGACCGACTTCTTCAACGACGCCTCCTTCGGTGTCCCCGACGGCCAGGCGGAATCCGTCGCCCGGCCCCGTGAGGACGTCACCATCACCCGCGACCGGAAGACCGGAGTCCCGCACATCAAGGGCACCACCCGTTACGGCACCGAGTTCGGCGCCGGGTACGCGGCCGCCCAGGACCGGCTGTGGATGATGGACCTCTTCCGGCACATCGGCCGCGGCGAGCTGACGTCCTTCGCGGGCGGCGCCCTGGCCAACCAGGGCCTGGAGCAGCAGTTCTGGCCGCAGGCCCCGTACACCGAGGCCGACTACGAGGCCCAGGTCGCGTACATCAGGACCCGTCACGGCGAACGCGGCGCCCTCGCCATGGCCGACGCCCAGGCGTACGTCGACGGCATCAACGCCTACCGCAAGCAGTCCAAGGACGGCCGCTACTTCCCCGGCGAGTACGTGCTCACCGGGCACATCGACTCGATCACCAACGTCGGTGAGATCCAGCCGTTCAGGATCACGGACCTGATCTCGATCGCCTCGGTCGTCGGCGGCCAGTTCGGCGGCGGAGGGGGCGGCGAGGTGCAGGCCGCCCTCTCCCTCCTCGCCGCCCAGCAGAAGTACGGCCTCGCGGAGGGCACCCGGGTCTGGGAGTCCTTCCGCCAGCGCAACGACCCCGAGGCCGTGCTCACCGTCCACGACGGCACGTCCTTCCCGTACGCCCAGCGGCCGGCGGAGCCGCGGGGCACCGCGCTCCCGGATCCCGGCTCCGTCACCCCCGAGCAGCTGGTGTACGACAGGACCGGCTCGGCCGGCACCGGGACCAAGGCCCCGGTCCGCGCCCCCGACCGGCTCAGGCCCGCTCAGGGCATGTACGACGACGGGGTCGTCGCGCCCGGCTCCCTGGACGCCAGGAAGGGCATGTCCAACGCGCTGCTCGTCTCCGGCGCGCACACCGCGAGCGGCCGGCCCGTCGCCGTGTTCGGGCCCCAGACCGGGTACTTCGCCCCCCAGCTGCTGATGCTCCAGGAGCTCCAGGGCCCCGGCATCTCGGCCCGGGGCGTCTCCTTCGCCGGGGTGGGCATGTACGTCCAGATGGGCCGGGGCCAGGACTTCGCCTGGTCCGCCACCTCCGCCGCCCAGGACATCACCGACACCTACGCCGTCGAGCTCTGCCAGGACGACGCCCACTATCTCCACCGGGGCGTGTGCACCCCCATGGAGAGACTGGAGAAGCGCAACGCCTGGAAGCCCACCGTCGCCGATTCGACGGCCGCGGGCTCCTACCGGATGCAGGTCTGGCGCACCGCGTACGGCATCGTCACCCACCGCGCGACGATCGGCGGCAAACGCGTCGCCTACACCTCGCTGCGCACCACCTACGGCCATGAGGCCGACTCCGTCATCGGCTTCCAGATGCTCAACGACCCGGCTGCCGTGACGGACGCCGCGTCCTTCCAGCAGGCCGTCCACCACATCGGCTACGCCTTCAACTGGTTCTACGCCGACTCCCGCGAAGCCGCCTTCTACAACAGCGGCCTCAATCCGGTCCGTGCCGCCGGGGTCGATCCCGCGCTGCCCGTCCTCGCCCAGCGGGAGTACGAGTGGCGGGACTTCGACCCGGTGGGCCACACCGCCGCCTACACGCCCTTCGCCCAGCACCCGCGGTCCATCGGCCAGGACTACTACGTCTCCTGGAACAACCGTCAGGCCAAGGACTACGACACCGCGGGCTTCGGATTCGGCGCGGTCCACCGGGGCGACCTCCTCGACCAGCGGGTCGCCCGGCTCGTCCGGGACGGCGGCGTGACCCGGGCCTCCCTCACCCGCGCCATGGCCGAGGCGGGCGTCACGGACCTGCGCGGCGAGCAGCTGCTCCCGGAACTGCTCGCGGTCGTGCGCGGCGCGCCGGTCACCGATCCCCGGCTCACCACGGCCGTCCAGCAGCTGGACGCATGGCGGGCCGCCGGGGCGCAGCGCAAGGAGACGGCTCCCGGCTCGCGCGTCTACGGCCATGCCGACGCCGTGCGGATCATGGACGCCTGGTGGCCGCTGCTGATCGAGGCCGAGTTCGCACCCGGACTCGGTCAGGGGCTCTACACCGCGCTGAAGGCGAATCTCGCCATCGACGAGTCACCGGCGGCCGGCCACGGCCCGACCGGCGCCCACAGCGGCTCCGCCTTCCAGTACGGCTGGTGGGGCTTCGCCGACAAGGATCTGCGCCAGGTGCTCGGCCGGCCCGTCCAGGGGCGGCTCGCGCGGACCTACTGCGGCGGGGGCGACCTGAGCGCCTGCCGCGACGCGCTCCTGACGACGCTGACGCAGGCCGTGACGAAGCCCGCCGCCGAGGTCTATCCCGGCGACGACAACTGCGCGGCCGGCAACCAGTGGTGCGCCGACACGATCGTCCACCGCGCGCTCGGCGGCATCACCCAGTCCGCGCTCAGCTGGCAGAACCGGCCGACGTACCAGCAGGTGGTCGAGTTCCCGTCGCACCGGTAGGTCCGGGTTCCCCTCGCACCGGTGGGGGAGGAGAACGGCCCCGGGGGCCGGGTCGGGACGCTCACCGTCCGATCCGGCCCGGTCCCCCGGCGGCTCACCGTCCGATCCGGCCCGCGGCGATCACCACCCTGGCCAGCTCGGGGTGGCAGATGTCGCTGTGCGCACCTGTCGGCGGGCCACCGCGCCGCACCACCGACGCCGTGTCCACGCTCACGCACCCCGACCCGGGCAGGCCGCGGCTCAGCGCCGCCTCCAGCGTCAGGGCGGGGGACCCGGGCACCGCCTGGATGCCGTCGAAACCCACGGCGCCCCAGCGGGTGCCCACGCCCAGCACGCTCGTCGCGTCGCCCGCCAGGCGCGAGGCGAGCGGGTAGATCACCCCGAGCGCCGTGTCATGGCGGGAATGGCAGGCCACCACCGGTCCGTCGACCCGGTGCTGCATTCCCTGCAACGCGCCGCCACCCCGCATCCCGTGGGGCAGCCGGGTGGCGAAGGCGTAGTGCGAGAAGGCGCCCTGGAGGAGCGTCACCGACTTCACGTTCCGGACCCCGTCGGGCAGGCCCCGCAGCGCGAACGCCATCAGCCGCGCTCCCTGGCTGTGGCCCACCAGATGGATCCGCAGGGCCGGCGAGGAGCGGGCGAGCCGTCCGAGCAGCGGGCCCAGACCCACCTGCCCCACCAGGCCGGACCGGCGCTTCATCGCCCAGTAGGCCGCCTGGCGCAGCACCTCCTTGGCGCCCCGCCACAGCCGCCTCAGCCCGCCGCCCAGGGACACCCGCATGCCCGTCCCGGCCAGGGCGTCGGTGAACATCCGGCACACCGCGACGGTGTCCTCGGAGAGGAACGCCGGCCCGTCGTCCGGTGCCGGCCCGTCGTCCGGTGCGGGCCCGTCCGTGTCCGCCGCGAACGAGGCGGGAACCCCGCCGGCCTCGCCGCCCCCGCCGACCAGCTCCCGCACCAGCCGGCCGAACTCGTCGAACGCGGCCTGCTCCTCCGGCTGTTCCGCCAGCAGACCGGCCAGCCGCTCCAGCACCGCCTCCCGCCCGGGGAACAGCTCCCGCAGCCCGCGCAGGGACTCCTCGTCCAGCTCGGGCCCCGGTTCGGGACCGGACACCGCGCCCGCGTGTCCGTAGTCGGGGACGGGCTCGTCCGCGAACCTCATGGCGGGCCACACCACCCCGGCGTAACCGAGCCGCACGCCCGGCGCGCTGCCCACCGCCTGGGGGAACGGCGCGAAGAAGCGGCCGTACAACCGGGTGGACGCGGACGGCGAGCTGTTCCACCCGTGGGCGAACATCACCAGGTCCGTGACGTCCAGCCGCGCCAGCGCGTCCCGCTGCGCGGTGTTCACATCGCCGTCCTTGTCGAAGGTGATCTCCCGGTACGGCTCCACCGTCATCGAGGTCATGGCCCGTCCCTCCGCTCCGAGGTCGCTGCTCGCACAGCATCCCGCCGGCGGGGAGGGACGGAAAGGCCCATGGCGCGGGTACGTCACGACGGTCCGGCCCGCCCGGCCCGGCGGCCCGCGGCGGCACGGGGCTCAGTGGTACGCCAGGTACTTCCGCCGCGTCGTCCGGAAAGCGGCGAGCCCGCTCTGCCAGGCGCCCACCACCTCGTCCGTCCCCGCCCCCGCGTCGATCAGCGTGCGGACCCTCGTCGACCCGGTGAGCTTGTCGATCCAGTTGTCCGCCCGCCAGGCGAAGCCGCTCCAGCTCTGCCTGGCCGTCACCAGCAGACCCACACCGGTGCGCACGGGGTCGAAGGAGGTCCGGTCGTGGACGTGGAGCTGGACCCCGCCGATGGTCTTCCCCTGGAACTTGGAGAACGTCGGTGCGAAGTACGCCTCCCGGAAGCGGACGCCCGGCAGCTCCAGCGCGTTCGCCGCCTCGGCCCACCGCCGGTCGACGCCCTCCGCCCCCAGCAGCTCGAAGGGCCGGGTCGTGCCCCGCCCCTCCGAGAGGTTGGTCCCCTCGAACAGGCAGGTCCCGGCGTACACCAGCGCGGTGTCGGGCGTCGGCATGTTGGGGCTCGGCGGCACCCACGGCAGGCCCGTCGCGTCGAAGAAGTCCTCGCGCCGCCACCCGGACATCGTCACCGTCACCAGGTCCACCGGGTCGGCCAGGAACTCCCCGTTGAACAGCCGGGCCAGCTCGGCCACCGTCATCCCGTGCGCCTGCGCGATCGGCTCGCGCCCGACGAACGTCGCGAACGCCCGGTCGAGCACCGGCCCGGTGGCCGCCCGGCCCGTCACGGGGTTCGGCCGGTCCAGCACCATCAGACGTTTCCCCGCCAGCGCGGCCGCCACCATGCAGTCGTACAGCGTCCAGACGTAGGTGTAGAAGCGCGCGCCCACGTCCTGGATGTCGAAGACGATCGTGTCCGCCCCCGACGCGGTGAAGACGTCCGCCAGCGCCTGACCGCTCTTCAGGTACGTGTCGTAGACCGGCAGTCCGGTCGCCGGATCGTCGTACCTGCCCTCCGAGCCGCCCGCCTGGGCCGTGCCCCGGAAGCCGTGCTCGGGTCCGAACACCGCCACGAGGTCGACCCGCTCGTCGGCGTGCATGACGTCCACGATGTGGCGCACGCCGGCGGTGACCCCGGTCGGGTTGGTGACCACGCCGACCCGCCGGCCGGACAGGGACGCGTAGCCGTCGGCGGCCAGCCGGTCGAAGCCGGTCCGCACCCGGCGGGCTCCCCGGCCCCGGGCGGCGGCCGGCGCGGCCGTCACGGCCGCCGTCCCCGCGACACCGCCGGCGGCCAGCAGGCCCCGTCTGGACAGGCTCATCGCATACCTCCGTGATCGCTCCCGATGGGTACGGCCTCGCACGCTAGCGCGGTCGGGCGCCACGCGGAACGAGGCGGGCGGGGCAGCGGGCCCCGGGGGCCTTTCCTTCTCACATACCGACTGGTTAGTCTGCGGGGGCAGTCACGACGGAGAGGCGGGTCTCGATGAATACGGTGCAGGGCGCCGGCGTTGTCGTCACGGGCGCGGGCGGTGGCATAGGCGCCGCGCTCGCCCGCAGGTTCGCGGCGGAGGGCGCGCGGGTCGTGGTCAACGACATCGACCCCGGGCGCACCAAGGCCGTCGCCGACGAGATCGGCGCCACCGCCGTACCGGGCGACGCCTCGGCCATCGTGGACGAGGCCCGCGAGGCGCTCGGCGGCACCGTCGACGTCTACTGCGCCAACGCCGGTCTCGCCTCGCCCGGCGACGCCTTCGCCGACGAGCAGGTGTGGGCCGCCGCCTGGGACGTCAACGTCATGGCCCACGTACGCGCCGCCCGGGCGCTGCTGCCCGACTGGCTGGAGCGCGGCAGCGGCCGGTTCGTCTCCACCGTCTCGGCGGCCGGCCTGCTCACCATGGTCGGCGCCGCCCCGTACAGCGTCTCGAAGCACGGCGCGTACGCCTTCGCCGAATGGCTCTCGCTCACCTACCGCCACCGGGGGGTCAAGGTCCACGCGATCTGCCCCCAGGGCGTCCGCACGGACATGCTCACCGCGGCCGGCTCGGCGGGCGAACTCGTCCTGGCCCCCACCGCCATCGAGCCCGAGGACGTCGTCGACGCGCTCTTCGAGGGCATCGCGGCCGGCCGCTTCCTCATCCTGCCGCACCCCGAGGTCGCCGGGTACTACCGGGCCAGGGCCACCGATCCCGAACGGTGGCTGAACAGCATGAGCCACATCCAGCGGAAGTGGGAAGGGGAGGACAAGTGACTTCGATCTACGCGGCCAGGCCCTGGCTCGCACAGCTGACCGACGCCCAGCGGGCACCCGTCCGGCCGGCCGAGACCGTGCTGTACGCCTTCCGGGCGGCCGCCGCCCGGGCCGGAGAGCACACCGCCCTCGCCTACTTCGACGGACGCCTGACCTACCGCGAGGCCGACACGCTCTCCGACTCGGTGGCCGGACACCTCGTCGAGCGGGGTGTCCGCCGGGGCGACCGGGTCGCCCTCATGCTCCAGAACACCCCCCACTTCGTCCTCGCGCTGCTCGGCGCCTGGAAGGCGGGCGCGACGGTCGTCCCGCTCAACCCGATGTACAAGTCGGGAGAGGTCGAGCACGTCCTCAAGGACTCCGGCGCGATCGCGCTGATCTGTTCGGACCGCGCCTGGGAGGCGTACCTGCGCGAGACGGCCGACGTCTGCGCCGTGACCATCGCCCTCACCGCCTGCGAACGGGACCTCCAGACCCGCGACGACGCGCGCGTCCTCGGCTTCGAACGGCTGGCGAAGCCCGCCGCCGCCGACGACCTCGTCACCGTCGCCCGGGCGGGGCACAAGGCCCCCGAGGGACGCGACCCCGCCGCCGACGACGTTGCCCTGATCAGCTACACGTCCGGCACGAGCGGCACTCCCAAGGGGGCCATGAACCTCCACCGCGGCATCGTCTACAACGCGGAGCGCCAGCGCACCGGCCACCCCATCGCCGAGGGCGCCGCCTACTTCGCGCTCGCGCCGCTCTTCCACATCACCGGCATGGTGTGCGAGCTGGCCACCTGCTTCGCCAACGCGGGCACCCTGGTCCTCGCCTACCGCTTCGAGGCGGGCGTCGTGCTCGACGCGTTCGCCGAGCACCGGCCCGCGTACACGGTCGGCCCCTCCACCGCCTTCATGGCCCTGGCGGCCCATCCCGACGCCACCCCGGACCACTTCGCGTCCTTCCAGGTGATCTCCTCTGGCGGCGCCCCGGTGCCCCCGGCCCTGGTCGAGCGGTTCCGCGCGGGCTTCGGTCCCTACATCCGCAACGGCTACGGCCTCACCGAGTGCACCGCCCCCTGCGCCGCCGTACCACCCCAGCACGAGGCCCCGGTCGACCCGGTCTCGGGCACCCTGTCGGTCGGCCTCCCCGGCCCCGAGACCATCGTCCGGATCCTGGACGAGGAGGGCCGGGAGGTGCCGTTCGGCGAGCAGGGCGAGATCGCCGTCCGCGGTCCCCAGGTCGTGCCCGGCTACTGGAACATGCCGGAGGCCACCGCCGACGCCTTCCCCGACGGGGAACTGCGCACGGGGGACGTCGGCTTCATGGACGAGAACGGCTGGCTCTACGTCGTCGACCGCAAGAAGGACATGATCAACGCGTCCGGGTTCAAGGTCTGGCCGCGCGAGGTCGAGGACGTGCTCTACACCCACCCGGCCGTCCGGGAGGCCGCCGTCGTCGGTGTCCCCGACAGCTACCGCGGGGAGACGGTCAAGGCGTACATCAGCCTGCGCCCGGGCACCTCCGCCGGGCCGGACGAGATCTCGGCGTACTGCCGGGAGCGGCTCGCGGCGTACAAATATCCCCGTGAGGTCGAGATCCTGCCCGAGCTGCCCAAGACGACAAGTGGGAAGATCCTCAGGCGGGAACTGCGTTACCCCGCGTAAGAGCGAGTGACGAGCGGACACACACGGGAGAGGTGGCGGCACATGGCCAGGACGACGGACGGGAGCGGCATCCCCGTCCCACAGAGGCTGCTGGCCGCCGCCACCCGGCTCTTCGCCGAGCAGGGCTACGACCGCACCTCGGTCCAGGAGATCGTGGAGGCGGCGGGCGTCACCAAGGGCGCCCTCTACCACTACTTCGGCTCCAAGGAGGACCTCCTCCAGGAGGTGTACGCCCGTGTGCTGCGGCTCCAGCAGGAGCGCCTCGACGCCTTCGCGGACGCCGACGCCCCCGTGGAGCAGCGCCTGCGCGACGCGGCGGCGGACGTGGTCGTCACCACCATCGACAACCTCGACGACGCGTCGATCTTCTTCCGCTCCATGCACCACCTGAGCCCGGAGAAGAACAAGCAGGTGCGCTCGGAGCGGCGTCGCTACCACGAGCGGTTCCGGGCGCTGATCGAGGAGGGCCAGCGCAGCGGCGTCTTCTCCTCGGCCACCCCCGCCGATCTGGTGGTGGACTACCACTTCGGCTCGATCCACCACCTGTCCACCTGGTACCGCCCGGACGGCCCCCTCACACCGCAGCAGCTGGCCGAGCGGCTGGCCGACCTGCTGCTGAGGGCGCTGCGCCCCTGAGGCGACGGCCGCGCGCATGCCGGTGACGGGTGCCGCGCGTGCGTGCCGCCGGCGGCACGCGGCACACGCCCGCCGCCCGTGCCCGCCGCCGACGCCGGTGTATACGCCTCACGGCGGGTACACACCACCGGCGTCCGGCCGCGCCGCCCGACGGTGCGGTGGGTACGCCGCCCACGGCCGCGCGCACCCACCGCTCGCGCCTATGCGTACTGCTTGATCTCGCGCCGTGCCAGCGAGCGCTGGTGCACCTCGTCCGGACCGTCGGCCAGCTTCAGCGTCCGGGCCGCGGCCCACAGTTCGGCCAGCGGGAAGTCCTGGCTCACCCCGCCCGCCCCGTGCAGCTGAACGGCCTTGTCGATGATGTCCACCACCGCGCGCGGCGTGGCGATCTTGATGGCCTGGATCTCGGTGTGCGCGCCCCGGTTGCCCACCGTGTCCATCAGCCACGCGGTCTTCAGCACCAGCAGCCGCAGCTGCTCGACGGAGACCCGGGCGTCCGCGATCCAGTTGTGCACGACGCCCTGCTGGGCGAGCGGCTTGCCGAAGGCGGTACGGGACACGGCCCTGCGGCACATCAGCTCGATCGCCCGCTCGGCCATGCCGATCAGCCGCATGCAGTGGTGGATGCGCCCCGGCCCCAGCCGGGCCTGGGCGATGGCGAAGCCGCCGCCCTCCTCGCCGACCAGGTTCGCGGCGGGCACCCGCACGTCGTCGAAGAACACCTCGGCGTGACCGCCGTGGTAGTGGTCCTCGTAGCCGTACACCTGCATCGCCCGCCGGACGTCGAGTCCCGGCGTGTCCCTGGGCACCAGGATCATCGACTGCTGGCGGCGGATGTCCTCGCCGTCCGGGTCGGTCTTGCCCATCACGATGAAGATCCTGCAGTCCGGGTTCATCGCCCCGGAGATGTACCACTTGCGGCCGTTGATCACATAGTCGTCACCGTCCCGCACGATGCGGGTCTCGATGTTCGTCGCGTCCGACGAGGCCACCTCCGGCTCGGTCATCGCGAACGCCGAGCGGATCTCCCCGGCGAGCAGCGGCTCCAGCCACTGCTTCTTCTGCCGCTCGTCGCCGAACTGGGCCAGCACCTCCATGTTGCCGGTGTCCGGCGCCGCGCAGTTCAGCGCGGTGGGCGCCAGCTGGGGCGAGCGGCCGGTGATCTCCGCGAGCGGCGCGTACTGCAGGTTGGTGAGCCCGGCGCCGTGCTCCTCGTCGGGCAGGAACAGGTTCCACAGCCCCTGCCGGCGTGCCTCCGCCTTGAGCTCCTCCACGACGGCCGGGGTGTCCCAGGGCGACGCGAGCCCGGTCCGCTGTTCGTGCGCGACCGCCTCGGCCGGATACACGTGCTCGTCCATGAAGGCGAGCAGCCTCGCCCGCAGCTCCTCGGTGCGCGCGTCGAATGCGAAGTCCATGGGTTCTCAGCCTTCCTGGAGGGTGGTGAGGCCGTGCTCGATGAAGACCGGGACGAGTTCGCCGATCCGGTCGAAGCCGGCGCCGACGGTCTGTCCGAGGGTGTAGCGGTAGTGGATGCCCTCCAGGATCACGGCGAGCTTGAACCAGGCGAACGCCGTGTACCAGGAGATGGCCGAGGTGTCGCGCCCGGAGCGGGCCGCGTACCGCTCGATCAGCTCGGCGGGGGCGGGGTGGCCGGGGGCGGTCGCGGTCGTGCTGATCGGGGAGCCCGGGATCTCCAGCTTGGCGCTGTACATCACCAGCAGTCCGAGGTCGGTGAGCGGGTCGCCGAGCGTGGACATCTCCCAGTCCAGCACGGCCTTGAGCCGGTCGTCGTCGCCGATCAGGACGTTGTCGAGGCGGTAGTCGCCGTGGACGACGGTGGGGGCGGGGGAGGCGGGCAGCGCGCGGCCGAGCGCGGCGTGCAGCTCGTCGATGCCCGCGAGCTCCCGGTTGCGGGAGGCGTCCAGCTGCTTGCCCCAGCGGCGCAGCTGGCGGTCCAGGAACCCCTCGGGCCGCCCGAAGTCGCCCAGGCCCACCGCGTCGGGGTCCACGGCGTGCAGGTCGACGAGCGTGTCGACCAGACCGAGGACCACGCCCCGGGTCCGTTCCGGGCCCAGGGGGGCGAGCTGCCCGGCGGTGCGGTACGGCGTGCCCGCCACGAACTCCATGACGTAGAACGGCGATCCCAGCACCGACTCGTCCTCGCACAACAGCACCGGCTCGGGCACCGGTACCGCCGTGGGGTGCAGGGCGCTGATCACCCGGTGCTCGCGCCTCATGTCGTGCGCGGTGGCCAGGACATGGCCGAGGGGCGGGCGGCGCACCACCCACCGGCCGGTGCCGTCGGTGACGACGTAGGTGAGGTTCGACCGGCCGCCTTCGATGAGCCGGGCGCTGAGCGGTCCGCCCACCAGTCCGGGCCGTTCGCGGTCGAGATAGCCGCGCAACTGCTCCGGGTCGAGACCTGGCGGCTGGGCTGAGCTCATCGTGCGCACCTCCGGGGGCGACAGGGTCGTTGTACCGAGCATGATGCCGACCAGTCGGTATGCCGTCCAGTGGTGCGGCCGGAATCAGACGTCGCACCTCTGGTCTTCCGATCGGATCTGTGAATACAGTTCATGTATGCATACCGCGCTGACGATCGACGACGTCCGGCTCACCCCGGTCCTCATTGCCGATCCGCCCCTGCTCAACACCCAGGGCGTGCACCAGCCGTACACCCCCCGCCTCATCGTGGAGGTGGTCACCCACGGCGGCGTGACCGGAGTGGGGGAGACCTACGGAGACGCCAAGTACCTTGAACTGGCCCACCCCCTCGCCGAAGCGCTCCCCGGCCGATCGATCACGGACGTGAACGGCCTCTTCGGTCTGGCCGAGCAGGTGTGCGGCGACTCACGCGCCGCCGAGGACAGCGTCGACGCGGGTGGGCTGCGCGGTGTGCAGACCGCCGACAAGCTGCGCCTCTCGGTCGTCTCGGGCTTCGAGGTCGCCTGTCTGGACGCCCTCGGCAAGACCCTCGGCCTGCCCGTGCACGCCCTGCTGGGCGGCAAGGTCCGCGACGCGGTCGACTACAGCGCCTATCTCTTCTACCGCTGGGCCGAGCACCCCGCCGGAGGGGAGAAGGACGACTGGGGGGCCGCCCTGGACCCGGCGGGGATCGTCGCCCAGGCCCGGCGCCTCGCCGACGCGTACGGCTTCGGCTCCTTCAAGCTCAAGGGCGGCGTCCTCGAACCGGACCGGGAGATCGCCGCGATACGCGCCCTGGCCGACGCCTTCCCCGGCCGGCCGCTGCGCCTGGACCCCAACGGGGCCTGGTCCGTGGAGACCTCGCTGTACGTCGCGGGACAGCTCGGCGGCGTCCTCGAATACCTGGAGGACCCGGCCGGCGGAACCGACCGTATGGCCGAGGTCTCGGCCGGTACGGACGTGCCCCTGGCCACCAACATGTGTGTGACGACCTTCGCGGAGATCGCCGAAGCCTTCGCCCGCGACGCCGTACAGGTCGTGCTCTGCGACCACCACTACTGGGGCGGCCTGCACAGGACCCGGGAGCTCGCGGCGGTCTGCCGCGCGTTCGGAGTGGGCCTGTCCATGCACTCCAACACCCACCTGGGCATCAGCCTCGCCGCCATGACGCATGTCGCGGCGACCGTCCCCAACCTCGACTACGCCTGCGACAGCCACTACCCCTGGCAGACCGAGGACGTCATCACCCGGCGCCATGAGTTCCGCGACGGCCGGCTCGCCGTCTCCGACGCGCCGGGCCTCGGCGTCGAACTCGACCACGGGCGGCTCGCGGCACTGCACCGGCGCTGGCTGGACGACGACGGTTCGATGCGCGAGCGCGACGACGCGGCGGCGATGCGGCGCTCCGACCCCGGCTGGACGACGCCGGCCACCCCCCGCTGGTAGGCGAGGGGCCGCCGCGGGTTCAGGCGTGACAGGCGACGGGAACGCCGCCGTTCATGGCCGCCATGTCCCCGAAGACGGTGAGCAGATCGAGCGGCGAGCCCTCCGGCAGCCCGTCCAGCTCGGCGTACGCCCGGTGGACGTTGGCCACCAGCCGCTCGCTCTCGCGCAGTGCGCCGAACTCGCCCGGATCCGCCGCGCGGGCCACCTCCAGCGGAGAGCGCCCGGCCGCGTGCCCGGCCCGGGCGAGTTCGGCGACGTAGAGCAGGTAGCGCTCCGTCGCGTCGTACGCCGAGGGGTCGGTGAGCGGGCCGTGTCCGGGCACCACGGTCTGCGCGTCGAGCGAGCGCAGCAGCGCCATCGCCCGCAGCGACCCGCTGAGCGAGCCGGTGGCCAGGAACGGGGTGCCGCCGTTGAAGACCAGGTCACCCGTGAAGACGACGGACTGCTCCGGCAGGTGCACGATCGTGTCGCCGACCGTATGGGCGACCCCGGGGTGGATGAGCCGGATCTCGGTGGCGCCCGCGTGCAGCGTCAGGCGCTCGCTGTAGGTCACGGCCGGCGCCGCGATGCGGATGTCGCCGAAGTCGGTCTGCGGCCAGATGAGGTGCAGCTGGCGCCCCGCGGCCAGTACCTCCCGCCGGCAGGACTCATGGCCGACGACCGTCGCCCCCGGCCCGAAGACCGCGTTGCCGTAGGTGTGGTCCCCGTGGTGGTGCGTGTTGATCACCGTACGGGGCAGCGCGGCGCCGGTCTCCAGCAGCGCCTCGCGCAGCCCCAGGGCGCGCCGCTCCGTGGCGGCGGTGTCCACGAGGACGGTGTGGTCGCCGTCGCTGATGATCCCCGCGTTGTTCACGCACCAGCCGCCGTGCGGCTGGACATAGGCGTGCACTCCGGGTGCGAGTCGAACGGTGTACGGGTCCGTGTTCGTGGCGAGCACCGGTATCCCCCCGAGTAGTGGCCGAACTGGTCAGGCAGAGCCTGCCAGTTGCGGACCGCCCGGGAGAAGGCGGGGTGCGCCCCCGGACCGTGCGGCCGGCGCTGACCGGGGGCGCCGCTGGTCCGCTCAGTGGTCGTCCCAGTGCCCGTCGTGGGCCGCGTGCCGGTGTCCGTCGTGGACGTAGTCGACGTGGTCGCCGTGGGCGATGGCGGGGTGGCCGCAGTCGTCGCCGTGCTCATGGGCGTGCCCGCTGTGGGCGATGTGCTCACCCGGCTCGCACTCGTCCCAGTGTCCCGAGTGCTCGCGGTGCAGGTGTCCGTCGTGCGCGTAGTCGACGTGGTCGCCATGGACGACGGACCGGTGTCCGCAGGCCGGGCCGTGCGCGTGGGTGTGGGCGAGGTGTTCCTGGTGGGAGACGGTCATGGCGGAACCTCTGTGTGAGGGGTCGGGGCCCTTCCAGGCTAGACCTCTTTCAACCCTTTGATCAGCTTTCATCCGCTTCTTCGGGGGTGTCGCGCGGCGCGGCGGCCCCCGGCTTGCGGGAGGGCGCGGAGCGCCGGAGGGTCGGACCATGAAGGCGATCAGCTACAGCCGCTACGGCGGCCCGGAGGTCCTGGAGTTCGGCGAGCGGCCGGACCCCAAGGTGGGACCCGACAAGGTGCTCGTCAAGGTGCGGGCCGCGGCCGTGAACCCCGTCGACTGGAAGTGCCAGGCGGGCTACCTCGACCCGGCCCTGGATGCCGTGTTCCCGGTGATCCCGGGCTGGGACGTCTCCGGAGTGGTCGTCCAGCCCGGGGTGTCGGTCACGGAGTTCGGTGTCGGCGACGAGGTCATGGGGTACGTGCGCGAGGACGTGCTGTGCCACGGCACCTTCGCGGAGTACGTCGCGGCGCCCGTCCGCACCCTCGCCCGCAAACCCCGCAATCTGGGCTTCGAGGAGTCGGCCGGCCTTCCGCTCGTCGGCCTCACCGCCTACCAGACCCTGATCAGGGCGCTCCAGGTGCGGCCGGGGGACACCGTGCTGGTGCACGCGGCGGCGGGCGCGGTCGGCGTCATGGCCGTACAGATCGCCCGCCACCTCGGCGCCCATGTCATCGGGGCGGTCCGCGAGTCGGGCCGGGAGAGGGTCAGGGAGTTCGGCGCCGAGGCGGTCGTGTACGGAGACGGGCTCGCCGACCAGGTCAGGGCGCTCGCGCCGGACGGGGTGGACGCCGTCTTCGACATCATCGGAGGCGATGTCCTCAGGGAGACGGTGGGTCTGCTGGCCCCCGAGGGCCGGCTGGCGTCCATCGCGGACGGCGAGGTCATCGGCCTGGGCGGTCACTACCTGTTCGTGCGGCCCGACGCGGCGGACCTCGCGGCCCTGGCCCGGCTCGCGGAGCAGGGCGTGGTGAGCGTGCGGGTCGCCAGGTCGTTCCCGCTGGAGCAGGCCGCCGAGGCCCAACGGGTGAACATGGCGGGCGGCGTGCACGGCAAGGTCGTCGTCACCGTCGACTGGACGGAGTAGCGCCGTCGCGGGGGGCCGAGAGGCCGGGCGGCGACCGGGGCGCCCACCGGAGCGGCGGACCGGCCGGCCGGACGGCACCGGGCCGGGCCGGGCGGGACGCTCAGATCACCACGGCCACCGCGAAGCCGGCCAGCGCGACGGTGCACACCGCCGCCAGCACCGCCGCGCGCCGCGTCATCGGGCGCGGCCGGGCCGTGCCCAGGGCCCGCATCCGGCGGTGCGCCAGTCCGAGGAACGCCAGCCACACCACCAGCGACAGCGCGGCACCCACCAGACCCGCCGCGGTGATCTCGTCGTGCACGGACTGCTTGGCCGCGAGCACAGCGGCGACGGTGCACGACAGCGTCGTACGCCGCCACGCCAGCCGGGTGCGTTCCGGCTGGAGGCCGGGGTCCCGGACCTCGGCCACGCCCGTCATCACCCCGCCCACCCGAACAGGACCACGACCACCATGGCGAGGGCCACCACACCCACCGCGACGCTCAGCAGCATCGGGAAGCGGCTCACCGGCAGATCCTCGCCGCGCCGCATGGCCAGCTCGCACCGCACCCAGTGGTTGACCGCGCGCAGCGCGCACAGCGCGCCCGCGGCCAGCAGCGCGAGCGCCATCCCCACCCGGACGCCCCAGCGCAGACCGGGCAGGAACTGATCGACCGCGAACCCGCCGCCGACGAGCGCGAGCGCGGTGCGTATCCAGGCCAGGAAGGTGCGCTCGTTGGCGAGGGAGAAGCGGTAGTCGGGGGTCTCGCCCTCGTCCCGGACCCGCTCGGGCCCGAACCACAGCCGCAGCCCCCGCACGAAGTCGCTCATACCGGACCCCGACCGGGGTGTATCCGGTGCCCGTCCCGCCGGCGGGCACCGGCCCGGCGCGCGTCCGGCCCGTCGGTGCCCGCCCGGTGGGCCCGCAGCCGTTCGTACGCCGCCGCCCCGTCCGGCACCCACCGCCACTCGCCCAGCCGTGCCTCCAGCTCCGCCTCGGGCAGGAACGCGTGCCACGCGACCTCCTCGGCCTGCGGCCGCACGGGGGCGAGGCACCGCACCTCGTAGACGCGGGACCACCACGACGACCGGACGCGCGCCCCGGCCGCCCCGGTGTCTTCGGGCTCGTAGAGGAACGTGAACAGCGGCGTGGGCCGTGGCAGACCCGCGACCCCCAGTTCCTCGCCGGCCTCGCGCAGCGCCGCGTCGTCGTAGCTCTCGCCCGCCCCGACGACCCCGCCGACGAACATGTCGTGGAGCGAGGGGAAGACCAGCTTCGTCGCGGTGCGGCGGTGCACGAAGATCCGGTCCTCCGCGTCCCGGGCGAGGACGAACACGCAGCGGTGGCGCAGCCCCCGCTCGTACACCTCGCCCCGCGGGGCCTGCCCCACCACCTCGTCGTTCTCGTCGACGACGTCGAGGATCTCGTCAGCGGCATTCATGGGCCCATGAAAGCACCGGCCGCCGGTGTCCCGCCTTCCGGGTCGCGCCCCGCCCCGCCGCCAGGGGGGACGACCGGGACGCCCGGGGCTTCGGAGGGCCAGGTCCCCGCGACGGCGACGGGCTCGCGCACCCCGCTCCCCCACGGGGAGACGGATCACCGCACGGCCGGGCCGGGGACGGGGCCTCCTCCGGCACCCGCGACGGTGACGGTTCAGGGGCCGCCGCCGACGGATCGGGACACCCGGACGCGCCCGCGCTGTTGACGTGTTACCGCCGCGTACAGAAGATCGGACCACCCCCGGTCCGGGGCGCCCCCGAACAAGGACGGAACCGATGGCGTACGACGCTGATGTGATCGTGATCGGTGCGGGCCTGGCGGGCCTGGCCGCCACTGCCGAGCTAGTCGACGCCGGACGCAGCGTCATCCTGCTCGACCAGGAGCCCGAGCAGTCGATCGGCGGCCAGGCCCACTGGTCCTTCGGCGGACTGTTCTTCGTCGACTCGCCCGAACAGCGCCGGATGCGGGTCAGGGACAGCCATGAGCTGGCCCTCCAGGACTGGCTCGGCACGGCCGGCTTCGACCGGCCGGAGGACCACTGGCCCCGCAAGTGGGCCGAGGCGTACGTCGACTTCGCGGCGGGCGAGAAGCGGGCCTGGCTGCACCGCCAGGGCGTCCGGTTCTTCCCGGTCGTCGGCTGGGCGGAGCGCGGCGGCTACGACGCCAACGGACACGGCAACTCCGTCCCGCGCTTCCACATCACCTGGGGCACCGGCCCCGGGCTCGTCGCCCCCTTCGAACGGCGGGTCCGCGCGGGCGTCGCCCGGGGCCTCGTACGGCCGGCGTTCCGGCATCGCGTCACCGGCCTCGGCCGGACGGGCGGCGCCGTGGACACCGTCAGCGGCGAGATCCTGGAGCCCTCCGGCGCCGAGCGCGGCACGGCCAGCAGCCGCGAGGTCACCGGCGCCTTCGAGTACCGGGCACAGGCCGTGATCGTCACCTCCGGCGGCATCGGGGGCAACCACGACCTCGTCCGCGCCCAGTGGCCGCAGCGGCTCGGGACCCCGCCCGACAAGATGCTCTCCGGGGTGCCCGCCCACGTCGACGGCCTGATGCTCGGTATCGCGGAGGCGGCCGGCGCCCACCACATCAACCGCGACCGGATGTGGCACTACACCGAGGGCATCGAGAACTGGAACCCCATCTGGGGCCGGCACGGCATCCGCATCCTGCCCGGCCCCTCGTCCCTCTGGCTCGACGCGACCGGCCGCCGGCTGCCCGTCCCGCTCTTCCCCGGCTTCGACACGCTCGGCACCCTCGAACACATCATGAGGTCCGGGTACGGCTACACCTGGTTCGTTCTCAACCGGCGCATCATCGGCAAGGAGTTCACCCTCTCCGGTTCCGAACAGAACCCGGACCTCACCGGCAGGTCCGTGCGCGGCGTGTTCGAGCGTGCCCGCGCCGACGTCCCCGGCCCGGTCAAGGCGTTCATGGACCGCGGCGCCGACTTCGTCATCGAGAAGGACCTGCCGTCCCTGGTGCGCGGCATGAACGCGCTCACCGAGGAGCCCCTCATCGACGAGGCGGCGCTGCGCCGCGAGATCACCGCCCGCGACCGGGAGATCGCCAACCCCTTCACCAAGGACCTCCAGGTCACAGCGATCCACGGAGCGCGCAAGTACCTGGGCGACAAGCTGATCCGCACGGTCGCCCCGCACCGCGTCCTCGACCCCGCGGCGGGCCCGCTGATCGCCGTCCGCCTGAACATCCTCACCCGCAAGTCGCTCGGCGGTCTGGAGACCGACCTGTCGTCCCGCGTCCTCACTTCCGACGGCACCCCGCTGCCCGGCGTCTACGCGGCGGGAGAGGCAGCCGGGTTCGGCGGTGGCGGGGTCCACGGCTACCGGGCACTGGAGGGCACGTTCCTCGGCGGCTGCCTCTTCTCGGGCCGGGCGGCGGGCCGCGCGGCGGCGAAGGCGGTCGGCTGAGCGAGCGGGGCCGCCGGGGCGCGGCCCCCGGATCTACGGGACCGGTGTCGCCTGGTGGTGGTACATCCGCCACCCGGCGTCGCCCGCCGGCCCCGGCGTCCTGCGCCACAGCGAACTGCGGCGCGCCCGCCTGCCGTCGATGACCGTCTCGTACGTCAGGTGCACCAGGTCCGGCGCGAGCTGGACCCCCCTCATGCCGGAGATCTCGTAGCGCGGGCCGTCGGGTGCGGCGCCCTCCATGGCGGGCAGCTCCGCGAGCATCTCCTCGCGGGTCCAGCGCCGCCCCGACGCCCCGACCTCCACGAAGTCCGGGTCCAGCAACCGCTCGGCCCGCTCCCGCGAGGTCCGCACGCCCGGGTCGACCAGCCGCAGTTCACCCGCGATGGCCTCCTCCACCCCGGTCACCCGAGGCGCTCCACCACGCGGAAGCGCTCCGCGACGACCATGGTCGTGTCGTCGACCGTGAACCCCGGGTCGCCCAGCGCCTCGCGCATCTCGTCGCTGTGCCAGAACTCCTCGTGCCCCGCGCGCCATTGGGCGACCGACGTGTACCCCTCGCCCTCGTCCAGGGCGTGCTGGAGGTCCACGTCGCCAAGGGGCATCAGGCGTACCTCGGTCACCTCGAGCACCGCGACCTCGCGGCCCTCCGAGTCGATCAGTGCCGAGCGCTCACCCACCGGCGGCAGCTCTTCCCGCTCGGCCTCGTACTCGGCCAGCAGGCCGGTCGTGGAGACCTTCTCGCCGGAGAGGACGGCGGCGACCAGCCGGTCCCGCAGGGGACCGGGAAAGGCCAGCAGGTACGGCTTGAGGGGCTCGGTTGCGGACATCCGCCAAGTCTGGCACGCCCGGGCGGGCGGAGCAGCGGGGTTTTCCACGGCACCGGCGGCCGACCTCCGCACACCGGCGGCCGACCTCCGCACACCGGCCGTTGCGACCGTTCCGGGGGGCGTACCGGCAGCGGTTCCGCCGTCACGGCCGGCGTACCGGCAGCGGTTCCGTCGTCCGCCGGACATGGCGGCGGCGCCCGGCCGGCCCGGACGCGCGCCGAGGCACGCGCACCGGGCCGGCCGGACGCCGACCGGGCCGTGACGGCCACCGGCGGTGGCCGCGGGGGCTACAGCACGAGTGACAGGAGCAGGACGCACACGATCCCGACCACCGAGATGATCGTCTCCATCACCGACCAGGTCTTGATCGTCTGGCCGACGCTCATCCCGAAGTACTCCTTCACCAGCCAGAAGCCGGCGTCGTTGACATGGCTGAAGAAGAGCGAACCGGCGCCGATCGCCAGCACCAGCAGCGCCGCGTGCGAGGTCGACATGCCGGCGGCGAGCGGCGCCACCAGACCGGCGGCCGAGATGGTGGCGACCGTCGCCGAACCGGTCGCCAGCCGGATCGCCACCGCGATCAGCCAGGCCAGCAGAAGGGTGGGGATCGCCCAGTTCTCGGAGAGCTCCAGGATCATCTGGCCGACACCGATGTCGATCAGGGTCTGCTTGAAGCCGCCGCCCGCGCCGACGATCAGCAGCACGCCGGCGATGGGCGCGAGCGACTTCTCGACGGTCGTGGAGAGCCGCCCCTTGGTGAAGCCGGCCGCCCGGCCGAGCGTGAACATGCCCACGAGGACCGCGACCAGCAGGGCGATCAGCGGCGAACCGATGACGTCGGTGACCCGCTGTATGCCGTTCTCGGGGTCGTCGACGACGATGTCCACGAGGGCCTTGATCAGCATCAGCACCACGGGGAGCATCACCGTCGCGACCGTCGCGCCGAAGCCCGGCCGGCGCTCCAGGTCCTCCGAGGGACGCTGGGGGATCATGCGCTCGGGCGCCTGGATGTCCACCCAGCGCGCCGCGTACCGCGAGAACAGCGGGCCGGCGACGATCACCGTGGGGATGGCCACCACGATGCCCAGGGCGAGCGTGACGCCCAGATTGGCGCCGATCGCGTCGATGGCGACCAGCGGGCCGGGGTGCGGCGGGATGAGCCCGTGCATCACCGACAGGCCGGCCAGCGCCGGGATGCCGATCCGCATCAGCGAGTAGTTGCCGCGCTTGGCGACCAGCAGCACCACCGGGATCAGCAGCACGATGCCGACCTCGAAGAAGAGCGGCAGCCCGATGACCGAGGCGATCAGCACCATCGCCCACGGCATCGCCCGCCCGCTCGCCTTCGCGAGGATCGTGTCGACGATCTGGTCCGCGCCGCCGGAATCGGCGAGCAGCTTGCCGAGGATCGCCCCGAGGGCGATCAGCACACCGACGCCCGCGACGGTCGAGCCGAGCCCCTTGGTGAAGGACTCGATGGTCCTGTCGAGCGGAGCGCCCGCGAACGCGCCCAGCGCCAGTGACCCGATGGTCAGCGCCAGGAAGGCGTGCAGCTTGAACTTGGTGATGAGCAGGACGATGACGGCGATGCCCGCCAGGACGGCGATGCCCAGTTGAGCGTTGCCCGCCGATGTGATCGGTTCGGTGGCGTCCGCTGCCAGCATCTCGACGTTGAGACTGGTCACAGGGGTTCCTCAGATGGTGAGCCGGCGCAGCGCTGCCACGGCCCGGTCGGTGATTTCCTCGGGGGAGCCGGTGACGTCGACGGCCGTACCGGCCTCGTCGTCCCCGAGCGACTGCAGGGCGGCGAACTGGGAGTCCAGCAGCGCGGTGGGCATGAAGTGGCCCTTGCGGGCCGCCATCCGCTCCTCGATGAGGGAGCGGTCGCCGGTCAGATGGAGGAAGACGGCTCCGGGGGCGGCCGCCCTCAGGCGGTCGCGGTAGGCGCGCTTGAGCGCCGAGCTGCTCACCACCCCGCCGAGCCCCTCGCGCCCGTGTGCCCACTGCCCGATCGCGTCGAGCCACGGCCAGCGGTCGTCGTCCTCCAGGGGGACGCCGGCCGACATCTTGGCGATGTTGGCCTCGGGGTGGAAGTCGTCGCCCTCGGCGTAGGGGACGCCGAGCGCCTCGGCGACCAGCGGACCGATGGTGGTCTTGCCGGTTCCCGCCACGCCCATCACGACGACGACTGGGGGTTTCTGCATGGGTGGTGCCTCGCTGTCTTCTTCGACATCGATGCCGGACATCGATTCCTCGCCGCACACTGAAACCCATGAGGTACGACGTATTCAAGAGCCTGTGACATAAAAGTCATACTTTTAATGGCTCGCTGTCATCGGAATCCGCGTCGGCGCTTACGCTGTGCCCATGACGACACAGGCCCGGGGGCTCCATACGCATGTGCTGGACACCCTGGGTCTCGCGATCACCGCGGGGGAGTACCCGCCGGGCAGCGTGCTGCGCACCGACGAACTGGCGCAGCGCTTCGAGGTCTCCCGCACCGTCGTGCGCGAGGTGGTCCGGGTCCTCGAATCGATGCGCCTGGTCGAGTCCCGCCGCAGGGTCGGCGTGACGGTACGGGCCACCGAGCAGTGGAACGTCTACGACCCGCGGGTCATCCGCTGGCGGCTGGCCGGCGCCGACCGTCCGCGCCAGCTCCGCTCGCTCACCGTCCTGCGCTCCGCCGTCGAGCCGGTCGCCGCCGGGCTGGCCGCGACCCACGCCACGCCGCAGCAGTGCAGGGAGCTCACCGAGCACGCCCTCGGGATGGTCGCCACCTCGCGCGGCCGCCGGCTGGAGGCGTACCTCGTCCATGACATCGCCTTCCACCGCGTGGTCCTCAACGCCTCGGGCAATGAGATGTTCGCCCGGCTCGGTGACGTCGTCGCCGAGGTCCTGACCGGCCGCACGCACCACCAGGTGATGTTCGAGGATCCCGATCCGCCCGCCGTGACCCTCCATGTGCGGGTCGCCGAGGCCGTACGGGAACGGGACGCCGGCCGGGCGGAGGAGCTCACCCGGCAGATCGCCGTGGGGGCCCTCCGGGAGCTGGACGTTCTCGCCCCATAACCGACCAGTAACCTCAAAAACACCTCAAATACGCCCGTGCGTGACATAGGCCACAGCCAAACGGTTCGTTTGCCGTGACTATGTGCCTGGCCCACATGCCCCGGTGACCACCCTTCATCACCGGCGTACGGCTGAAACCGCACGATTCCTCACGAAGGCGACTTCTAGATGAGTGACCGCACCATGCCTGCGGCCGACACCCTGAGCTCCGGTTCTCCGGCGGCGACGGGCACCCCCCACATCGACGCCGGTGATGCCGGTTACAGCAAGGACCTCAAGTCCCGCCACGTCAACATGATCGCCATCGGCGGCGCGATCGGCACCGGGCTGTTCCTCGGCGCCGGCGGCCGCCTGGCCGGCGCGGGCCCCTCCCTCGCCATCGCGTACGCCGTCTGCGGCGTCTTCGCCTTCTTCGTCGTCCGGGCCCTCGGTGAGCTGGTGCTCTATCGCCCGTCCTCCGGCGCCTTCGTCTCCTACGCCCGTGAGTTCATGGGTGAGAAGGGCGCCTACACGGCCGGCTGGCTGTACTTCCTGAACTGGTCGACCACCGCCGTCGCCGACATCACCGCGGCCGCGACCTACGCCCACTTCTGGGCCATGTTCAGCGACGTCCCCCAGTGGGTGCTCGCCATGATCGCCCTCGCCGTCGTCCTCACGGCGAACCTGATCTCGGTGAAGTACTTCGGCGAGATGGAGTTCTGGTTCGCGATCATCAAGGTCGCCGCGCTGGTGATCTTCATGTGTGTCGGCATCTTCCTGGTCGTCACCCAGCACGAGGTCGGCGGCCACACCCCGGGCCTGTCCACCATCACCGACAGCGGCGGCATCTTCCCGATGGGCATGCTGCCCATGCTGATGGTCGTCCAGGGTGTCGTCTTCGCCTACGCCTCCGTCGAGCTGGTCGGCGTCGCCGCCGGTGAGACCGAGAACCCCGAGAAGATCATGCCGAAGGCGATCAACTCGATCATGTGGCGCGTGGGCCTGTTCTACGTCGGCTCGGTCGTCCTGCTCGCCCTGCTGCTGCCGTACACCGCCTTCTCCGGCGACCAGAGCCCCTTCGTCACGGTCTTCGACAAGCTCGGCATCCCCGGTACGGCCGGCATCATGAACCTGGTCGTCCTCACCGCCGCCCTGTCCAGCCTGAACTCCGGCCTGTACTCCACCGGCCGCATCCTGCGCTCGATGGCGATGGCGGGCTCCGCGCCCAGGTTCACCGCCCGGATGAACAAGGGCCAGGTCCCCTACGGCGGCATCCTGCTCACCGCCGGCTTCGGCGTCCTCGGCGTCGGCCTGAACTACGTGATGCCCGGCGAGGCGTTCGAGATCGTGCTGAACCTCGCCTCCATCGGCATCCTCGGCACCTGGGGCATGATCATGCTGTGCTCGCTGCTGTTCTGGTCCCGCTCCAAGGACGGCAGGGTCACCCGGCCCTCCTACCGGCTGCCCTGGGCCCCGTACACGCAGATCGTGACGCTGGTGTTCCTCGCCACCGTCCTGTTCCTGATGTGGTACGGCGGCGGGGTCGGCCGGACCACGGTCAACTGCCTGCCGCTGATCGCGGCCCTGCTCGTCGGCGGCTGGTTCCTGGTCCGCAAGCGGGTCACGGCCCTCGCGTCGGCCGGGACCACCCAGGACTGACCTCCCTCCCCCCCCCGCAGCGGTACGGGAAGCCCCCGCCGGACGTGTCCGGCGGGGGCTTCCCGTTCACCGGCTCCCCGCACCGGCTCCGTTCGCCTGCCCCCCTAACACCGGCCCGGTCCCGAGCCCGGTCCCGAGCCCGGTCCGGTCCCGGTCCCGTTCGCGACACCGTGCGGGGCAGGAACGGGCCTCGCGCGGGCCGCCTCAGCCGTGGTGGCCCCCGCCGGACCCCCCGCCGTGACCTCCGCCGGGGGACCCGTCGTGCCCGCCGCCGTGCCCGGCTCCGTGGTCGAACCTCAGGACCTCCTTGGGCATCACCACGAACGGCCGCATCATCCCCATGTCCTCGTGCTCCAGCAGATGGCAGTGGTACATGAACCGCCCGTACGCCCCGTCGAACCGGCCCATCACCCGTACCATCTCGCCCTGGGACACGCGGAAGACGTCCTTCCAGCCCTGCTCGTTGGGCGGGACGGGGATCCTGCGCTCCGGGTCGAACCGCACCGGGGAGCGCGTACCGCCCAGCACCGGGTCGAACCCGGTCACCGAATAGGCGTCCCGGCCCACCACCTGGAAGTCCGCCAGGTGGATGTGCATCGGGTGCAGCGGCGCCCCCAGGTTCAGGAACGACCACTGCTCGTACGTGCCCTCCCCGACGGTGAAGCCGAGCCCGTCGTTGAACGTGCGGGCGGTGCGCCGGTAGGTCCGCACCTTCCCGTCCGGGCCCTGCACCTGGATCACGCCCGCCGTCGGCACCCGCACGTCCGTCCCGCCGGCCGCCCCGGTCTCCGCCATCTCCCAGATCTCCGGGTGGCCGCCCCCGCCCACCGTCTGCGGCGGCGTCAGCACGATCAGCCGGTGCCCGTGGTCGAAGTGCTCGTGGTCGAACCGCCGGAACGACCCCGACAGCACCTCCGGCAGGACGAAGTCGTCCGCGCACCCGCCGCGCCCCACCCGGAACTCCATGACGTGCGGGTACGGCACGTTGCGCGTGGCGTCCGGCACCCCCGGGGCCCGCCCGGCCGCCTTGTTCACCAGCCGCACGGTCCGCCCCTGGAGGCTCCGGAAGTCGACCAGCAGGTCGAACCTCTCGGCCGGGGCGATCGTGAGCGGCTGGCCGCCGGTGAAGCCGACCGTCACCGGCCTCGGGAGCAGCCCCCCGTCGCTGCCGATCTGATGGACCACGCCCGGCAGCGGGTCGTCGTCCTCGTCGACGAGCACCAGGTCGTACACGCGCGCGTTGGAGGCGTTGACCAGCCGGAAGCGGTACCAGCCGTCCTCCACGTCCAGATAGGGCCAGATCGTGCCGTTGACGGTCGTGTACGGGCCGAGGAAGGGCAGGGTCACCGGCTTGCCGGTCTCCGGATGGGACCGGGTCAGGACCGTCGTCTTGTGCAGCAGCCGTCCGTTCAGCCGGCCGGAGCCGTCCTCGTCCCGGTCCAGGTTCCGGTCGGCCAGGATCAGCGGCAGCTCACGCGCGCCCGACGGCAGCCCGAGCGCGTCCTCCTCGTCGTCCCGCACCAGGTAGGTGCCGACCAGCCCCGCGTACACGTTCCAGCGGGTGATGTTCATGGCGTGGTCGTGGTACCACCACTGCACCGCCTGGTGGTCGTTCGGGTACTCCGACAACTGGGCGTCGCCGTACCCGACCGCGTTGTCCGCCCAGCCGTCGTTGCCGCCGCCGGTCTGCGCGCCGTGCAGATGCGTCACCGACCAGGCCGGCAGCGCCGCCACGTCCTTGCTCGGCTCGGCGCCCTCGCGGCCCGGCCGGTTGTGGGGATCGGGCTGCCCCGCCACCCGGTCCACCTCCACCGCCGTGACCGGGTACTCACTGCCGGGCGGGATGCGGTTGGTCCACGCGATGCGGATCCGCTGCCCGCGCCGCACCTCGATGGTCGGGCCGGGGACGCTGCCCTCGTACCCCCACATCAGTGTCGGCGGGAGCTGGGTGTGCATCCGCACCCAGGTGGGCCGCAGCGCGATCTCGATCTCCTGCAGCACGTCCGGCCGGTCCGGCCGCAGGACGGGCGGGACGGTCAAAGGGTCCACGTACGGGACCAGTTCGGCCCCGGCGACGGCCTCGACGACCGCTTCGGCGGTGTTCCCGATGTACTCGATGATCTCGGTCAAGGTCTTTCCCCCGTAATGCCGTGAAGTGTCCTTGCGTACAGAAGGACAGCCCGGAGGCGCGCGGAGTTGCCGACACCCTGCCATCCGGCCGAAAGATTCACCCCGGCGCGCCGCCGTGACAGGGGATAGTGGTGCCGGACAACAGCACGAGGAAGGGAAGAGCCGCGATGACGCAGCAGGTCCAGGGGGTCGTCGCCCCAGGGAAGAACGAGCCGGTGCGGGTCGAGACGATCGTGATCCCCGACCCCGGCCCCGGTGAAGCCGTCGTGAAGATTCAGGCGTGCGGCGTCTGCCACACCGACCTGCACTACAAGCAGGGCGGGATCAACGACGACTTCCCGTTCCTCCTCGGCCACGAGGCCGCGGGCATCGTCGAGTCCGTCGGCGACGATGTCACCGAGGTCGCCCCGGGCGACTTCGTCGTACTGAACTGGCGAGCCGTCTGCGGCCGCTGCCGGGCGTGCCGGCGCGGCCGGCCCTGGTACTGCTTCGACACCCACAACGCCCGCCGGCGGATGACCCTGACCGACGGCACCGAGCTGTCCCCGGCGCTGGGCATCGGCGCGTTCGCCGAGAAGACCCTGGTCGCCGCCGGCCAGTGCACCAAGGTCGACCCGGCGGTCGCCCCCTCCGTCGCCGGACTGCTGGGCTGCGGCGTGATGGCCGGCATCGGCGCCGCCGTCAACACCGGCCAGGTCGGCCGCGGCGACTCGGTCGCCGTCATCGGCTGCGGTGGCGTCGGCGACGCCGCGATCGTCGGGTCCCGGCTGGCCGGCGCCGCCCGGATCATCGCCGTCGACATCGACGACCGCAAGCTGGAGACGGCCAGGTCGATGGGCGCGACCCACACCGTCAACTCGCGCACCCATGACCCCGTGGAGGCGATCCGCGAGCTCACCGGCGGCTTCGGCGCCGATGTCGTCATCGAGGCGGTCGGCCGCCCCGAGACCTACCAGCAGGCGTTCTACGCCCGCGACCTCGCGGGCACGGTGGTCCTGGTCGGCGTACCGACCCCCGAGATGAAGCTGGAACTGCCGCTGCTCGACGTGTTCGGGCGCGGCGGCGCGCTCAAGTCCTCGTGGTACGGCGACTGCCTGCCCTCCCGTGACTTCCCGATGCTCATCGACCTGCACCAGCAGGGCCGGATCGACCTCGGAGCCTTCGTCACCGAGACGATCGGCCTCGGCGACGTCGAGAAGGCGTTCGCGCGGATGCACGAGGGCGACGTGCTGCGCTCGGTGGTGGTCCTCTGATGGCCGCCCGCATCGAACACCTCGTCACCTCCGGCACCTTCTCGCTCGACGGCGGCACCTGGGACGTCGACAACAACGTGTGGATCGTGGGTGACGACTCGGAGGCGATCGTCATCGACGCCGCCCACGACGCCGGCGCCATCCTGGCCGCGCTCGGCGACCGCACCCTGCGGGCCGTCGTCTGCACGCACGCCCACAACGACCACATCGACGCGGCCCCGGCCCTCGCCGCCGCCACCGGCGCCCGGATCCTGCTGCACCCCGGCGACCTGCCGCTGTGGAAGCAGACCCATCCGGACCACTCGCCGGACGGCGAGCTCTCCGACGGGCAGACCCTGACCATCGCGGGCACGGACCTCACCGTGCTGCACACGCCCGGGCACGCGCCGGGCGCTGTCTGCCTCCACGCCCCGGAGCTGTCCACGGTCTTCACCGGGGACACCCTCTTCCAGGGAGGCCCCGGCGCGACCGGCCGGTCCTTCTCCGACTTCCCGACGATCGTCTCGTCGATCCGCGACCGGCTGCTCACCCTGCCGCCGGACACGGTCGTCCGTACGGGGCACGGAGACCCGACCACCATCGGCGCCGAGGCCCCGCACCTGGAGGAGTGGATTCAAAGAGGCCACTGAGCCAGCCGCCGCCGGCTCTCGAAGCGCATCAGCCCGCCCGTGAGCGGGTCGGTGAACTCCAGCGTCCGCGCCAGCAGTTGCAGCGGACGCGACCAGTCCTCCGGCCCGTCCTCACGGACCACCGGATACACCGGATCGCCGAGGATCGGCACGCCCAGGCTGTTCATATGGACCCGCAGCTGATGGGTGCGGCCGGTCTCCGGAACCAGCCGGTACCGGCCCAGCCCGCCCCGGTGACCGGTCAGCTCGACGCGGCTCTCGCTGTTCGGCTCGCCCGGCTCCTCGCGGGCGGCCATCACCCCGCGCTCCTTCACGATCCGGCTGCGTACGGTCACCGGCAGCGCGATCCCGGGCTCGTACGCCGCGACCGCCTCGTACTCCTTGCGCACCAGCCGGTCCCGGAACAGGGTCTGGTACGCCCCCCGGTCCGACGGGTTCACGACGAAGAGCACCAGCCCGGCCGTCAGCCGGTCGAGCCGGTGCGCGGGCTGGAGGTGCGGCAGGTCCAGGTCGCGGCGCAGCCGCGCCAGGGCCGTCTCGGTCACATGCCGCCCGCGCGGCATCGTCGCCAGGAAGTGCGGCTTGTCGGCGACCACGATGCGCTCGTCGCGGTGGACGACCCCGACGTCGAACGGCACCCGCCGCTCGGGCGGGAAGTCCCGGTGGAACCAGACGTACCGCCCCTCCGCGTACGGCTCCTCCGCGCCCACCGGCCGGCCGTCGGCGCCGACGAACCGGCCCTCCGCCAGCATGGCGTCGACCCGGCCGGCGCCGATCGCCCCGGCGTACCGCCCGGCCAGATGGTCCCGGACGGTCACCCACGCACCGTCCGGATCGGCGGGCAGCCGCAGCCGCACCGGGTCTATGCCGGCGCGCTGCGGCAGCGGGGCCGCCGGGGCCTTCGTTCTGCGTCTCACGGGCCCACGGTAGCCCCGGCAGGCCGTTTCCCGGCCCACCGTCCCCCGCTCACGGCAGCGGTACGGTCACCTCTCCCGCGCCCCGCGCCGAGCCGCCCCCCACCAGCCTGACCCTGAAGGGCCGGTCCGTGCCGCTCGCGCGCACGCGCAGCGCCCGCCCGTCCCGTACCACCGTGAAGTCCGCCGCCGGGGCCCCCGTGAGGTCGGGCACCGTGAGGGTCCGTCCGTCCGCGTCCGGCTGGACCAGCAGCGTCAGGCCCTCCAGCCAGTCGCCGTCCGGCCGCTGGTCGTCCGCGCCCAGGGGCAGCACCGCGCCGGGCCGTACGTACAGCGGCAGGCTGTCGAAGCCGTGCCGCTCGCGCCGCCAGGCCGGGCCGGTCACGGTCGCGCCGGTCAGCAGATGCGTCCAGGTGCCCTCCGGCACGTAGAACTCCACCTCCCCGTCCGCCGTGAACACCGGCGCCACCAGCAGGTCCGGGCCGAGCATGTACTGACGGTCCAGCGTCCGGCAGCCCGGGTCGTCGGGGAACTCCAGCAGCATCGGACGCATCAGGGGGGTGCCCGTCCGGTGGGCCTCGGCGGCGGCGCCGTACAGATAGGGCATCAGCCGGTGCTTCAGCTCGGTGAACTGCCGCGCCACGTCCACCGCCTCGTCGCCGAACTCCCACGGCACCCGGTACGACATGTTCCCGTGCAGCCTGCTGTGCGAGGACAGCAGCCCGAAGGCCAGCCACCGCTTGAAGACGTCGGGGTCGGGCGTGCCCTCGAAGCCGCCGATGTCATGGCTCCAGAAACCGAAGCCGGACAGGCTCAGCGACAGCCCCCCGCGCAGCGACTCGGCCATGGCGTTGAAGGAGGCGAAGCAGTCACCGCCCCAGTGCACCGGGAACTGCTGCCCGCCGGCCGTCGCCGAGCGGGCGAACAGCACCGCCTCGCCCGCCCCGCGCTCCTTCTCCAGCAGCTCGAAGACGCACTGGTTGTACAGCTGGGCGTAGTAGTTGTGCATCCGCTCCGGGTCGGAGCCGTCGTGCCACACCACATCGGTCGGCACCCGCTCGCCGAAGTCGGTCTTGAAGCAGTCCACGCCCTGGTCGAGCAGCGGCTTGAGCTTCGACCGGAACCACGCCCGCGCGTCCGGGTTGGTGAAGTCGACCAGGGCCATCCCGGCCTGCCACAGGTCCCACTGCCAGATGTCGCCGTTCGGCCTCCTCACCAGGTAGCCGTGGTGGGCGCCCTCGGCGAAGAGCGCCGACTTCTGCGCGATGTACGGGTTGATCCACGCGCTGATCCGCAGTCCGCGCTCCTTGAGCCGCGCCAGCATGCCCGCCGGGTCCGGGAAGGTCTCCGGGTCCCACTGGAAGTCGGACCACTGGTACTCGCGCATCCAGAAGCAGTCGAAGTGGAACACGGACAGCGGGATGTTCCGCTCGGCCATGCCGTCCACGAAGGAGGTGACCGTCTCCTCGTCGTACGACGTGCAGAAGGACGTCGTCAGCCACAGCCCGAACGACCAGGCGGGCGGCAGCGCGGGCCGCCCGGTCAGCGCGGTGTAGCGGGCCAGGACGTCCTTGGGGGTGGGCCCCGCCACGACGTAGTACTCCAGCGTCTGGTCCTCGACGCTGAACTGCACCTGCCCGACCGACTCCGAGCCGACCTCGAAGGACACCTTCCCCGGGTGGTTGACGAAGACCCCGTAGCCGCGCGAGGAGAGGTAGAACGGGACGTTCTTGTACGCCTGCTCGCTGCTGGTGCCGCCGTCGGCCTGCCAGATGTCGACGGTCTGGCCGTTCTTCACGTACGGGGTGAACCGCTCGCCGAGTCCGTAGACGTTCTCGCCGACGCCCAGCGCGAGCTGCGCCACCATGTGGTGGGCGCCGTCGCCGGTGGTGGCGAACGCGGTGCCCTTGGCCTCGACCGAGGTGAGCCGCCTGCCGTCACCGTCCAGGAACGTCAGTCCCCACGGTCCCGACCGGTCCAGGCGCAGGGTGAGCGGGCCGCTGGTCAGCTCGGTCACCGAGCCGTCGCGCCGGGTCCGCGCGCCGGTTCCGGTGTCCGAGTCGGCACCGGGCAGATCGAAGTCGGGGCCCGCGTGCGCCCTGCCCGCGTGGTGGGTGGCCCGCACCCCGATGACCCCCTCGGCGGGGGAGAAGCACTCCACCGTGAGCAGCGGCGAGTTGAGGGTGTGGCCACGGTGCTCGACGTGCCTGACCGCCGCGTAGGCGGTGAAGTGGTCGTCGCTGACGTGCAGGTCACGCACTTCGGTGGCGTACGAGGCGTCGACGCCGTCGCGCATCAGCCAGAAGCCGTCGGTGAACTTCATGGAATTCCTCGGGTCAGGTCAGCAGGGCGGGAACGGCCCGGTCCAGGGTGGCGGAGACACGGTCCCAGGTGGCGTGGTCGCGCTCGACCGGAGCGAGCGTCTCCCCCTCGCCGGTCCGCCAGGCGGTGGCGACCGCCACGGGGTCCTCGCCGGTGGCGGCGCCCGCGGCCAGCGCGGCCGCGCCGAGGGCGACGAGCTCGGTGGAACGGGGAAGGACGACGGGCCGCCCGGAGAGCCGGCGGACCGTCTCCACCCACATCCGCCCCTGGGCGCCGCCGCCGATCAGCCGCAGCGGAGCGTCCGCGTCCACCGGGCCGGGCAGGGCGTCGAGGGCCCGCAGCACGGTGAAGACGGCGCCCTCGTAGGCCGCGCCGAGCAGCTGCCGGGACGTGGTGGCGTGACGCAGCCCGGTGAGCAGCCCGGCGGCACCCGGCAGGTCCGGGGTGCGCTCCCCGTCGAGGTAGGGCAGCAGGACGGCCTCGCCGCCGGGCACGGCGTCCTCGCGGTCCAGGCCGAGCAGCTCGGCGACCCGGTCGACGGCGAGCGTGCAGTTGAGGGTGCAGCCCAGTGGCAGGTAGGTGCCGTCGGCGGCGGCGAATCCGGCCAGCGCGGCCACGGCGGGCCGCGCCCGGGTCGCGGCGAAGACGGTGCCGGAGGTGCCCAGGGAGACCACGGGGTGGTCGAGCAGCCCGGCGCCGCCCAGGCCCAGCCCGACGGCGGCGGCCATGTTGTCGCCGGTGCCCGCGGCGACGGCGATGCCTTCCGGCAGGCCCAGCGCGGCGGCGGCCGAAGCGGTCAGCGAACCCACCCGGGCGGCGCCGGTCGCGGCGACGGTGGGGAGCAGCGCGGTGTCCAGGCCGAGGAGTTCCAGGAGCCGGGGGTCGTAGGCGCCGGTCGCGGTGTTGTACCAGCAGGTGCCGGAGGCGTCGCCCGGATCGGTGGCGGCGACGCCGGCCAGCCGTTCGGTGAGGAAGTCGTGGGGGAGGCGGACGGCCGCGGCGGCGTCTGCGGTGTGCGGTTCGTTCTCGCGCAGCCACTGCCACTTGGAGGCGGTCATGGAGGCGACGGGCACCGAGCCGGTCCGCTCCAGCCACTCCGGGACGCCGAGCCTCGCGGTGAGCGCGGCGGCCTGGGGGGCGGAGCGGGTGTCGTTCCACAGCAGGGCGGGGCGCAGCGGCCGCCCGGCACCGTCCAGGACGACCAGCCCGTGCTGCTGTCCGGCGACCGCGATGCCGGTGACGGCATGCCCACCGGCACCGGACTGCGCCAGCCCCGCGGCGACGGCGTCGGCCAGGGCCCCCCACCACGACGTGGGGTCGCTCTCGCGCGCACCGGCCTCACCGCTCACCGTATGGGCCGCCCGGCCCACGGCCAGAAGCCGGCCGGAGGCGGCGTCCACCACGGCCGCCTTGGTGGACTGCGTGGAGCTGTCCACGCCGATCACAACTTGGTCCATTTTTTGATCGTACACAAAACAAATTGAAGGACGGTAGAGCTCCGGCCCTTCGGGCAAGAGGAGACACGCCCTGTTCCAGGTCTTGGCGAGAACCCTCCGATCGCGTATTAGTGTATTAGTAATGTCAGAAAACAAATGGCATCCGTCACCACGCCTGAGGGGTCAGAACATGTCGGAACGCTTCACCCCCACCCCCGAGGACACCTTCACGTTCGGTCTGTGGACCGTCGGATGGCAGGGGGCCGACCCGTTCGGCACCGCCACCCGCCCGGCCCTCGACCCGGTCGAGTCGGTGGAGCGGCTCGCGGCGCTCGGCGCGTACGGCGTGACGTTCCACGACGACGACCTCATTCCGTTCGGCAGCCCGGACAGCGAGCGCGAGGCCATCGTCAAGCGCTTCCGCGACGCGCTGGACCGCACCGGCATGAAGGTGCCGATGGCCACCACGAACCTCTTCACCCACCCGGTCTTCAAGGACGGCGGGTTCACCGCCAACGACCGCGACGTCCGCCGCTACGCCCTGCGCAAGACCCTCCGCAACATCGACCTGGCAGTCGAGCTCGGCGCCACCACCTACGTCGCCTGGGGCGGTCGCGAGGGGGCCGAGTCCGGCGCCGCCAAGGACGCCCGCGTCGCCCTCGACCGCATGAAGGAGGCGTTCGACCTCCTCGGCCAGTACGTCACCGAGCAGGGCTACGACCTCCGTTTCGCCATCGAGCCCAAGCCCAACGAGCCGCGCGGCGACATCCTGCTGCCCACCATCGGCCACGCCCTCGCCTTCATCGAGCGCCTGGAGCGCCCCGAGCTCGTCGGCGTCAACCCCGAGACCGGCCACGAGCAGATGGCGGGCCTGAACTTCCCCCACGGCATCGCCCAGGCGCTGTGGGCCGGGAAGCTCTTCCACATCGACCTCAACGGCCAGTCCGGCATCAAGTACGACCAGGACCTCCGCTTCGGCGCGGGCGACCTGCGCCAGGCGTTCTGGCTGGTCGACCTGCTGGAGAGCGCCGGATACGCCGGCCCGCGCCACTTCGACTTCAAGCCCGTGCGCACCGACGGCTTCGACGGCGTGTGGGAGTCGGCCAGGAACTGCATGCGCAACTACCTCATCCTCAAGGAGCGCGCCGCGGCCTTCCGCGCGGACCCCGAGGTCCAGGAGGCGCTGACCGCCTCGCGCCTCCACGAGCTCGCGCTGCCCACCGCCGAGGACGGCCTGGCAGGACTGCTCGCCGACACCTCCTCGTACGAGGACTTCGACGTCTCCGCGGCCGCGGAACGGTCCATGGCCTTCGAACGCCTCGACCAGCTCGCCATGGAGCACCTGCTCGCGGTCCGCTGACCCCGGCGGGACAAAGCTCCCGGACCACGCGGCGGACGTCCGCCCGGCAGACCGCCGGCGGAGCGGGCCACGGCTCAGGCCGTGACCCGCTCCGCGTGTCCGGCGGGGTCCGCCACCACGTCCCGCACGACGAGCGCCGCCGCGCCCCGTGCCGCGTCACCCGACGACGACGAGGCCCGCAGCCGCCCGCTGCCCGCCGGCCAGAGCCCCGACACGACCCGGCCGGTCAGCTCCAGGTCCGCCGCCGGCCCCAGCCACGGCATCAGCGGCCGGTAGATCCCGCCGAGCACCACCGCGTCCGGATCGAGCAGGTTCACCGCCCCCGACAGCACCCGGCCCAGCATCCCCCCGGCGCGCTCCAGCGCCGCCACCGCCCGCGCGTCGCCGCCACGGGCCCTCTTCTCCAGCTCCTCGACCCCGGTCGTCCCGGTCCGCTCGTCGATCCCCGCGCCGCGCAACAGGGCCGACTGACCCGCGTACTGCTCCAGGCACCCGCGCGAGCCGCACCGGCATCCGGGCCCCTCGGCGTCCACCACGACGTGCCCGATCTCCCCGGCGAAGCCGTGGGCGCCGCGCATCAGCTCACCGTCGACGACGAGGGCGCCGCCCACCCCGATCTCCCCGGTCAGATACACGAAGCTGCGCACCCGTTCCAGGCCGCCGAACCAGAGCTCGGCCAGGGCCGCCGCGTTCGCCTCGTTGTCCGACCCCACCGGCAGTGCCCGCCGGCCGGGCCGCAGGGCGGACAGCGCCCGGGCGAACAGCCCCTCGGCCGCCACCCGGTTCCAGCCCAGGTTCGGGGCCTGGCGCACGGTGCCCCCGGACACCAGCCCCGGCAGCGCGAGCCGCGCCCCCGCGGGGCGGAGGTCCTGCTCGGCCGCCGACTCCAGCGTGCGGGCCGCGATCCGGGCCGCCCGCGCCAGCACCTCGGCGGGCTCGACGCCCCGGTTGTCCAGGTGCTCGGTCAGCCGCACCCGGTCGGTGCCCGCGAGATCCACGACACACACGGAGACGTAATCGATGTTGATCTCCACACCGAGCCCGGCGGGCCCGGTGCGCGCCACCCGCAGGGCGGTGCCGGGCCGCCCCGCGTGCCCGCTGAACGTCTTGCCCGACTCGGTCAGGAACCCGCTGCTCAGCAACTGCTCCACCAGCGACGACACGGCCGCCCGCGTCAGCCCCACGCGGGCCGCGACCGCCGCCCTCGTCGCCTCGCCCTCGTCGTGCACGGCCCGCAGCACCAGACTCAGGTTGTGCCGGCGCACGGAGGCCTTGTCTGCCTTGGGCTGCAGCGGATCCAGACTGTTCTTCATCGTGCGGCCGAGCCTATGCGACGCGCCCAAGGGCGCCCCCGGCCGGACGGACCCATACAGAAGCGCGGGCCCCGGCCTTCCGGCCGGAACCCGCGCTCCTGTTTCTCTGTGTCCGAGGGGGGACTTGAACCCCCACGCCCGATAAAGGGCACTAGCACCTCAAGCTAGCGCGTCTGCCATTCCGCCACCCGGACAAGGTGTCTGTCTCGCGGCCCTGGGCCGTTCCGACGTGGAAAACCATAGCAAACATTCGGAGCGCCCGATCACGCCCCGGGGCCCGGGCGGGAAGCCCGTGTGACAGGCGTATGTCGGGCCGGGCTCGCCCTTGGGCACCGGCCCGGGGAGGTGGAGGATGAGGGGGACCACCAGCACCGACGCGGGAGGAACCAGCGTGAGCGAGTCGAGCACGGCGCGGACCGTCACCGGAGAGGACGAGGTCGTCGACCTCTGCCGGGATCTGATCCGGATCGACACCAGCAACTACGGCGACCACTCGGGACCGGGGGAGCGGGCGGCCGCCGAGTACGTCGCCGAGAAGCTCGCCGAGGTGGGCCTCGAACCGAAGATCATCGAGTCCCACAAGGGGCGCGCCTCCACCGTCGCCCGGATCGAGGGCGAGGACCCCTCCCGCCCGGCTCTCCTGATCCACGGCCACACCGACGTGGTGCCCGCCAACGCGGAGGACTGGACCCACCACCCCTTCTCCGGGGAGATCGCCGACGGCTGCGTCTGGGGCCGGGGCGCGGTCGACATGAAGGACATGGACGCCATGACCCTCGCGGTCGTACGGGACCGGCTGCGCAGCGGCCGCAAGCCCCCGCGCGACATCGTGCTGGCGTTCCTCGCCGACGAGGAGGCCGGCGGCACGTACGGCGCTCGGCACCTCGTCGACAAGCACCCGGATCTCTTCGAGGGCGTCACGGAGGCGATCGGCGAGGTCGGCGGCTTCTCGTTCACCGTCAACGAGAACCTGCGCCTGTACCTGGTCGAGACGGCGCAGAAGGGCATGCACTGGATGCGGCTCACCGTGGACGGCACCGCCGGGCACGGTTCGATGACCAACAGCGACAACGCCATCACCGAGCTCTGCGAGGCCGTGGGCCGGCTCGGCCGGCACACCTGGCCGGTACGGGTGACCAAGACCGTGCGGTCCTTCCTCGACGAGCTCTCCGACGCCCTCGGCACCCCGCTGGACCCGGAGGACATGGAGGCGACGCTCGCCAAGCTCGGCGGCATCGCCAAGATGATCGGTGCGACCCTGCGCAACTCGGCCGCCCCGACCATGCTCGGCGCGGGCTACAAGGTCAACGTGATCCCGGGCCAGGCGACGGCCCACGTCGACGGGCGCTTCCTGCCCGGTCACGAGGAGGAGTTCCTGGCCGACCTCGACCGTATCCTCGGCCCGCGCGTCAGGCGCGAGGACGTGCACGGCGACAAGGCCCTGGAGACCACCTTCGACGGGGACCTGGTGGATGCCATGCAGTCGGCGCTCAAGGCCGAGGACCCGATCGCCCGCGCCGTGCCGTACATGCTCTCCGGCGGCACCGACGCCAAGTCCTTCGACGACCTCGGTATCCGCTGCTTCGGCTTCGCCCCCCTGAAGCTGCCGCCGGAGCTGGACTTCGCCGGGATGTTCCACGGCGTGGACGAGCGGGTGCCGGTGGACGGGCTGAAGTTCGGTGTGCGGGTGCTGGACCGCTTCATCGACGCGAGCTGAGCGCCCGCGCCGCCCGCCGGGCCGGGTGCCGCGCCGCCGCCGGGCCGGGGAACGGACGCGGGCCGGGTGCCGCGCCGCCTGCCGGACCGGGTGCCGCGCCGCCTGCCGGACCGGGTGCCGTGGCGCCCGCCGGACCGGGTGCCGTGGCGCCCGCCGGGTCGGGGAACGGACGCGGTCCGGGAGCCGGTCCCGGCCGCGGCACCGGACCGTGCCGCGGCCGGGAAACGCCTGTCCGGAAGGGTGAATCCCCTGGTCGGGGCGGTGATCCCCGCTCCGGGGCCGGAACCCCGTCCGGCGGATACGCGCCGGAACGGGTGAATAGTCGGCTGAAACGAAACTCCAATAATCGACTGCCTGTACGCACCTGACCGGAAAGGGTGAACGCCGTCACCGGCTCGTAGCTCCCTTACTTCCTCCTCGTTACAGGGAGTGCGGTCCGCGGCTGGGATCGCATTTGCCAACGAGGAGGAACAATGATCAAGAAGGTCGCCGCTGTCGCGGCTGCCACTGGTGGTCTGATGCTCGCCGGTGCGGGCATGGCCGTCGCCGACGCGGGTGCGCAGGGTGCCGCGGTGGGCTCCCCGGGCGTCGTCTCGGGCAACGTCATCCAGGTTCCGGTGCACGTGCCGGTCAACGTCTGCGGCAACACGATCAACGTCGTCGGGCTGCTGAACCCGACCTTCGGCAACACCTGCGTCAACGGCTGACGTTGCGCCTCGACCCGTGAGGGTCTGAGCCCGGCCGGCCCCGGAGCGCGCGCCATGCGCTCCGGGGCCGGCGGGCATTCGGCCCCCGGGTGCTGTGCCCGGGGGTATGACGGAAGCCTAGAAGGCAGGGAACTAGCTATGCGACAGGTCACGCGAAAGGGCCTGACCATCGTGGCGGCCGCGGGCGGCGTGCTCGCCCTCGGTGGCGGGTACGCACAGGCGCACACCGGAGCGGGTGCCCATGGGGGCGCCGCGAATTCCCCGGGCGTCGCGTCCGGGAACTCCGTCCAGGTGCCGGTGAGCGTTCCGGTGAACGCCTGCGGCAACAGTGTGAACGTGGTGGGGGCCCTCAACCCCTCCTTCGGGAACAAGTGCGTCAACCGGTCCAGTGGCGCCAAGGCCACGGGCGGCACCAGCAACTCGCCGGGCGTCGCGTCCGGCAACAACGTCCAGGCGCCGGTCCACGTCCCGGTGAACGCCTGCGGCAACAGTGTGGACGTCGTCGGAGCGCTGAACCCGACGTTCGGCAACGGCTGCGCGAACGGTGGGGACACGCCGTCGGAGCCGGGGAACCCCGGCAACCCGGGGAACCCCGGTAACCCCGGCAACCCGGGTAACCCTGGCAACCCCGGTAACCCCGGTAACCCCGGCAACCCCGGTAACCCCGGCAACCCCGGTACTCCGGACGAGCCCGGTACGCCCGACGAGCCCGGTACCCCGGACGAGCCCGGCACGCCGATCGAGCCGAACAAGCCGGCCCCGCAGACCGTCACGCCGCCGCAGGCGGACGACGAGCTCGCGCACACCGGCAGCGGTCCGCTCGACATGCTGATCCCGGCCAGCGTCGGCCTGCTGCTCGGGGGCGCGGTCCTCTACCGCCGCTCCCGTCGGTCCGCGTAACCGGCACGCCACTCGACACGCACACGACGGAGCGGGCCCCGCCGATGGGGGCCCGCTCCGTCCTGCTTCTGCTCGCTCTCAGCTCACTCGTCACCTCACCAGGTGGCACGGACCTGACGGATGATGCGCCGGCGCAGCCGCACCCTGCGGCTGCCGTCCCGGTGCAGACTCAGTCGGTCCAACTCCCAGTGTCCGTACTCGGCATGGTCGGTCAGCAGACGGGTCGCCTCCTTGCGGGAGACCCCGCGAGGTACGTACACGTCGACAAATTCGTATTCCGGCATCGCATCTATTGTGCGGGCAGAGGCCCGGTACGGATAGCGTCTGCACTATGTCTGATGCTGCGCAGCCCACCGCTGCCGAGGTACGTGCCGCCGCCGAGGCGGTCAAAGCCGCACTGGACCGTCACCTGGAGGCGGTCGAGAACCGCACGGGTGATGACGACCCGGCCGTCTATGCCGCCTTCAACGCCCTCGCCTCCGCGGCCGAGGCGTACGACGAGCGGCTCTATGACCGCTACGACGAGGTCACGCCCTTCGAGATCCCCGGCGTGGAGGACTCCCTCCCGCCCTACGCGGGCCCCGAGGAGCCGAACGCGCTCAGCGTGCTGATCCGCCGCGACTACGCCGTGGCGGAGCCGCAGCGGCTGCTCGCGCAGGCGCAGCGCATCGCGGACCTGGACCGGGGGGACGACCGGTCGGAGGCCGCCGCGGTGGTGGGGGCGAGCATCCATGCGGCGCTCGGCGTGCTGTTCGGCGAGTTCGAACCGGATGAGATCGCCTCCCGCCACAAGGAGTTCGGCCTGGAGGAAGGCGACTCGACGCTCTGGGTCTCGGCGGCGGACGACCTGCCCGAGCCGGGTGAGTGGCTGAGCACGCCTTTCGACCAGGCCGATCCGGGGCGGGTCATCTGCCGTTTCGACGTCAGCGCGGTCTTCGACGAGGACGACCTCGACGACGCCTCACCCGACGCCCGCTGACCTGATCGCCCGCCGGCCTGATGGCCCGTTGACCGGACGGCCGACCGCTTGTCCCGGGCGCGGGCCGGGCCCACGGCCCCGGCCCGCGCCGCGGCCCCGGTCCACGGGCTCCGGACCCGTCGGGCGGGGCACGGGCCGGGGTCGGCGCCGTGTCCGGCGGCCTACTGCTCCGCTGTGGTCAGAAGGCCCTCCAGCAGGGCGCGCAGCCGGGTGGTGCGGGGCGGGTGCGGGACCTGGGCGACCGCTCGCGGGAGGGCCTGGTCCACCCCCTGGACGACCGAGAGGTGCCGCTCGCCCCGGCCGAACGCGGTGTAGACCCAGGCGCGGTTCAGCCCCTGTACCGCGTCGCCCGGCAGCACGACGACCACAGCCGGCCAGCGCATCCCCGCCGCCTGGTGCGCGGTGAGCGCCCAGCCGTGGCGGAGCGCCGACTCGACCAGGTCCTTCGGTACCGTGACCGGCTCGCCTCCGCAGTCGAGGCGCAGGCCCTCCGCGTCCGCCGAGACCACTGTGCCCGGCACCGTCCGGCCGGGGGCGGGGGTGTGGGAGACCCGGTCGCCCGGGTCGAACCCGCCGAAACGGCCGGGCCCGGGGTTGAGCCGCTGCTTCAGTGCCGCGTTCAGGGCCCGTGTCCCCGCCGAGCCGCCGTGGCCCACGGTGATCACCTGCGTCTGGTCGGCCGAGACCCCGATCGCCCGGGGCACCGAGTCGGCCACCAGCTGGACCGTGCGGTGCACCGCTTCACCCGCGTCACGCACCGGGACGATCACGACTTCCCTGCCCGGCGCCTCGACCTGGTTCAGCTCACCGATCCCGATACCCGAGACGAGCTCGCCGAGCGGCCCCGGATCCGGCACGCGGGAGGCGATCTGCGGGCACACCCGCGACGCCAGCAGATCCGCGAAGACACGCCCGGCGCCCGCGGACCAGAGCACTCCGGGATCGCCGCTGAGCACGAGGCGGCAGCCGTCCGGCAGCGACTCGACGAGCATCGCGGCCGTCTCGACGTCCAGCTGTGGCGCGTCCAGCACGACCAGCAGGTCGAGGGCGAGCGCGCCGTCCTCGTCCCGGCCGGGGCCGCCCGTACCGGAGAGCAGGGCGGAGACCGTCACGGCGTCCGCGACCGGTCCACCCCGGCCGTGCCCGCTGTGCGTGGCCAGCGCCGCCCGCAGCCCCAGCTCCCGGGCCGTCACTGCCAGCGCGGCCGGCTCCGCGCGCGCCGCCTCGCCCCCGGTGTGCGCGACCAGCCCGTGGGCGGCGAGCGCGCGGGTCAGGTCCGTCGGTGCCGCGGCCGCCTCCCACCGGGCATCCGGGCCGCTCCTGACCAGCCGGGCGAGACCGTCGGCGAGGCTCTCCTCGGCGAGCGCGTACCGGTCGAGGCCCAGCAGTACGGGGACGGGCCCGGCGGTCTCCTCCGTCCCCGGTTCGTCCCCCTCGGGGGTCTCGGCTGCCTCGACGGCCTCGGGCGCATCGTCCGAGCCGTCGTGGAACACCAGCACCGCGCCCTCGGCCACGGCGTGCTGGACCGCCTCGTCGGGCTCGGGGACCGACCGCTCGGCCAGCGCGGCCCGCACCGCAGTCACCTCCAGCGCCGTGTGCCCCTGGAGGGCGGCCCGTTCCAGCAGCCAGCCGACGAGGGCGTCCGTCCGGCGCCCGTCCCCGGGCCCGCACTCCGCGCCCAGCAGCGCCCGGGCGAAGCCGTCGGCCTGCTCGGGGCGCACACCCGGAACGGACAGCAGCTGCCAGGGGTCCTCGCGCAGCCTGTCCGCCGCCGACTCGCCGAGCACCGTCGCCACCCGCGGCGCCAGCGCCTCGGGCGCGCCGCCCTCGGTCAGTACGGCCCGCACGGCCGCCACGGTGTCCGGCGCGGCGGAACGGGGCGGAGGGGGAGCCTGGGCGGTTACGGGCCTCGGCGGCGGGGCCGGGGCGGCAGCCGTCCGCCGGGGCGCGGCCGCCGGGGAGTCGAAGAACGCGGCGCCCGCCTCCTTGCCGCTCTCCACCGCCCGCACCGCGGCGAGCAGGTCGGCGGCCTGGCCGCTCAGCTTGCCGCCGCTCTCGACCGGCCCGCCCTTCTCGGCCTTGCGCCGCTCGATCCGCGCCCGCAGCTCCCGCTGGGCGGCCAGCTCGGCCTCCGCCTCGGACGGTCCGGCGCTGTCAGCGGCGTCCTCACCGGTCTTCCCGCCGGCGCCCTTCCCATCGTCGCCCTCACCACCGCTGTCGTCGGCGTCGTCGGTCGAAGCGTCGGCCTGGACCGTGGTGTCGACCGTGGTGTCGATCGCACTGTCCGCCGAGGCGTCGCCGACGGCGGCGTCCGCCGGGTCGGGCTGCGGCGCCGTGGTGTCCGAAGGGCCGGAGGTGTCCGAAGGGCCGGGAGCCCCGGACGGTCCGGCGGCCTCCGGCGGCGCGGCCGCCGGCTCGGCGGAACCCGAAGGCTTCTCGCCCCCGGCGGCGGGTACGGCCGCGTCCTGGTCGTCGGCCGGGATGCCGGGGGTCGCCCCGCCGGGAAGCGCGGTCACAAGGTGCTCCAGTCCTGATCGGGATAGCGGTGCACGGGCGCCGACACATCGTCGAGCGCCCGGCGGATCTCGTCAGGAAGACTAAGGGTCTCCACTGACAGTGCCGCCGCGAGCTGCTGCGCGTTGCGCGCGCCCACGATCGGCGCGGCGACGCCGGGCCGGTCCCGCACCCAGGCCAGCGCCACCTCCAGCGGGGTCGTCGCGAGCCCGTCCGCCGCCGTCACGACCGCGTCCACGATCCTGGTCGCCGCCTCGTCCAGATACGGCTCGACGAACGGCGCCAGCTGCTCCGAGGCGCCCCGGGAATCGACCGGTGTGGCGTGCCGGTACTTGGCCGTCAGCACGCCCCGCCCCAGCGGCGACGACGGCAGCAGCCCCAAACCCAGGTCCAGCGCGGCCGGCAGCACCTCCCGCTCCACGCCCCGCTGCAACAGCGAGTACTCCATCTGGGTGCTGGCCAGCCGTGACCGCACCCCGGGCGCGGCGAGCTGCCAGGTCGCCGCCTTCGCCAGCTGCCAGCCGCAGAAGTTCGACACGCCCGCGTACCGGGCGCGCCCGCTGCTCACCGCGATGTCCAGGGCCTGGAGCGTCTCCTCCAGGGGCGTGCGGGGGTCGAAGGCGTGCACCTGCCACAGGTCGACGTAGTCCGTGCCGAGCCGGGCCAGGGAGGCGTCCAGCGCCGCCAGCAGATGCCCCCGCGACCCGTCGAAGCGCCGGTCCGGGTCCGGGACGCTGCCCGCTTTCGTGGCGAGGACCAGGTCGCGCCGCGGCACCAGCCGCTCCACGAGCTGCCCGAGCACGTACTCGGCCTCGCCGCCGCCGTACACGTCCGCCGTGTCGACCAGCGTCCCGCCGGCCTCCCAGAACAGCTTCAACTGGTCGGCGGCGTCGTGCTCGGCGGTGTCGCGCCCCCAGGTGAGGGTGCCGAGCCCGATCCGGGACACGCGCAGGCCGGTACGGCCGAGATGCCTCTGCTCCATGGCCGCGAGATTACTGGCCAAGGGCCCACGCGCAGAGACCCTGTGGACAACCCCGGCCCGTGCTGCCCCCTGCCGCGTGGGGCACCCGCGCGCTAGAGTCCCCGGGCAAGTACGTTACTGGTGAGTATGTACGTCGATGAGTAAGGGGACCGGCTATGCGGCTCGGCATCAACCTCGGCTACTGGGGCGCGGGCATGGACGGCGACAACCTCGCCGTCGCGCAGGAGGCGGACCGCCTCGGCTACGACGTGTGCTGGGCGGCCGAGGCCTACGGGTCCGACGCGCCGACCGTCCTGTCCTGGGTCGCCGCGCAGACCGAGAGCATCGACGTCGGCTCCGCGATCATGCAGATCCCGGCCCGGCAGCCGGCCATGACGGCCATGACGGCCGCCACCCTCGACTCCCTCTCCGGCGGCCGCTTCCGCCTCGGCCTGGGCGTCTCGGGACCGCAGGTCTCCGAGGGCTGGTACGGCGTGAAGTTCGACAAGCCGCTCGCCCGCACCCGCGAGTACGTGGAGATCGTCCGCAAGGCGATGTCCCGCGAACGGCTGAGCTACGAGGGGCAGCACTGGACCCTGCCGCTGCCCGACGGCCCCGGCAAGCCCATCAAGCTCACCGTCCACCCGGAGCGCGAGCACATCCCGCTCTACATCGCGGCGATCGGCCCGAAGAACCTGGAACAGACCGGCGAGATCGCCGACGGCGCGCTGCTGATCTTCCCGTCGGCCGAGCACCTGGAGGACACGGCGATCCGCCACATCCGCGCGGGCCGGGAGAAGGCCGGGAAGACCATGGAGGGCTTCGACGTCACGCCGACCCTGCCGCTGGCCATCGGCGACGACGTCAAGGGCCTCGCCGACATGTTCCGCCCGTACACGGCGCTGTACGTGGGTGGCATGGGCAGCCGCAAGCAGAACTTCTACAACCAGCTGGCCCAGCGGATGGGCTACGAGAAGGAAGCCGCCGAGATCCAGGAGAAGTACCTCTCCGGCGACAAGGCGGGTGCCGCGGCCGCCGTTCCCCACCAGCTGATCGACCAGACCACCCTGCTGGGCGGGGTGGAGCGGATCGCCGAGCGGATGCAGGCGTACGCGGCGGCCGGGGTCACCACGCTGACCCTCGCCCCGGCCGGCTTCACGCTCGACGAGCGGATCGCCGCCCTGCGGGCCGGCACCGAGGCGCTGGAGCGCGCTGGCCTCGTCGAGTAGCGCGCGGGGGCCGGGCAGGCCGGCAGACGCGGAGGAAGTACTGTCTGCGGCCGTGGTGGGGGCTCGGGGGGCATCCCCGCCACGGCCGTCACGCTGGACAACGCCGGGGCGGGCCGGTCGGTTACGCCCGGCGGGCCGGGCGAGTGCCGGGCACTCCCGTTCCCCTCCTCACGCCTCCGCGCGCTCCCCCTTTCGGCGGAGCCGACCGACGTTGCTGTTGCCACGTACGCCGTACCGCATTTGACTCGACCTCTGCGGGAGTGCGGACTTCGCACGCGCGTATGGAGGTGGCAGTGATGCTTTCGGCCCGGAGCCTCTTCCAGGAGATCGTCGACGATGACGACTCCTACCGGCTGTTCTGTTCCATCGCGGCCAGCGGCGAAGCCCAGGGCGGCTGGGAGAACGCCCGGATCGCCACCCTCGTCCCGCCCGCCATGAGCGCTCTCGCCCCCAAGATCGCCCGGCATGGCGCCGACGAGGACAAGCACGGCCGCATCTTCCGCGCGCTGCTCCGCAAGCGCGGGCTCGAACCGGTGCCCGTACCACCGGAGACCGACTACACGATGCTGCTGGAGCGCAGGGGTATCGGCCTGGCCCACGACAGGCTCCGGCGCGACGAGAGGCTCACCGAGCACGACATCGTGGTCTACCTCTCGCACAGCCGGGTCACCGAACAGCGCGCATCCGACCAGATGCTCATGCTCGTGAGGTACTTCGGCGACCACCCCGAGGTCGGCAGGGGCATCAGGATGATCTCCCGGGACGAGGACAACCACCTGTCGTACTGCCACGAGGAACTGCTGCGCCTCGCCCGGGCCGGGCACGGCCGCACGATCCAGCGCACCCTGCGCGAGTGCGCCCTCGCCGAGATCGCCGTGCACCGGGACGTGAGCCTCGCCGTGATGGCGCACATGGGGCGCATCCTGCGGTGGTCGCGCGCCAGGTCGGCGGCGCTCTCGGGCGGCATCAGGGCCGTGTACGCGTACGAGCGGGCGGCCGGCTGGCGGCGCATGGCCGACCTCAGGATGCCCGAGCGGCGCGACGCCCTGGGAGGCCCGGCGGAGGCCGCGCCGGGAGAATGACGCGAGGGCGCGCCGGGCGCGCGGGGAGGGACCTCTACAGCCAGCCCCGCCGCTTGAAGAGCCGGTAGAGCCCCATGACGGCCACCGCCATCGACCCGGCGACCAGCGGATAGCCCCACGTCCAGTGGAGCTCCGGCATGTGGTCGAAGTTCATGCCGTAGACGCCCGCCACCATCGTGGGCACCGCGGCCATCGCCGCCCAGGCGGAGATCTTGCGCATGTCGTCGTTCTGCCGCACACCCATCTGCGCCAGATGGGCCGACAGGATGTCCGACAGCAGCCGGTCCAGCCCCTCCACCTGTTCGGTGGCGCGGGTCAGATGGTCGCTGACGTCCCGGAAGAACGGCTGGGCCTGCTGGCTGACGAAGGGCACGTTGCCGCTGGACAGCCGGGTCATCGGCGCGGTCAGCGGGCTCGTCGCCCGACGGAACTCCAGCACCTGGCGCTTGAAGGTGTAGATCCGCGAGGCCGTGTTCTTCGCGTCCGGGCCGGTCGGCTGGAAGACGTTCGCCTCCAGCTCCTCCAGGTCGATCTGGAGCTCGGCGGCCACGTCGATGTAGTGGTCCACGACGGCGTCGCTGATCGCGTACAGCACGGAGGTCGGCCCCTGCTTGAGCACCTCGGGCTCGGACTCCAGCCGCCGGCGGACGGCGGCGAGCGGTGCCCCCTCGCCGTGCCGCACGGTCACCACGAACGAGTCGCCTATGAACACCATGAGCTCGCCCGCGCCGACGGTGTCGTGCGTCGGGTCGTACACCACCGGCTTGAGCACCACGAACAGCGAGTCGTCGTACACCTCCAGCTTGGGCCGCTGATGCGCCTTCAGCGCGTCCTCCACCGCCAGTGGGTGCAGCCCGAACTCCTCGGAGACGTGGTCGAACTCCTTCTCCGTCGGCTCGTGCAGTCCTATCCAGAGGAACGCGTCGCCGGAGGTCCGCGCCTCGTCCAGCGCGTCGGAGAAGTCGGCCGGGCCCTCGATGCGGCGCCCGTCCCGGTAGATGGCGCAGTCCACGATCACGGCGCGTATTGTTCCCCGGCCCCGGCCACCTTGCACGTCTGCCGGGCGGCCGGTTTCCGCGATCGGCCTCCGGTCCGGCGTCGCGGACGGCCACCAAGGGGACGGGCCGGACACGATCGGCGAGACACCCCCTAGGCTGACAGGCATGGCCACGTTGATCCTCGTACGGCACGGACGTTCCACCGCCAACACCTCCGGAGTGCTCGCGGGCTGGACCCCGGGCGTCGGTCTCGACGAGCGCGGCCTCGCGCAGGCGTCCGCGCTGCCCCGACGGCTCGCCGGGGTGCCGCTCGCCGCCGCCGTCAGCAGCCCGCTCCAGCGCTGCCGGGAGACCCTCCAGCCGCTGCTGGACGCCCGCCCCCACCTGCCGCTGCACACCGACGAGCGGATCGGCGAGTGCCACTACGGCGACTGGTCGGGCCGCAAGCTCGCCGAGCTCTCCGACGAGCCGCTCATGGAGGTCGTCCAGCAGCACCCCTCCAGCGCCGCCTTCCCGGGCGGGGAGTCCATGCGCGCCATGCAGGGCCGCGCCGTCGAAGCCGTACGGGAGTGGAACGCGCGCGTGGACGCGGAGCACGGCGAGGACGCGGTCTACCTCATGTGCTCCCACGGCGACATCATCAAGTCCCTCGTCGCGGACGCCCTCGGCATGCACCTGGATCTCTTCCAGCGCATCCACGTGGAACCGTGTTCCGTGACGGCGATCCGCTACACCCGGCTGAGGCCGTTCCTCGTGCGGCTCGGCGACACCGGAGACCTCGGTGCGCTGATGCCCCGTGAGGGCACGAGCGGCGGAGCGGCGGAGGTGGGGGGCGGCGCGGGCGCACCGTGATCGCTCCGCACAGTAGGGTGGATGGGCCGTCGTGGCCCAACTTCATGATCAAGGGAGAGGGAACGTGTCCCGTCAGGTGTTCCTCTATGACCCGCCGGAGCGCTTCGTGGCCGGTACGGTCGGGCTGCCTGGCCGCCGTACGTTCTTCCTCCAGGCTTCCGCCAAGGGGCGCGTCACCAGCGTCGCCCTGGAGAAGACCCAGGTGGCAGCGCTCGCCGAGCGCATCGACGAGCTGCTCGACGAGGTGGTGCGGCGGACCGGGGGCAACGCCCCCGTACCGGCCGTCGCCCCCTCGGACGTCACCGACACCGCACCCCTCGACGCACCCGTGGAGGAGGAGTTCCGGGTCGGCACGATGGCGCTGGCCTGGGACGGTGAGGAACAGCGCATGATCGTCGAGGCCCAGGCGCTCGTCGAGCTGGACGCGGACTCCGACGAGGACCTGGCGGAGGCCGAGGAGCGGCTGCTCCAGGACGAGGAGAACGGCCCGCCCATGCTGCGTGTGCGGCTCACGGGGGTGCAGGCGAGGGCCTTCGCCAAGCGCGCCCTCGACGTGGTCAACGCGGGACGCCCCCCGTGCCCGCTGTGCAGCCTGCCGCTCGACCCGGAAGGACACGTATGCCCGCGCCAGAACGGATACCGCCGGGGAGCCTGACGGCGGTGGAGCTGCTCGATCTGCTCTCCGCGGGGGAGCTGACCGTTCGCGGCCGTGTCCGCGAGGCGTCCAACGCGGTGCTGTTCTGCACCGTCGCACTCGACGGCGAGGAAGCCGAGTGCGTGTACAAGCCGGTCGCGGGCGAACAGCCGCTGTGGGACTTCCCCGACGGGACGCTCGCCCAGCGCGAGGTCGCGGCGTACGAGGTCTCGCAGGCCACGGGGTGGGATCTGGTCCCCCCGACGGTGCTGCGCGACGGCCCGTACGGCCAGGGCATGGTCCAGCAGTGGATCGACGGCGACCCCTCGGCGTCCCTCCTGGCCCTCGTGGACGACGAGGAGCCGGCGGAGGGGTGGAAGGCGGTCGGGCTGGCGCAGGTCGGTGACGGCCGCACGGCCCTGCTCGTCCACGCCGACGACATCCGGCTGCGCCGGCTCGCGGTGCTCGACGCGGTGATCAACAACGGTGACCGCAAGGGCGGCCATCTGCTGCCGTCGGCGGACGGCCGGCTGTACGCCATCGACCACGGCGTCACCTTCAACGTCGACGACAAGCTGCGCACCCTGCTGTGGGGCTGGGCGGGCGAGCCGCTCCCCGCGGAGGCCCTGGACGTGCTGGCCCGTCTGGAGTCCGCCCTGGCGGCCGACGCGCCCCTCGCCACCCGGCTGGCCGAACTGCTCACGCCCGCGGAGGTCTCGGCGCTGCGGGAGCGGGTCGCGGCCCTGCGCAAGGCGTCCCGGCACCCGGAACCCTCGGGTCAGTGGCCCGCGATCCCCTGGCCTCCGGTGTAGCGCCGCGCTCTGCTGATTTCCGTGATCCAGCCCGGCCGGTGCGCGCCGGTGCCCCGGCGTGCCCCGGAGCCGCCGGACGGGCACGCCGCGCCCTTCCGCGCGTCCGGACCGGACCGACGGCACAACGGCGCGGTATGCGCAAGAGCGCCTATCCGGTCATGATCCCGGATCCGGTTCGTATCCGGAAAGGTCGTCCGGTTACGCTCATGACATGCATGCCTGGCCCGCTTCTGAGGTCCCCGCCCTGCCCGGCAAGGGCCGCGACCTCCGGATCCACGACACCGCGACCGGCGGGCGAGTGACCCTCGCCCCCGGCCCCGTCGCCCGTATCTACGTGTGCGGCATCACGCCGTACGACGCCACCCACATGGGTCACGCGGCGACCTACAACGCGTTCGACCTCGTTCAGCGCGTGTGGCTCGACACCAAGCGGCAGGTTCACTATGTCCAGAACGTGACCGACGTGGACGATCCGCTGCTGGAGCGGGCCATCCGCGACGGCGTCGACTGGGTCGGGCTGGCCGAGCGCGAGACCGCCCTGTTCCGTGAGGACATGACCGCCCTGCGGATGCTTCCGCCGAAGGACTACATCGGCGCCGTCGAGGCGATACCGGGCATCATCCCGCTCGTCGAGCGGCTCAGGGACGCCGGCGCGGCCTACGAGCTCGACGGCGACATCTACTTCTCCGTCGAGGCCGACCCGCACTTCGGTGAGGTGTCGAACTACGACGCCGAGGTGATGCGGCGCCTCTCCGCCGAGCGCGGCGGCGACCCGGACCGCCCGGGCAAGAAGAACCCGCTCGACCCGATGCTGTGGATGGCGGCCCGCGAGGGCGAGCCGAGCTGGGACGGCGGCAGCCTCGGCGCCGGGCGCCCCGGCTGGCACATCGAGTGCGTCGCCATCGCCCTGGACCACCTCGGCATGGGCTTCGACGTCCAGGGCGGCGGATCCGACCTGGCGTTCCCGCACCACGAGATGGGCGCGTCGCACGCCCAGGCGCTGACCGGCGAGCACCCGTTCGCCAAGGCGTACGTCCACGCCGGCATGGTGGCCCTGGACGGCGAGAAGATGTCGAAGTCCAAGGGCAACCTGGTCTTCGTGTCGAAGCTGCGCCATGACGGGGTCGACCCGGCCGCCATCCGGCTCGCGCTGCTGTCGCACCACTACCGGGCCGACTGGGAGTGGACCGACCGGATCCTCCAGGACGCCGTGGACCGGCTCGGACGCTGGCGTGCCGCCGTCTCCCGTCCCGACGGTCCGTCCGCGGACGCCCTGGTCGAGGAGATCCGCGAGGCGCTGGCCGACGACCTGGACGCCCCGAGCGCGCTCACTGCGGTGGACCGCTGGGCCGCCGCCCAGGAATCCGACGGCGGTACGGACGAGAGCGCGCCCGGTCTCGTCTCCCGCGCCGTGGACGCCCTGCTGGGTGTGGCCCTGTAGGCCGGCGCCGCCCAGCCGTTCGGCAGGACCCGAGCCGCTCCCGGAGACCTCGTCCGGGAGCGGCTCCGCGCGTCGCGGCGCGAACGCCGGACGGCGGCGCACGTGGAAGGCGGTGAGCCGCTCACGGCGACGCGAGCGCGTCCGGGTGCGAGGACGGGGGAGCAGGGCGCGGACGCGATCGGGGCGGGACCCATGGGCCCCGCCCCGCTCATGTGCTGCCGGTCCCGCCCGGTCCCTCGTCAGTCCCGGGGAGTCTCCGGAGAACCGCCTTCGCCGCCCGTGCCCGGGCCGGGGCCCGGCTCCGGACCGGATGCGGGACCTGACCCGGACGCCGGTCCGGGCCCGGGACCAGACTCCGCTCCAGGCCCCGATCCGGTTGCGGAGTCCGGCCCCGCCTCCGGTGCGGGACCGTGCTCGGCCCCGGCCGTGGGATCCGGGCCCGGCTCCGTCCTCGGCGCCTTCGGCGGCCGGGTCCGTCCGCTCGACGTGTCCCGCAGGTAGGAGCTGTCCCCGAGGTCCGTGGCATGCCCCGGGCCCGAGCCCGGCACGGGGCCCGGCCCGCCGTCACGCCGCCGCAGATACCGCTCGAACTCCCGGGCGATGGCCTCGCCCGACGCCTCGGGGAGCTCCGCGGTGTCCCGCGCCTCCTCCAGCGTCTGTACGTACTCCGCCACCTCGCTGTCCTCGGCGGCCAGCTGGTCCACACCCACCTGCCAGGCACGTGCGTCCTCGGCCAGTTCGCCCAGCGGGATGCGCAGATCGATCAGGTCTTCCAGCCGGTTGAGGAGCGCCAGCGTCGCCTTCGGGTTGGGCGGCTGCGAGACGTAGTGCGGCACCGCCGCCCACAGGCTCACCGCGGGAACTCCCGCGTGCGTGCAGGCTTCCTGAAGGATGCCCACGATGCCCGTCGGGCCCTCGTACCGCGTCTCCTCCAGGTCCATGGTGCGCGCCAGGTCCGGGTCGGACGTGACCCCGCTGACCGGCACGGGCCGGGTGTGCGGCGTGTCACCGAGCAGCGCGCCCAGGATCACCACCATCTCCACGCCCAGCTCGTGGGCGAAGCCCAGGATCTCGTTGCAGAACGAGCGCCAGCGCATGGACGGCTCGATGCCACGGACCAGGACCAGGTCGCGCGGCTTCTCGCCGCCGACCCGCACCACGGAGAGCCGGGTGGTGGGCCAGGTGATCTTGCGTACTCCGCCGTCCAGCCACACCGTCGGCCGGTTGACCTGGAAGTCGTAGTAGTCCTCGGCGTCGAGCGCCGCGAACACCTCGCCCTTCCATTCCCGTTCCAGGTGTGCGACCGCGGTGGAGGCGGCGTCGCCCGCGTCGTTCCAGCCCTCGAACGCGGCCACCATGACCGGGTCGATCAGCTCGGGAACCCCCTCGAGCTCGATCACCCGCGCCTCCTTCCGAAAGTTCCGTGCGTACGGACCAACCTTACGGCTTGCAGAGGCCCCTCCCGCAGCCCCTTTACCCGTCCGGGTGCTGTCCTCCCGACCCGGAGCGACTACCCAGGACGACCGGCGGAAACACAGGCGATCCGTACGGGTTGTGGAGGGGAACCTCCGCCGCCGTCCGGCCTGTCCGGCAAAGCGGCGTCATCCGGCGCGAGACCGCTCGGACGTCCGGCGTTCCGGAGCGCGCGTCACGCGCCGACAGGACCGCCGCGGGGCAGCCCGGTGAGCCGGGGCCGGTCCGGGCTCCGGCTGTCCGCCCCGGCGAGCGCCGCGAGCGGCCGGGGCGGAGAAGGGAGGGGCGGAGAAGGGAGGGGCGGCGGCAGGAGGTGGCCGGGTCCGGACCGCCGGGGCCCGGTGACGCACCCCGCCGCACGGGCGCCCGTCCTTGACCGGGCGCCGGGCGTCGGGCGGCCCGGTCGAGGCCCGGTCGGCCCGGCGCCCGGGCCGTCCCGCAGGGCACCCGGCCGCCCCGTTTCCCCGCCGCCGCACCGCACGGGACGGACACCCGCCCATCAGCCGCGTGAACAACGCTCCCGGTCAGTACACCTAGGCGTTCCGCTTGCCGTCCGTCAGTCCCAGATGGCCCCGCAGCGTGCGGGTCTCGTACGCCGTGCGCAGCAGGCCGCGGCGGGTCAGTTCGGGGATCGTCCCGTCGACCAGCGCGTACAGGTCGTCGGGGAGCACGGCCGGCCGGACCCGGAAGCCGTCCGCCCCGCCCTCCCGCGCCCAGTCGGCCAGCAGGTCCGCCAGGCCCTCCGCCGTACCGGCGAAGGTGTACGCGTCCGAGGTGTATCCCGGCGCCCGCGCGTCCAGGGCCTCCCGGCGCTCCCGCGCCTCGGCCTCGGTGCCGGCCAGCACCACGTTCAGGTCGCCGTAGACCCGCAGCGTCCCCGGCGCCCGGCCCTCCTCGGCGGACAGCGACTCGATCTCCTCCCGGATCCGTCGCAGTCCGGCCGCGTCCGTGGGCGTGACCAGCACGACGTCGGCGCGCCGCACCGCGAACCGGTACGGCGAGGTGTCGTGACCGAGCGACAGCACCGGGGGCCGGCCCTGCGGCGGGCGCAGCGCCTCGGGTGCGTCGTCCCACTCGCGTGCCACCTCGCCGAGGAAGGCCGACGCCTCCTCGAAGAGCCCGGCGATGGCCTCGTCGCCCTCCGGGGTGCCGATCAGACCGAGCAGCCGCTCGCGCTCGGCCGGGCTCGTGCCCAGCCTCGGGCGGACGCCCGCCCGGCCACCGCTCAGCAGATCCAGCGTCGCCGACCGGGTCGCGTACGCGGAGGGCTCGCCCGAGGTGGTGCCGACCGGCACCAGACCGATGCGCGAGGTGCCCGACACGGCGACCGCCGCCAACAGGTTCGAGTCGTGCCGGCCGGGCGCGTCCTCCACCGTCACGAAGTCGAGCAGCGCGTCCTCCGCGCGGCGCACCAGACGGACGAACTCCTCCGGCTCGGGCACCGTGCCCGGAGCGCCGGGATGCGTCCCCGCGCCGTCCAGGGCGACCCCGAGTGCGAACGGTATGCGTGCGGTCATGACCGGTCCTCCTGCTCGACGATGGCTGGCCCGCGGTTCGCGTGGCGGGCCCGCGGCCGGACGGATCGGCGGGCGCCGGACACGGGAACTGGAGGCGACCTCCCATTTTCCTGGCGCCATATTGCACCCGGATGTACGGCGCATGGCAGACCGAAGGGGCGGCTCCCGCATCGGGAACCGCCCCTTCCGCCCAGTCATCGGGCCGCTGTCAGGCCTTCTTGCCCAGCAGGTCCTCCACCTTGCCCCGGATCTCGTCCGTCGCCAGACCCCGGATCGTCAGGGTCGTACGGCGGCGCAGCACGTCGTCCGCCGTCTCGGCCCACTCGTGGTCGCGGGCGTAGGCGACCTGTGCCCAGATCTCCGGCGCGTCGGGGTGTATGCGCTCGCCCAGCTCCGGGTTCTCGTACGCCAGGCGCGCGATGTCGAAGGAGAGCGAGCCGTAGTGCGTGGCCAGGTGGCGCGCGGTGTCGGCGGCCATCCGCGGACCGGGCGTACCGCCGTCCACCAGCAGCCGGTGCGCGACCGCGTTCGGGTTGGCGATGCCGGGGAGCGGGAGCTTCTTGGGCAGGTGCGCCATCGGCTCCATGTCCTCGCCCAGCGGGTGGCCGGGGAGGGCCGCCAGCTTGTTCATCACCGTACGGCCGATGTGGCGGAACGTCGTCCACTTGCCGCCGGCCACCGACAGCATGCCGCCGCGGCCTTCGGTGACGACCGTCTCGCGCTTGGCCTTGGAGGTGTCGCCGGGGCCGCCCGGCAGCACCCGCAGACCGGCGAACGAGTAGGTGATCAGGTCCCGGGAGAGCTGCTGGTCGCGGATGGAGAACGCGGCCTCGTCCAGGATCTGGGCGGTGTCCTTCTCGTTGACCGCGACGTCGCCGGGGTCGCCCTCGTACTCCTCGTCGGTCGTACCGAGCAGCAGCATGTCCTCCCAGGGGAGGGCGAACGTGATGCGGTACTTGTCGATCGGGGTGGCCAGCGCGGCCTTCCAGGGGGAGGTGCGCTTCAGCACGAGGTGGGCGCCCTTGGAGAGGCGGATCGAGGGAGCCGCGTTCGGGTCCTCCATCGTGCGCAGGTGGTCGACCCAGGGGCCCGTGGCGTTGAGCACCAGGCGGGCGTTCACCCCGAACTCGCTGCCGTCGACGCGGTCCCTCAGGTCCGCGCCGGTGACCCGGCCCTTGGTGAAGCGCAGGCCGGTGACCTCGGCGTGGTTGAGGACGGTGGCGCCCGCCTCCACGGAGGCGCGGACCGTCATCAGCGCCATGCGCGCGTCGTTCATCTGGTCGTCGCCGTACACCGCGACGGCCTTCAGGTTGTCGGTGCGCAGCTCCGGCACGTCCTGTGCGGCCTTGGAGGGGCTGAGCAGGTGGCCGACGCCGTCGCCGAAGGCGGAGAGCGCCGAGTAGGCGAAGACGCCCGCGCCGAGCTTCGCGGCGCCGTGCGGGCCTCCCTTGTACACCGGCAGGTAGAAGGTCAGCGGGTTCGCCAGGTGCGGCGCGACCTGGCGGGACACCGCACGGCGCTCGAAGTGGTTCTCCGCCACCAGCTTCACCGCGCCGGTCTGCAGGTAGCGCAGACCGCCGTGGAGCAGCTTGGAGGAGGCGGAGGAGGTGGCGCCGGCGAAGTCACCGGCGTCCACCAGGGCCACCCGCAGTCCGGACTGCGCGGCGTGCCAGGCCGTGGAGATGCCGAGGATGCCGCCGCCGATCACCAAGAGGTCGTACGTCGCCTTGGAAAGCTGCTCTCGAGTCTCGGCGCGGCTCGGCAGGGAACCGGCAGCCGGGTGCGTCCCGAGGGCGGGGACGCTCTGCAGGGTGGTCATGATTACTCCTCGTCAGTTCTCTTCTTCGAGCCAGCCCATGGAGCGTTCGACGGCCTTGAGCCAGTTCTTGTACTCGCTGTCGCGCTTGTCGGCGTCCATGCGGGGGGTCCACTCGGCGGCCCTGCGCCAGTTGGCGCGCAGCGCGTCGGTGTCGGGCCAGAAGCCGACGGCCAGTCCGGCGGCGTAGGCGGCGCCGAGGCAGGTCGTCTCGGCGACCATCGGACGCACCACCGGCGCGTCCAGGAAGTCCGAGAGGGTCTGCATCAGCAGGTTGTTCGAGGTCATTCCGCCGTCGACCTTGAGCGCGGCCAGTTCGACGCCCGAGTCCTTCGTCATGGCGTCGGTGATCTCGCGGGTCTGCCAGGCGGTGGCCTCGAGCACGGCGCGCGCGATGTGCGCCTTGGTGACGTACCGGGTCAGTCCGGCGATCACACCGCGGGCGTCGGAGCGCCAGTACGGGGCGAACAGTCCGGAGAACGCCGGTACGAAGTACGCGCCGCCGTTGTCCTCGACCGAGGACGCGAGGGTCTCGATCTCGGCGGCGGACTTGATCAGGCCCATCTGGTCGCGCATCCACTGCACCAGGGAACCGGTGACGGCGATGGAGCCCTCCAGGGCGTACACCGCCTTCTGGTCGCCGATGCGGTAGCCGACGGTGGTCAGCAGGCCGTTGTAGGAGTTGACGGGCGTGTCACCGGTGTTCATGAGCATGAAGGTGCCGGTGCCGTACGTCGACTTGGCCTCGCCCTCGGAGAAACAGGTCTGCCCGAAGAGGGCGGCCTGCTGGTCGCCGAGCGCGGAGGCGACCGGCACACCGTCCAGGACGCCGCCCTTGGCGAGGCCGTACACCTCGGCGGACGAGCGGATCTCCGGCAGGACCTCGGCCGGCACATCCATGGACTGCAGGATCTTCTCGTCCCACGTCATGGTGTGCAGGTTCATCAGCATGGTGCGCGAGGCGTTGGTGACGTCGGTGACGTGGACGCCGCCGTCGACACCGCCCGTCAGGTTCCAGATGACCCAGGAGTCCATGGTGCCGAAGAGGATCTCGCCGCGCTCGGCGCGCTCGCGCAGGCCCTCGACGTTGTCCAGCAGCCAGCGGACCTTCGGGCCGGCGAAGTAGGAGGCGAGCGGCAGGCCGGTCTCGCGGCGGAAGCGGTCCTGGCCGACGTTGCGGCCGAGCTCCTTGCACAGGGCGTCGGTGCGGGTGTCCTGCCAGACGATGGCGTTGTGGACGGGCTCGCCGGTGTTCCTGTCCCACAGCAGCGTGGTCTCGCGCTGGTTGGTGATGCCGATGGCCTTGACGTCGGCGGCGGTGATGCCGGCCTTGTCGATGGCGCTCGCCACGACCTCCTGGACGTTGGTCCAGATCTCGGTGGCGTCGTGCTCCACCCAGCCCGGCTTCGGGAAGATCTGCTCGTGCTCCTTCTGGTCGACGGAGACGATGCGCCCGTCGCGGTCGAAGACGATGCAGCGGCTGGAGGTGGTGCCCTGGTCGATGGCCGCGATGAACGGGCCGGTGCCGTGGGACGAGGTGCTGGTGGTGTGTGCGTCGGTCACGGAAGCTCCCGGAAGTGTGGAGGAAGGACGGCTCAGGCGAACGCGATGTTGTAGATACCCGCGGCGAGTGCTCCGCCGACCAGCGGGCCGACGACCGGGATCCAGGCGTAGCCCCAGTCGGATCCGCCCTTGTTCGGCAGCGGGAGCAGGGCGTGCACGATGCGCGGGCCCAGGTCGCGGGCCGGGTTGATCGCGTAGCCGGTCGGGCCGCCCAGCGAGAGGCCGATGCCGACCACGACGAGCGCGGTGATCAGGGCGCCGAGCACGCCGAGCCCCTTGCCGCTGTCGTTCAGGCCCTGAGTGAGCACCGCGAGGACCAGTACGACGGTGCCGATGATCTCGGTGGCGAGGTTCTGCCAGACACTGCGGATCTCCGGGCCGGTGGAGAAGACGCCGAGGACCGGGCCGGCGTGGTCCGCCCCGGAGTGCGGGCCCTCGATCGGCTTGTCCGCCGGGTCGCCCACGATCTCGGCGTCCGTGAGGTGGGCACGGAACTGACCGTAGTAGGCCACCCAGACCAGTGCCGCGCCGATCATGGCGCCGAGCAGCTGTCCGGCGAAGTAGACCGGCACGTCGCCCCACTCGCCGTCCTTGACGGCGAGGCCGACGGTGACCGCGGGGTTGAGGTGGGCTCCGGAGAGCGCGCCCGTCATGTAGACGGCGGTGAGCACCGCGAAACCCCACCCGAAGGTGATGGCCAGCCAGCCCGCGTTGCGGGCCTTGGAGCTCTTGAGCGTGACCGCGGCGCAGACACCGCCGCCGAGCAGGATGAGTACGGCGGTACCTATGGTCTCGCCGATGAAGATGTCGGAGCTGGACACCCGCGACTCCTTTGTCCTTCGTCCAGGGGGAAGGCGAACACCGGGTCCCTCCGGTTGTCCGCGCCCTCAGGTGAGGGCCGTATCGGCCTCCTGGCGTCGTCACACTCTAACGCGTATTGCCGGTAGGTGTTCGACAATGTCGACCGATGAACGGCAGTTTTGCGCCACGGTTAACACGGCGTCAAGGGTCTGTGTGACCGGAGCCCGGATCGTTACCGACGGCGCCCCGGTCCCGTCGCCGGCGGCGCACGGGGGGCGGTGGCGGCGGGGTGCGGCGGAGGTGCGGCGGGGGTGCGGGCGGCGCACCGGACGCGGTGGCGGCGGGATGCCGGCGGGGCACGGGGACCGCCCGGACGGGGGCGCGGCGGGGGTGCCGGCGGCGCCCGGCGCGGGTCAGAAGCGCCCGGCGCCCAGGTCCCTGGAGACGGCGCGGGCGCAGTCGCGCACCGCCGCGATCAGCTCGGAGCGCAGCTGGCCGTCGTGGCACACCCGCTCCACGGCGCCGGTGATGGCCACCGCGCCCACGGGCATCCGGCGCCGGTCGTGGATGGGCGCCGCGACGGACGCCACGCCCTCCCAGGTCTCCTCCACGTCGGCCGCCCAGCCGCGCGCCCGGGCCGTGTCCAGTACGGTCTCGAAGTCCGCCAGCCCCGTGACGGTGCGCGGGGTGAACGCCTCGCGCTCGATCTCCAGCACCTCGCTGTGCGCCACCGGGTCGTACGCGGAGAGCACCTTGCCCAGCGCGGTGGAGTGCAGCGGCTGCATGGCGCCAACCTCCAGGACCTGGCGGCTGTCGTCGGGGCGGAACACATGGTGGATGACGAGGACGCCGTGCTGGTGCAGCACGCCCAGATGGACGCTCTCGCCGCTGGAGCGGGCCAGGTCGTCCGTCCACACCAGGGCGCGGGCCCGCAGCTCATGGACGTCGAGATAGCTGTTGCCCAGCCTCAGCAGCTCCGCGCCCAGCTGGTACCGGCCCGAGGCCTGGTCCTGCTCCACGAAGCCCTCTGCCTGGAGGGTGCGCAGGATGCCGTGCGCGGTCCCCTTGGCGAGACCCACCGACGACGCGATGTCGGACAGTCCGAGCCGGCGCTCCCCGCCGGCCAGCAGACGCAGCATCGCCGCCGCCCGTTCAAGCGACTGGATGTTCTTCGCCATCGCGCGGCCTTCCTCCCCTTGGTTCGACAATGCTGAACACTATCGGTCGTTGCCGACCTCGGGCCACACCGAGGAGCCCCCGGGAACCACCACGACCGGACATCCGCCCCCGCGCATCATGCCGTCCAAGCCCTGGGACACGATGTCCAGCCCGAGGGGTACGCGGTTACTCTGGCCCGGTGCGCCTTCCGCCGAAGACGCAAAGCCGACAGCCGTCGCATCCCAGGGAGCTCTTCCATGGCCTCGTTGCCTACCCCTTCCGCTGACAGCACCCGCGTCCCCGGCGGCACCGCCGCCGCCGACAGCCGGACCCGAGCAGCAGCCCTCCGAGAGGCACTCGCCACCCGTGTGGTCGTCGCCGACGGAGCCATGGGCACCATGCTCCAGGCGCAGGACCCCACCCTTGAGGACTTCGAGAACCTCGAGGGCTGCAACGAGATCCTCAACGTGACCCGCCCCGACATCGTGCGCTCGGTCCACGACGCGTACTTCGCCGTGGGCGTCGACTGTGTGGAGACCAACACGTTCGGCGCGAACTTCGCCGCCCTGGCGGAGTACGACATCCCCGAGCGGGTCTTCGAGCTCTCCGAGGCGGGCGCCCGGCTCGCCCGCGAGGTCGCCGACGAGTACACCGCCTCCTCCGGGGCGCAGCGCTGGGTCCTCGGCTCGATGGGCCCCGGCACCAAGCTGCCGACCCTCGGCCACGCCCCGTACGTGAAGCTCCGCGACGCCTACCAGCAGAACGCCGAAGGCATGATCGCCGGCGGCGCCGACGCCCTTCTGGTGGAGACCACCCAGGACCTGCTGCAGACCAAGGCGGCCGTCCTCGGCGCCCGCCGCGCCCTGGACGCCACCGGCATCGACCTGCCGCTCATCTGTTCGGTCACCGTCGAGACCACCGGCACCATGCTTCTCGGCTCCGAGATCGGCGCGGCGCTCACGGCCCTGGAGCCGCTGGGCATCGACATGATCGGTCTGAACTGCGCCACCGGCCCGGCCGAGATGAGCGAGCACCTGCGCTACCTGGCCCGCCACTCCCGTGTCCCGCTCGCCTGCATGCCCAACGCGGGCCTTCCGGTCCTCGGCAAGAACGGCGCCCACTACCCGCTGACCGCCCCCGAGCTGGCCGACGCGCAGGAGACCTTCGTCCAGGAGTACGGACTGTCCCTGGTGGGCGGCTGCTGCGGTACGACCCCCGAGCACCTGCGCCAGGTCGTCGAACGGGTCCGCGGCCTCACCCCGCCGGCCCGTGAGCCGCGCCCCGAGCCGGGCGCCGCCTCGCTCTACCAGACCGTCCCGTTCCGGCAGGACACCTCGTACCTCGCCATCGGCGAGCGTACGAACGCCAACGGCTCCAAGAAGTTCCGCGAGGCCATGCTCGAAGGCCGCTGGGACGACTGCGTGGAGATGGCCCGCGACCAGATCCGCGAGGGCGCCCACATGCTCGACCTGTGCGTCGACTACGTCGGCCGCGACGGCGTCGCCGACATGGAGGAGCTCGCGGGGCGTTTCGCGACCGCCTCCACCCTGCCCATCGTGCTCGACTCCACCGAGGTCGACGTGTTGCGCGCCGGGCTGGAGAAGCTCGGCGGCCGCGCCGTGATCAACTCCGTCAACTACGAGGACGGCGACGGTCCCGAGTCGCGCTTCGCCAAGGTGACCGCGCTGGCCAAGGAGCACGGCGCGGCCCTGATGGCGCTCACCATCGACGAGGAGGGCCAGGCCCGCACCGCCGAGCACAAGGTCGCCATCGCCGAGCGGATCATCGCCGACCTCACCGGCAACTGGGGCATCCACGAGTCGGACATCCTCATCGACACCCTCACGTTCACCATCTGCACCGGGCAGGAGGAGTCCCGCAAGGACGGCGTCAACACCATCGAGGCCATCCGCGAGCTCAAGCGGCGCCACCCCGACGTGCAGACGACGCTGGGCCTGTCGAACATCTCCTTCGGCCTCAACCCGGCCGCCCGGCTCGTCCTCAACTCGGTCTTCCTCGACGAGTGCGTCAAGGCCGGACTCGACTCGGCGATCGTGCACGCCTCGAAGATCCTCCCGATCGCCCGTCTGGAGGAGGAGCAGGTCAAGGTCGCCCTCGACCTCGTCTACGACCGCCGTTCCGAGGGCTACGACCCGCTGCAGCGGTTCCTGGAGCTGTTCGAGGGGGTCAGCACCAAGTCCATGAAGGCGGGCAAGGCCGAGGAGCTGGCCGCCCTGCCGCTCGACGAGCGGCTCAAGCGCCGGATCATCGACGGCGAGAAGAACGGCCTGGAGGCGGACCTCGACGAGGCGCTCACCCTCCGCCCGGCCCTCGACATCGTCAACGAGACGCTGCTCGACGGCATGAAGGTCGTCGGCGAGCTCTTCGGGTCCGGCCAGATGCAGCTGCCCTTCGTCCTCCAGTCCGCGGAGGTCATGAAGAACGCGGTCGCCTACCTGGAACCGCACATGGAGAAGGCCGACGACGCCGACGGATCGGGCAAGGGCACCATCGTGCTCGCCACCGTCCGCGGCGATGTCCACGACATCGGCAAGAACCTCGTCGACATCATCCTCTCCAACAACGGCTACAACGTGGTCAACCTGGGCATCAAGCAGCCCGTCTCCGCGATCCTGGAGGCCGCGGAGGAGCACCGCGCCGACGTCATCGGCATGTCCGGCCTCCTGGTCAAGTCGACCGTGATCATGAAGGAGAACCTGGAGGAGCTCAACCAGCGCAAGATGGCCGCCGACTACCCGGTCATCCTCGGTGGCGCCGCCCTGACCCGGGCGTACGTCGAACAGGATCTGCACGAGATCTACGAGGGCGAAGTCCGCTACGCCCGGGACGCGTTCGAGGGCCTGCGCCTGATGGACGCCCTGATCGCCGTGAAGCGGGGCGTCCCCGGCGCCGCACTGCCCGAACTCAAGCAGCGCCGTGTCCGTGCCGCGGGCGCCGTCCTGGTGGAGGAGGAGACCCCGGAGAGCGGCGTCCGCTCCGACGTCTCCACCGACAATCCGGTCCCCGAGCCCCCCTTCTGGGGCACCCGCGTCATCAAGGGCATCCAGCTCAAGGAGTACGCGAGCTGGCTGGACGAAGGCGCCCTCTTCAAGGGGCAGTGGGGTCTCAAGCAGGCCCGCACCGGCGAGGGGCCCGGCTACGAGGAGCTGGTGGAGACCGAGGGCCGTCCGCGGCTGCGCGGCTGGCTGGACCAGCTCCACACCCAGAACATGCTCGAAGCGGCAGTCGTGTACGGCTACTTCCCCTGCGTGTCCAAGGGTGACGACCTGATCATCCTGGACGAGCGCGGCAACGAGCGCACCCGCTTCACCTTCCCCCGCCAGCGCCGGGGCCGCCGTCTGTGCCTGGCCGACTTCTTCCGCCCCGAGGAGTCCGGCGAGACCGATGTCGTCGGTCTGCAGGTCGTCACGGTCGGCTCGCGGATCGGCGAGGCCACCGCCGAGCTGTTCGCCTCCGACTCGTACCGCGACTACCTGGAGCTGCACGGCCTGTCGGTCCAGCTCGCCGAGGCGCTCGCCGAGTACTGGCACGCCCGGGTGCGCGGCGAGCTCGGCTTCGCCGGCGAGGACCCGGCCGACGTCGAGGACATGTTCGCGCTCAAGTACCGCGGCGCCCGATTCTCGCTGGGCTACGGGGCGTGCCCCGACCTGGAGGACCGGGCCAAGATCGCCGAGCTGCTCCGGCCGGAGCGGATCGGGGTGCACCTGTCCGAGGAGTTCCAGCTCCACCCCGAGCAGTCCACGGACGCCATCGTCATCCACCACCCCGAGGCGAAGTACTTCAACGCGCGCTGACCCGCTGAGGGCGCTCCGGCGCGGCGAGACGTACACTGGTCGGTCCAGTGCAGGCCGGTCCTTTCCCACCCACCGGGAGAGAGACCGGCCTTCTCGTCCCTCATGGAGGTGTGCCGATGACCAGCACGGTCCCCGCGTCCCTGACCCGTATGGCCGAAGGGTCGGCCCTCCAGGCCGTCTTCCTGGACATGGACGGCACCCTGGTCGACACAGAGGGCTTCTGGTGGGACGCGGAGGTCGAGGTCTTCGGTGAGCTCGGCCACGCCCTCGACGAGTCCTGGAGGGACGTCGTGGTCGGCGGGCCCATGACCCGCAGCGCCGGCTACCTCATCGAGGCCACCGGCGCGGACATCACCCTCGCCGAGCTGACGGTGCTGCTCAACGACCGGTTCGAGGAGCGCATCCTCCGGGGCGTCCCGCTGATGCCGGGCGCCGAGCGGCTCCTGGCCGAGCTGGCCGCGCACAACATCCCCACCGCGCTCGTCTCCGCCTCGCACCGCCGCATCATCGACCGCGTCCTGCGCTCCCTCGGCCCCGACCGCTTCACGCTCACCGTCGCGGGCGACGAGGTGGCCCGTACGAAACCGCACCCCGACCCGTACCTCTTCGCCGCCCAGGGCGTCGGCGCGGAGCCCGCGAGATGCGCCGTGATCGAGGACACCGCGACGGGTGTGGCCGCCGCCGAGGCCGCCGGCTGCCGGGTCGTCGCCGTGCCGTCCGTCGCCCCCATCGCCCCCGCCGACGGACGGGTGGTCGTCCGTTCCCTCGAAGAGGTCGACCTGCGCTTTCTCCGCACATTGATCACGCGAATGAACTGATCGCACACCCAGCGTGGACAGTTGAAAAACGGGCTAAAACGCAAAGCGCCGGTCCGTGTATTTTCCGTGACCCGACCGGGAATGCCCGAAGTGACCTTGGTCACGCAGAGTGGCGTCGATCAAGGGGCTCGAAAGACCCGCATGCCCGGTACGGGGGGCTTCGGCCGCGCCCTTGTGTCCGGATTGATGGGGCGGTGTACGAATCATTCCTGTGCATAGGGATCAGGGTGCACGCATTTCTGCTCACTTTCTGATGCGGCCTCAACTCGTGCGCGGTCCGGCATTAGTGGCCCCGCCCACTAATCTTTCCCGCGAGAACTTCGCCGCACTTTCCCCGTGCCCCGGCGGTAACCAGACCACCGTGAACACAGGACCGATCGCTCTGTACCCGGCCCGATCGCTCCGCCCCACCCGGCGGCCGCGGCGGAGTATCACCACCGCTGTACCCAGTGCCGGATGAGGAGAACGTCCACGATGAACCGCAAGACCCTGGTGCTGCCGGCCGTAGTCGGCCTGCTCGCCCCCGTTCTCGTCGCCTGCGGCAGCTCGGAAGGCGGCTCCGGAGGCGGCGGCGGCATCGTTGTCGGTACGACGGACCAGTTCACCGCCGACAAGGACGCCCCCGCGCCCTTCGACCCGGCCTACGCGTACGACACCGGCGTCTGGAACGTGCTCCGCCAGACCGTGCAGACGCTGATGCACGTCCCGCGCGGAGGCGGCCAGCCCGTGCCCGAGGCCGCCTCCCAGTGCGCCTTCACCGACCGGGCCAGCGAGAGCTACCGGTGCACCCTGCGCGAGGGCCTGACGTTCGCGGACGGCAAGCCCGTCACCGCCAAGGACGTCAAGTTCTCCATCGAGCGGGTCCTCGCCATCAAGTCCGACAACGGCGCGGCGGGTCTCCTCGCGAACATCGACACCATCGAGCCCAAGGGCGACAGCGAGGTCGTCTTCCACCTGAAGACGCCGGACGCCACCTTCCCGTACAAGCTGTCCACGCCGGTCGCCGGCATCCTCAGCAGCGACAAGTACGACGCCAGGAAGCTGAGGGACGGGTTCGAGGTCGACGGATCCGGCCCGTACACGATGCGGACCGAGGTCAAGGACAACCGGGTCGTCAGGGCGGTCTTCACGAAGAACGCCCACTACAAGGGCGACATCAAGCTCCACAACGACAAGGTCGAGCTGCGCCCCTACGCCGACGCCGACAGCATGGGCCAGGCCCTGGAGTCGGGTGACATCGACATGATGGCCCGGACCCTGTCGCCCGAGCAGATCAAGGACCTCTCCGAGAAGCCCAAGGAGGGCATCGCGCTGCGCGAGGTCCCCGGCCTGGAGATCCGCTACCTCGGCTTCGACACCACGGACCCGTCCGTCAAGGACAAGGCGGTCCGCCAGGCGATGGCCGCCGTCATCGACCGGGGCGAGATCGCGAGCAAGGTCTACGGTTCCACCGCCACGCCGCTCTACTCGCTGATCCCCTCGAGCATCGTCGCCCACACCAACTCGTTCTTCAACGAGTACGGCGAGCCGAGCGGCAAGAAGGCCGGTGACATCCTGCGTGCCGGCGGTATCGACACCCCGGTGAAGCTGACGCTGAACTACACCACCGACCACTACGGCCCGGGCACCGCCAAGGAGTTCGAGACCCTCCGCGACCAGCTCAACGCCAGCAAGCTCTTCGACGTCACCATCGAGGGCGCCGAGTGGTCCGAGTTCCGCGCCGCGCAGAAGCGCGGTGAGTACGCGGTCTACGGACTCGGCTGGTTCCCCGACTTCCCGGACCCGGACAACTATGTCGCGCCGTTCCTCGACGCGGACAACTTCCTCAACACGCCCTACGCCAACAGCGTCGCGCGCACCCAGCTGATCCCGCAGTCCCGCCGTGAGGCCGACCGCAACGCCGCCGGCCCGGCCTTCGCGAAGCTCCAGGAGATCGTCGCCACCGACGTCCCCGTGCTTCCGCTGTGGCAGGGCAAGCAGTACGTCGCCCACCGGGAGGGCCTGACCGGTGTCGAGTGGTCGCTGAACACGTCCTCGGACCTGATGCTCTGGGAGCTCGGCCGAGGTAACGCCTGACCCCTGCTGTACCCCGGCCGCGCAGACGGCTCGGCCGGCCATGAGATCCAGAGGCAAGGTTTCTGTGAAGGCACACAACAAGTGGCTGACGGCCCCGCTCGCCGCGGGGCTTGCGGCCGCCATGCTGAGCGGCTGCGGTTCGGAGCAGGGCGGCGGCTCCGGGGACGCCGGTGGCTCGGTGCTCGTCGGCATGTCGGACGAGGTCCTGGCGACGGACCCCGCCGCCGGCTACGACCCCGGTTCCTGGCTGCTGTTCAACAACGTCTTCCAGTCCCTGCTGAGCTTCCCCAAGGGCGCCGCGACGCCCCAGCCGGAAGCGGCCGAGAAGTGCGGCTTCGAGAAGGGCAGCACGGTCTACCGCTGCACGCTGCGGGACGGCCTGAAGTTCAGCAACGGCAACGCCCTCACGTCGGAGGACGTCAAGTTCTCCTTTGAGCGCGCGCTGGACATCAACGACGAGAACGGGCCGGCGCCGCTGCTCAGCACGATCGACAAGATCGACACGCCGGACGACAAGACCGTCGTGTTCACGCTGAAGGTCCCGGACGCCACCTTCCCGAACAAGATCGCTTCGGGCGCGGGCTCCATCGTCGACCACCGCGAGTACAAGGACGGCGCCCTGCGCACCGACGGCAAGGCCGTCGGCTCCGGCCCGTACAAGCTGGACTCCTTCGGCGACGACCAGGCGGTCTTCTCCGTCAACCCGGAGTACCGGGGGGCCGCCAAGGTGAAGAACAGCGGCGTCACGCTGAAGTTCTTCCGCGGCGACCGCGCCGGCCTGTCCACCGCCCTGCAGAAGGGCGAGATCGACGTCGCCTACCGTGGTCTCGCCGCCGGCGACATCGCGTCTCTCGAAGCCTCCACCGAGGCCCGCGACAAGGGCATCGAGGTCATCGAGGGCAGCAGCGCCGAGGTGCAGCACCTCGTCTTCAACCTGAAGGACCCGGTCGCCGGCAAGAAGGGTGTACGCAAGGCCATCGCGTACCTCGTCAACCGCGACGCCCTCGTGCAGGACGTCTACCGCTCGACCGCGACGCCGCTGTACTCGATCATCCCGGCCGGCATCAGCGGCCACAACACCGCCTTCTTCGACACCTACGGCGACCGTCCGCAGCCCGAGAAGGCCAAGCAGGCCCTGCGCGCGGACGGCATCGACGGCAAGGTGAAGATCACCCTCTGGTCCACCCCGAGCCGCTACGGCCCGGCCACCGACGAGGAGTTCAGGGCGATCGCCAAGCAGCTCAACGACAGCGGGCTGTTCGAGGCGACCGTGAAGTCCGTCGAGTTCGAGCAGTACGAGAAGGACATCAAGGCCGGCAAGTACGGCGTGTACGTGAAGGGCTGGGTGCCCGACTACCCGGACCCGGACAACTTCACCCAGCCGTTCTTCGGCGTCGGCAACGTTCTCTCCAACAACTACGAGAACAGCAAGATCACCGGGACGATCATCCCGAGCACCGCGGCGTCCGCCGACCGGTCCGCCACCGAGGACGACTTCGGCAGGCTCCAGGACATCGTGGCCGAGGACGTGCCCGTCCTCCCGCTGTGGCAGGGCAAGCAGTACGCCGTCGCCCGCGGCGACATCACCGGCCTGGAGTGGACGCTGGACGCCTCCACCGTCTTCCGCTTCTGGGAGATCAAGAAGGGCTGAGGCCCCCGCGCCCAGCCCCCGGGTCCCGCCCCGGCGTCCTCACTGGGCGCCGGGGCGCACCAGTCCGCTCTCGTAGGCGTACACCGCGGCCTGCACCCGGTCCCGCAGACCGAGCTTCGTCAGCACATGCCCGACGTGCGTCTTGACCGTGGTCTCCGAGACGAACAGGTCCGCCGCGATCTCGGCGTTCGACAGCCCGCGCGCCACCAGCTTCAGCACCTCGACCTCGCGGTCGGTCAGGGTGTTCAACGCGTCCGGAACCGGCTCGTCGCCCGACGGCAGATGATCCGCGTACTTGTCCAGCAGCCGGCGCGTGATGCTCGGCGCGAGCATCGCCTCGCCCGCCGCGACCACCCGGATGGCCTGCACCAGCTCATGGGCGGGCGCGTCCTTCAGCAGGAAGCCGCTCGCCCCCGCGCGCAGCGCCTCCACCACGTACTCGTCGAGGTCGAAGGTCGTCAGCACCAGCACCTTCGCGGGCCCGTCCCGCCCCGGCCCGGTGATCTGCCGGGTGGCCTCCACACCGTCCATCCGGGGCATCCGGATGTCCATCAGCACCACGTCGGGCTGGAGCGCCCGCACCTGTTCGAGGGCCTGGAGGCCGTCCCCGGCCTCACCGACGACCGCTATGTCCTGCTCAGCCTCCAGAATCATCCGGAAGCCGGTACGCAGCAACGGCTGGTCGTCGACCAGTAGGACGCGGATGGCCACAGATACTCCTCATGAGGGATTGCCGGACCGGGCCCATTCTGCCTTGACCGCCCCGTACGGATCCGGCCGGGCGCGACGAGGACCGCCCCGGCCTCCGGGACCTCCGGCCACGCCCCGGACAGGGTCACCGGCGGCGCCGCGCCCGTACCCCCCGGCCACGCCCGCCGGACCGCTCCCGCGCCCGCCGTCGGCCGTCCGGCTTCACCCGTCCGGCTGTTCGCCGGTCGTCAGGTCACCCGTCACCCGATCCGACCACCGGGATCATCCCGGTCACCGGGATGATCCGGTCACTCACTGCTTGTGCGCCCGGCCGGGATCAGCGGCAGCGGGTAGACCGGGGGAGTGCCCCCGAACTCCGGACAGACCGCCTGGTGGTCGCACCAGCCGCAGAGCTTCGTCGGCCGCGGCCGCCAGTCGCCGGTCTCCGTCGCCAGGCGGATCGCGTCCCACAGAGCCAGCAGCTTGCGCTCGACCCGCAGCAGGTCGGCCTCCACCGGGTCGTACGTCACCACGTCGCCGCTGCCCAGGTAGACCAGCTGGAGCCGGCGCGGCACCACGCCCTTCAGCCGCCAGACCACCAGGGCGTAGAACGTCATCTGGAACAGCGCGCCCTCGCTGTATTCCGGGCGCGGTGCCTTGCCGGTCTTGTAGTCGACGATGCGCACATCACCCGACGGAGCCACGTCGATCCGGTCGATCACCCCGCGCAGCCGCAGACCCGACTCCAGCTCCGTCTCCACGAACAGCTCCCGCTCGGCCGGCTCCAGGCGCGTCGGGTCCTCCAGCGTGAACCACCGCTCGACCAGCCGCTCCGCCTCGCCCAGCCACCGCGCCAGCCGCTCGCCCTCGCCGTCCTCCACGAACAGCTCACCGAGCTCGGGCTTCGACTCCAGCAGCCGGTCCCACTGCCCCGGCACCAGCGACCTGGCCCGCGGCGCCGTGCGCTCCGTGGCGGGATCGTCGAAGAGCCGCTCCAGCACCGCGTGGACCAGCGTCCCCCGGGTAGCCGCCTCACTCGGCTTCTCCGGCAGCTTGTCGATCACCCGGAACCGGTACAGAAGGGGACACTGCATGAAGTCGCTCGCCCGGGAGGGGGAGAGCGAGGAGGGCGGCTGCGGGGTCGTGGTCATGACTCAGAACCCTACGGCCCGCCACCGACAGCGAGCGGCATACCATCGACGTCAGACCCGCCACACTGCATGATCGAGTGAGAAGCTTCGCACCGAAGGGAACCCGTGAACCAGGACGACGAGAGCGGCGAGACGACCCGCCCACAGTCCGACACGGCCGGAGCCACCCCCAAGAACGGCAAGCGGCAGCGCCCGGACGAGCCAGGCGGCGGCATCCTCATGGGCCGCCTGTTCGGCGTGCCCGTCTACGTCGCCCCCAGCTGGTTCCTCGTCGCGGCCCTGATCACCTGGGTCTTCGGTGACCAGCTCGACCGGGTCCTGCCCGAGCTCGGCACCCTCCGTTACCTGGTCTCCCTCTTCTTCGCGGTCGCCTTCTACGCCTCCGTCCTGGTCCACGAACTGGCCCACACCGTGGTGGCACTGCGCTTCGGCCTGCCGGTGCGCCGCATCCAGCTCCAGTTCTTCGGCGGCGTCTCCGAGATCGAGAAGGAGTCCGAGACCCCGGGCCGTGAATTCGTCCTCGCCTTCGTCGGCCCGCTGCTCTCCCTGATCCTCGCCGGGGTGTTCTACGCCGGAATGCTGGCCGTCGAGGCGGGGACCGTCCCCGGCGTCCTGCTCGCGGGACTGATGATCTCCAACCTGATCGTCGCCGTCTTCAACCTGCTGCCCGGGCTCCCGCTCGACGGCGGCCGGATGCTCCGCGCGGTCGTTTGGAAGATCACCGGCAAGCCGATGAGCGGCACCGTGGCCGCCGCCTGGGTCGGCCGGGCGCTGGCCGTCGCCGTCCTGATCGGTCTGCCGCTGCTCACCCACACGGGGGCCCTCGGGAACGCCTCCGGCGAGATCGGCGGCGTGGAGACGGTGACCGACGCGCTGCTGGCCGCGATCCTCGCCGCCATCATCTGGACCGGCGCCGGCAACAGCCTGCGCATGGCCCGGCTGCGCGAGCACCTCCCCGATCTCCGCGCCCGCACCCTCACCCGGCGCGCCGTCCCCGTCGAGTCCGACACCCCGCTGTCCGAGGCCCTGCGGCGCGCCAACGAGGCCGGTGCCCGCGCCCTCGTCGTCGTCGACGGCCACGGGGAGCCGACCGGACTGGTCCGCGAGACGGCCATCGCCGGCATCCCCGAGCACCGCCGCCCCTGGGTGGCCGTCAGCGGCCTCGCCCAGGACCTCACCGACGGGATGCGGATCCCCTCCGAACTGGCCGGAGAGGCGCTCCTCGACAGACTCCGCGCCAGCCCCGCCACGGAGTACCTGGTGATCGAGGAGACCGGTGAGATCTACGGCGTCCTCTCCACCGCCGATGTCGAGCGGGCGTTCGTGGCGGCCATGGCACGGCCGGGTTCCTGAACCCCATACACTGGTCACATGTCCGAACCGACCGGTGCCGCCCGCCGTCGCGGGCCCTTCAAGGTCGGGGACCAGGTCCAGCTCACCGACCCCAAGGGACGCCACTACACGTTCACGCTCGAAGCCGGAAAGAACTTCCACACCCACAAGGGTTCTTTCCCGCACGACGAGCTGATCGGTGCTCCCGAGGGCAGTGTTGTCCGTACCACGGGAAACGTCGCCTACCTCGCGCTGCGCCCCCTGCTCCCCGACTATGTCCTGTCCATGCCCCGCGGCGCCGCCGTGGTCTACCCCAAGGACGCGGGGCAGATCCTGGCCTTCGCCGACATCTTTCCCGGCGCGCGCGTCGTTGAAGCGGGTGTCGGCTCCGGCTCGCTGAGCAGCTTCCTGCTGCGTGCCATCGGCGACGACGGCATGCTGCACTCCTACGAGCGCCGCGAGGACTTCGCCGAGATCGCCCAGGGCAACGTGGAGCGCTACTTCGGCGGCCCGCACCCCGCCTGGCAGCTCACCGTGGGCGACCTCCAGGACAACCTCTCCGACACCGACGTCGACCGGGTGATCCTCGACATGCTCGCGCCGTGGGAGTGCCTGGAGGCCGTCTCCAAGGCCCTCGTGCCCGGCGGCATCCTGTGCTGCTACGTGGCGACCACGACCCAGCTCGCCCGGACCGTGGAGTCCATCCGGGAGATCGGCTGCTTCGCCGAGCCGGCCGCCTGGGAGTCGATGATCCGCAACTGGCACGTCGAGGGACTGGCGGTCCGCCCGGACCACCGCATGATCGGCCACACCGGTTTCCTGCTCACCGCCCGCCGCCTCGCGGACGGTGTGGAGCCCCCGATGCGCCGTCGCCGCCCCGCGAAGGGCGCGTACGGAGACGACTACGAAGGCCCCAACAAGGGCTGACGGCGCCGCGCCCCTCAGGACGGGCAACCCCCTTCCGGGGCCCGGCGCCCCGGGCAACGCACCGTCGCCGCCGTCGAGGTCCCGCCTCCTGGCGGTAACTCGACGGCGGCTTCGTCGTGTTCGGACCCGCTCCCGGCTCCCGGCGCCCCCCCCGGTGAAAGGGGGCCACCCCGCTGTTCCCACCTCCTGTGACATATGGCACGATGCTGGCCACCCCACCGCACAGCCCACAGGAGACACCCCGCGTGCAGACCTCCGCCGTCCCGGACCTCGCGCACACCCACGCCCGCCCGGTGCACTGGCTGGCCACCGCCGCGGCGATGGCAGCGGTCGTCGCGGGCGCGGGGCTGCTGCAGCCCGCGGCCGCCACCGCGACCCAGACGGGTGTCCGGGCCGCGGCCGCCCCGGCTTCCGCGCCGGACGCCGCCGCCGTGACCCTGCCGCTGGAATGCGCGGGCACGCCCAGCGTCGTGGCGAAAAGGGCGTCCGGCGACCTCGACGGCGACGGCAGCCCCGAGACGGTCGTCGTGGCGCACTGCAAGGCGGGTTCGGGGACGCCGCCCAGCGGCGTCTACGTACTGGCGCGGAGCGAAAGGTCCGGGCCACGCGTGGTGGCCACCCTCGTGGCGCCCGCCGAGCGCAGGAGCGTGGGCGCGCTCGCCGTCCATGAGGGATCGATCACCGCGAACCTGTTCGGCTACTCCTCGGCGGACGTGCCGAGCTGCTGCCCCGATCAGGAGGAGAACGCCGAATGGCGGTGGCAGGGCGGAAAGTTCGTCCGCTCCGCCCCGCCGGAAGCTCGCGGTAGGTGAGCCGTCACCCGGCGTCAGGTCCGTAGACCTCGACGCTGTCCGACACCCGGCGTACATGGATGCAGTCGCCCGGGCACTCCTTCGCGGAGTCGACGACGTCCTGGAGGAGGGGCAGCGGGACGGGCGTGGTGGCGCCCTTGTCCTGAAGCAGCTCGTCCTCGGCGCTCTTGACGTACGCCAGCCCGTCGATGTCCAGCTCGAAGACCTCGGGGGCGTACTGCACACAGATCCCGTCGCCGGTGCAGAGGTCCTGGTCGATCCAGACCTCGAGGGCCTCGCCGGTCCCCGCCGTGGGAGCCTCGTGCTGCACGGTCATATCCCCTGCCGTTTCCTGCGTCGGGTGAAGCAAATCTTGGTAAGTCGGGCCAGCCCTGACGGGTGTTGACCACCCCGACGATACAACCGCCCGCTTTCCGATGTTGATGGGTGGGTATTCCCCTGGCGTGAGGGAGAGCGCAAGGGTGAAGATCGGACACACCCCGAGAGTCTTTGTGATCTAGGGGTTTCAATCACCACCCACCCAGGTAGGGTCAGGAAGCGTCCAGCTCCCCTTGGAGGAGGTGAGGACCGTGGCAGCCCACGACGACGACATCAACCGCGGCATCCGGCCGGGGCGGGGGTCTGAAGACCCAGCCGGCCAGGTTGCCTATCTCGAGCAGGAAATCGCCGTCCTGCGACGAAAGCTCGCCGACTCTCCGCGTCATACGAGGATTCTCGAAGAGCGGATCGTCGAGCTGCAGACCAACCTGGCCGGCGTGTCCGCGCAGAACGAGCGGCTGGCGAACACGCTCCGTGAGGCCCGAGACCAGATCGTGGCCCTCAAGGAGGAGGTCGACCGGCTTGCGCAGCCACCGGCCGGCTTCGGGGTGTTCCTGCAGGCGAATGAGGACGGCACCGCCGACATCTTCACCGGCGGGCGCAAGCTCCGGGTGAACGTCAGCCCGAGCATCGAGCTCGACGAGCTCAGGCGCGGCCAGGAAGTCATGCTCAACGAAGCGCTCAACGTGGTCGAGGCCATGGCGTTCGAGCGGGCCGGGGACATCGTCACCCTCAAGGAGATCCTGGAGGACGGCGAGCGGGCCCTGGTGATCGGGCACACCGACGAGGAGCGGGTGGTGCGGCTCGCGGAGCCGCTGCTGGACATCACCATCCGGCCCGGCGACGCCCTGCTGCTCGAACCCAGGTCCGGGTACGTGTACGAGGTCATCCCCAAGAGCGAGGTCGAGGAGCTCGTCCTCGAAGAGGTCCCGGACGTCGACTACGACAAGATCGGTGGTCTGGGGAACCAGATCGAGCTGATCCGCGACGCGGTCGAGCTTCCGTACCTCTACCCCGACCTCTTCAAGGAGCACGAACTGCGGCCGCCGAAGGGCATCCTGCTCTACGGTCCGCCCGGTTGCGGCAAGACGCTGATCGCGAAGGCGGTCGCCAACTCCCTTGCCAAGAAGGTCGCCGAGGTGACCGGTCAGCCCGCGGGGAAGAGCTACTTCCTCAACATCAAGGGCCCCGAGCTCCTGAACAAGTACGTCGGTGAGACCGAGCGGCACATCCGCCTCGTCTTCCAGCGTGCCCGGGAGAAGGCGAGCGAGGGCACCCCCGTCATCGTCTTCTTCGACGAGATGGAGTCCCTCTTCCGCACCCGCGGCTCCGGTGTCAGCTCGGACGTGGAGAACACCATCGTCCCGCAGCTGCTCGCCGAGATCGACGGTGTGGAGGGGCTGGAGAACGTCATCGTGATCGGCGCCTCCAACCGCGAGGACATGATCGACCCCGCCATCCTGCGGCCGGGCCGACTGGACGTGAAGATCAAGATCGAGCGTCCGGACGCCGAGGCCGCGAAGGACATCTTCGCCAAGTACCTGACAGCTTCGCTGCCGCTCCACGCGGACGACCTCGGCGAGCACAGCGGCTCCAAGGAGGCCGCGGCGCACGCCATGATCCAGTCGGTCGTCGAGCAGATGTACGCGGAGTCCGAGGAGAACCGCTTCCTCGAGGTCACGTACGCGAACGGCGACAAGGAAGTCCTCTACTTCAAGGACTTCAACTCCGGCGCGATGATCCAGAACATCGTCGACCGGGCCAAGAAAATGGCCATCAAGGCATTCCTCGACCACAACCAGAAGGGCCTTCGGGTCTCCCATCTCCTCCAGGCGTGCGTGGATGAGTTCAAGGAGAACGAGGACCTGCCGAACACCACCAACCCGGACGACTGGGCCCGGATCTCCGGCAAGAAGGGCGAGCGGATCGTCTTCATCCGTACCCTCGTGACCGGAAAGCAGGGCGCCGACACCGGCCGCTCCATCGACACGGTCGCGAACACCGGCCAGTACCTGTAGATCGCATACCGGCTGCGGGTGTCCGGACGGGCATCCGCAGCCGGTTGCTTTCCCCGGCCGGCGTATCGAATTCGACCACACCCCAGCAATGACGCAATTGATCTCCCCACCAGCGCAGAGGCGTTCTAGGCTCTTTCGTACCGCCGATTCGCGCAGTGCGGGGACGGGCACCGCACACGTATCGGAGAAGCAGCGGTACTTGAGCGCCGTTCCCGGACGGGGACGCCGCCGGGCAAGGAGGGCCGCATGACTGTACGGCGAGTAATGGGCATCGAGACGGAGTACGGGATCTCCGTCCCTGGGCACCCGAACGCCAATGCCATGCTCACCTCGTCCCAGATCGTCAACGCCTACGCGGCGGCGATGCACCGGGCGCGGCGCGCCCGCTGGGATTTCGAGGAGGAGAATCCGCTGCGGGACGCCCGTGGCTTCGACCTCGCCCGCGAGGCCGCCGACACCAGTCAGCTCACGGACGAGGACATCGGCCTGGCCAATGTCATCCTCACCAACGGGGCACGGCTCTACGTCGACCACGCACACCCGGAGTACAGCGCTCCGGAGGTCACCAATCCGCGCGACGCCGTGCTCTGGGACAAGGCCGGCGAGCGCATCATGGCGGAGGCCGCCGAGCGTGCCGCCCAGCTCCCCGGTGCCCAGCCGATCCACCTGTACAAGAACAACACCGACAACAAGGGCGCGTCCTACGGCACGCACGAGAACTACCTGATGAAGCGGGAGACCGCCTTCTCGGACATCGTGCGGCACCTGACGCCGTTCTTCGTCTCCCGCCAGGTCGTGACCGGCGCGGGAAGGGTCGGCATCGGCCAGGACGGCCATGAGCACGGCTTCCAGATCAGTCAGCGCGCGGACTACTTCGAGGTCGAGGTCGGCCTGGAGACCACGCTCAAGCGGCCCATCATCAACACCAGGGACGAGCCGCACGCCGACGCCGAGAAGTACCGGCGCCTGCACGTCATCATCGGGGACGCGAACCTCTCGGAGATCTCGACGTATCTGAAGCTCGGCACGACGGCGCTGGTCCTGTCGATGATCGAGGACGGTTTCATCAATGTCGACCTCGCCGTCGACCAGCCCGTCCGGACGCTGCACCAGGTCTCGCACGACCCGGACCTCCAGCACCTGGTCACGCTCCGTAGCGGCCGGACACTCACCGCCGTCCAGCTGCAGATGGAGTACTTCGAGCTGGCCAGGAAGTACGTGGAGGAGCGCTTCGGCGTGGACGCCGACGAGCAGACCAAGGACGTCCTGGTCCGCTGGGAGGACACCCTCAACCGGCTCGAGAACGACCCCATGAGCCTCTCCGGAGAGCTGGACTGGATCACCAAGAAAGAGCTCATGGAGGGGTACCGGCGCCGCGACGCCCTGGACTGGGACGCACCCCGGCTGCACCTGGTCGACCTGCAGTACGCGGACGTACGTCCCGAGAAGGGGCTGTACAACCGTCTGGCGGCCCGCGGGAAGATGAAGCGGCTGCTGGACGAGCCGTCGGTCGAGCGGGCCGAGACGAAGCCTCCCGAGGACACCAGGGCCTACTTCCGGGGCCGCTGCCTGGAGCAGTACGCCGACGACGTCGCCGCGGCCTCCTGGGACTCGGTCATCTTCGACCTGCCCGGCCGTGACTCCCTGCAGCGGGTCCCCACGCTGGAGCCGTTGCGCGGTACACGTAAGCACGTGAAGGAGCTGCTGGACCGCTGCCGTACCGCCGAGGAGCTGGTGCGCGTACTGTCCGGGAGCTGAAATGGGCTTCGTCCGGCGATCTCCCGGGAATCATGGTGGGGGAACCCGGACGTTGTGAAAGTACAGGGCCGATGTCAGACCGGGCTTGTAGGGTCTGATCTTGAGAACCGAACCAAGCGGGCAAACCGAGCGGGGTGAGGGATATGGCGACCAAGGACACCGGCGGCGGCCAGCAGAAGGCGACACGCTCCACCGAGGAGGTCGAGGAGCAGGCGCAGGAGGCGCAGGCATCCGAGGACCTCAAGGAGCGCCAGGAGAAGCTGTCCGACGACGTCGACTCCGTACTCGACGAGATCGACGACGTCCTGGAGGAGAACGCCGAGGACTTCGTACGGTCCTTCGTGCAAAAGGGCGGGCAGTAACGCGCGTCGTGCGTTCCGGGCCGTCGGCGAAAGCCGACGGCACCGGGACGGATGACCCGCGACGGCACGGGTAAGGTCCGTGCACAGCACGCAAGATCGGCCCGACCGCCCCAGCGGCGGGCCGCCGCCTCATTCCGGAAGGAAACGCGTGGAAGCCAACCCTCGTAGCACCGGGCGTCTGCCGGCAGCCTTCCTGACGCCGGGCTCGTCCTCGTTCATGGACTTCCTGTCCGACCACTCGCCGGACCTCCTGCCGGGCAAGCGGACGCTGCCGCCCGTGCAGGGCGTGATCGAAGCGCCCCACGGCACGACCATCGTCGCCACCAGTTTCCCCGGTGGGGTGGTCCTCGCCGGTGACCGGCGCGCGACCATGGGAAATATGATCGCGCAGCGCGACATCGAGAAGGTCTTCCCGGCCGACGAGTACTCGGCCGTGGGCATCGCCGGCACCGCCGGCCTCGCCGTGGAGATGGTCAAGCTCTTCCAGCTGGAGCTGGAACACTTCGAGAAGGTCGAAGGCACCCAGCTCTCCCTGGAGGGCAAGGCCAACCGGCTCTCCACGATGATCCGCAGCAACCTGGGCATGGCCATGCAGGGCCTGGCCGTCGTCCCGCTCTTCGCCGGCTGGGACGTCGACCGGGAGAAGGGCCGCATCTTCAGCTACGACGTCACGGGTGGCCGCTCGGAGGAGCACGGCTACGCCGCCACCGGCTCCGGCTCGATCTTCGCCCGGGGCGCCATGAAGAAGCTCTTCCGTGACGATCTGACGGAGCAGCAGGCCATCACCCTGGTCGTGCAGGCGCTCTACGACGCCGCCGACGACGACTCGGCGACCGGTGGCCCGGACGTGGCCCGCCGGATCTACCCGATCGTCACCGTGATCACGGACAGCGGCTTCCGGCGGCTGACCGAGGCCGAGTCCTCCGAGGTCGCCCGCGCCGTACTGGAGCGCCGTCTCGAACAGCCGGACGGCCCGCGCGCCGCGCTGCTCTGATGTTCCGCCAGCCACCGCTGGGCGGTGCCCCCATGCCACTGAAGAAAGGGACGGATAGCCGGTGACGACGCCGTTCTATGTCTCGCCCGCGCAGGCCATGCAGGACCGGGCGGAGTACGCCCGCAAGGGCATCGCCCGTGGCCGCAGCCTTGTTGTGCTCCAGTACACCGACGGCATCGTCTTCGTCGGTGAGAACCCGTCCCGTGCCCTGCACAAGTTCAGTGAGATCTACGACCGGATCGGCTTCGCCGCGGCCGGCAAGTACAACGAGTACGAGAACCTGCGGATCGGCGGTGTGCGCTACGCGGACCTGCGCGGCTACACCTACGACCGCGACGACGTGACGGCCCGTGGGCTCGCCAACGTCTACGCCCAGACCCTGGGCACGATCTTCTCCAGCGCGGGCGAGAAGCCCTACGAGGTGGAGCTGGTCGTCGCGGAGGTGGGCGTGTCCTCCGAGGGGGACCAGATCTACCGGTTGCCGCACGACGGATCGATCGTGGACGAGCACGGCTCGGTCGCGGTCGGCGGCAACGCCGAGCAGATCAGCAGTTTCCTCGACCAGCGGCACCGCGACGGGATGTCGCTCGCCGAGGCGCTGAAGCTCGCCGTGCAGGCGCTGTCCAGGGACACCAACGGCAGCGAGCGGGAGATCCCCGCGGAGCGGCTGGAGGTGGCGGTCCTGGACCGCACCCGCCCGCAGCAGCGCAAGTTCAAGCGGATCGTCGGACGGCAGCTGTCCCGTCTTCTGGAGGCCGACGGCGCCGCGTCGACGCCGACGGACGCCCCTTCGGACGACCTGCTCGACGACCTTCCGGACGAGTCGACGGAGTAGCCCTCCCCGTCTTCCGGCCCGTGCCCCGGCCCGCCCCGCGGTCCGGGGCCCTGCCGTGCCCGTCGGCGGCCCTGGCCGCAGGGGCTCACGGGGCAGGCGGCGGGCCGGACGAGCCGCGGGGCATCAGGGTGACCGGGAGGTCGCCGCGCTCCGGCTCACGGCCGTCCAGCACCGCCAGCAGGGCGCTCATGCCGCGCTCGCCGATCCGTTCGGCGGGCAGCCGTACCGTGGTCAGCTCGGGTTCCACGGCCGAGGCGAGGGCCAGGTCGTCGAAGCCGGTCACCGACACGTCCTGCGGGACCCGTAGGCCCAGCCGCCGCAGAGCCTTGCACGCGCCGGCGGCCAGGATGTCGTCGTCGCAGATCAGCGCCGTGGGGCGGGGCCCCTGAGCGGTCAGCGCGCGTTCGGCGGCGCGCCGGGCGCCGTCCACGTCGAGCGGCGCCGGAACGGTCGTGAGGACCGCGTCGGGGACCCCGCCCAGGAGCGCGGCCAGGGCCCTTGCCCGTACGTCGAAGGTCCAGGACGCCACCGCCGACGACAGGTGCGTGAACCGGCGGTGCCCCAGGCCCAGCAGATGTTCCGTCACCTGCCGCATGCCGTCGGCGATGTCGATGTTCACGTGCGCGGCCGCGCCGGGATCGGCCGGATCGCTGTCGAGCATCACCAGGGGCAGGTCGGTGCCCCGGATCGCCGTCAGCGCGTCCGCCGCCATCGACGAGGCGATCACCCCGTCCAGCGCGGCCCGGGCCGAGGCGAACGGGTCCTTCGCCCGGCCGACGCCCTCGGGGGAGGGGTAGAGCACCACCCCGAACCCGTGCCGGGAGGCGACGGCGGCGGCACCCGTGTACACCCGGGCGAAGAACTCGTTGGTCAGCGCGGGGACCACCAGGAGCGCGGTCCTCGTGCGGCCGAGGCGCAGATTCCGGGCGGCGAGGTTGGGCCGGTAGCCGAGCGCTTCGGCCGCCTCCCGCACCGTCGCGGCGGTCCGCTCGGAGACCCGCCCGCGCCACTTGTCGCCGAACACGAGCGAGACCGTCGCCTGGGACACGCCCGCGGCCCGCGCGACATCGCGGCTGGTGGGACGCGTACCCGCGGCGGGTTCCGAGGGCGACGCGGCGGCGTCCCCCCGGGCCGGATCCGGGGACTGCTCCCCGGGAATGCACTGCACACACGCCTCCGCGTTCGACGACCACGCACCGGGCGGGCTGGACCCGCCGATTGCCGTCATGGTACGTATGACCACGGACGTTATACGTAAAACCCCGGCAGGTTCCGGGGAGGAGAGGGGCAGGACATGGCCGCGGCAGCGGGCGGATACGCCGACCTGTTGAAGGCACCCCACGCCGCCCGGTTGCTGGCCGGCACCCTGGTGGGACGGCTCCCCAACGCCACCGGGCCGATCGCCGTCGTGCTCTTCACCCGGGCCGAGGGCGGCAGCTACAGCCTCGCCGGAGCCCTGGTCGCGGCGTACGGCGTGGCCAACGCCGTCGGCCAGCCCCTCCTCGGCCGTGCCGTCGACCTGTACGGCCAGCCGCGCGTCCAGCTCCCGTCGGCCGTCGTGTCCGCCCTCGGCATGGCGCTGCTCGCCCTCTGCGGCATCGAGCCCCTGTTCCTCGCCTACGCCGCCGTGGTCGTGGCAGGACTCTTCACACCTCCGCTGGAAGGCGGCCTGCGCGCCCTGTGGCCCAGCGTCCTGGGGCGCGAGGACCGGGTGCACCGGGCCTACGCCATGGACGCCGTGGCCCAGGAGGTCATGTTCACCGTGGGCCCGCTGCTGGTCACGCTGCTCGTGGCGCTCTGGTCGCCCGCCGCGGCGATGCTCGTCATCAATGTGCTCGGTGTGCTCGGAGCCCTCTCCGTCGTCCTCTCGCGGCCCTCACGCGACTGGCGCTCCGCGCCCCGCGAGGCGCACTGGCTGGGCGCTCTGCGCTCGCCGGGCCTGCTCGCCCTGCTCGGCGCGTTCTTCTTCGTCGGCCTGGCTCTCGGCTCCATCACGGTCTCCGGCGTCGCCTACGCCGACGACCACGGGCGGGAGGCCGTGTACGGCTGGCTGATGGCCGCACTCGGCCTGGGCGCCCTGTTCGGCGGTGTGCTCTACGGCGCCCGGCGCTGGGCCGGCGCTCCGGAACGCCGGCTGGCGGTCCTCGTCGGCCTGCTGGCGCTCTGCTATCTGCCTCTGACGCTCACGCCCGGGGTGGCCGCGATGACCGCCCTGGCCGCCCTCTCCGGGGTCTTCCTGGCGCCCGTCCTGGCCTGCGCGTTCATCGTGGTCGACCGGCACGCGCCCCGCGGCACCGTCACCGAGGCGTTCTCCTGGCTGGTCACCACGTTCGGGGTGGGTGCCGCCGCCGGAACCGCCGTGGCGGGACCGGTGGTCGAGCTCCGGGGGACGACCGCGGGTTTCGCGGTCGCGGGCGCCGGCGGGATCGCCGCCCTGCTCGTCCTGCTCGCCACCCATCGGGTACTGGCAGTTCCGCCTCGCCCGGCACAACACGCCGAGGACGTCGAGCGTGTATCGGAAAATGATCGAAACGGTGCCGTCGAACCCGGTTTCAGCACACGCCGTCAGGCGTAATGTTCAGTCATGGACCGCCGCATTTTCGGGCTGGAGAACGAGTACGGCGTCACGTGCACGTTCAGGGGACAGCGCCGACTGTCTCCTGACGAAGTGGCGCGCTACCTCTTCCGCCGTGTCGTGTCATGGGGCCGCAGCAGCAACGTCTTCCTGCGGAACGGCGCCCGCCTCTACCTCGACGTGGGATCGCATCCGGAATACGCAACTCCTGAATGCGACAACGTGACCGAACTGGTCACCCATGACAAGGCGGGCGAGCGCATTCTCGAAGGACTGCTCGTCGACGCCGAACGCCGCCTGCACGAGGAGGGAATCGCGGGCGACGTCTATCTCTTCAAGAACAACACCGACTCGGCGGGAAACTCCTACGGCTGCCACGAGAACTATCTCGTCGCCCGCCACGGAGAGTTCTCCCGGCTCGCGGACATCCTCATTCCGTTCCTGGTCACCAGGCAGCTGCTGTGCGGCGCCGGCAAGGTGCTCCAGACCCCGCGCGGCGCCGTCTACTGCGTCAGCCAGCGCGCCGAGCACATCTGGGAGGGCGTCAGCTCGGCGACCACCCGCTCCCGGCCCATCATCAACACACGGGACGAGCCGCACGCGGACGCCGAGCGCTACCGCCGCCTCCACGTCATCGTCGGCGACTCGAACATGTCCGAGACGACCATGCTGCTGAAGGTCGGCGCGACCGACCTCGTCCTGCGCATGATCGAGGCGGGCACGGTGATGCGCGACCTGACCCTGGAGAACCCGATCCGGGCGATCCGCGAGGTCAGCCACGACATCACCGGCCAGCGCAAGGTGCGCCTGGCGAGCGGCCGTGAGGCGTCCGCCCTGGAGGTGCAGCGGGAGTACTACGAGAAGGCCGTCGACTTCGTCGACCGGCGCGGCATCCGCACCGGCACGGTCGCCCAGGTCCTGGAGCTGTGGGGCCGCACGCTCGACGCCATCGAGCAGGAGGACCTCGACCGGATCGCGACCGAGATCGACTGGGTCATGAAGTACAAGCTCATCGAGCGGTACCGGGCCAAGCACAACATGACCATGTCGCACCCCCGGGTCGCCCAGATAGACCTCGCGTACCACGACATCCACCGTCGGCGCGGGCTCTACTACCTGCTGGAGAAGAAGGGGCAGGCCGCCCGTATCTGCAACGACCTGAAGATCTTCGAGGGCAAGTCGGTGCCCCCGCAGACCACCAGGGCACGGCTGCGCGGCGACTTCATCCGACGTGCCCAGGAGCAGCGGCGCGACTTCACCGTCGACTGGGTCCACCTCAAGCTGAACGACCAGGCACAGCGCACCGTACTGTGCAAGGACCCCTTCCGGTCGGTGGACGACCGGGTGGAGAAGCTCATCGCCGGAATGTGAGGCCGGTACCGGGGTCCGGCTCCCGCGACGGCCCGACAGGGCCGCCGCGCGAGGGCCCCGGGCGGTCACCGCGCACCGGACCGGGCCCCGCACGTGGTCGTGCGGGGCCCGGTCGTGTGCGAGGCTGCCGGGCTGGTCGGGCGAGGCTCGGCCCGTCCTGCGTGCACCAGCGGCCTGAGCGGTGCCATAGGCGCCGTACGGGCCTCCTGGAGCGGGATGGGGCGCACCAGGCACCCTCCGGCCCGGCTGCACGCCGTACACCCGGGCCCGCGAGCGGGGGACGTAGAGTGACGGGCACCGACATGCCGCCTACCCCACGAGGACCACCGTGCGACGCCGACTTGCTGCCTTGCTCATCGTGCCCGCCCTGCTGCTGACCGCCTGCGGAGGTGAGGACACCGACAAGAAGGACGACGCGTCCTCGTCCCCGGAGGCAGCCCGGACCGAGGTCCCCAAGCCGGTCGACTCGGCCTCCCCCATGCCCCAGGTCACCGGGGACAAGGGCAAGAAGGCGGTCATCACCGTTCCCAAGGGCGACCCCGGCAAGTCGTTCGTGGTCCACACGGTCACCCCGGGCACCGGCGCCGAGGTGAAGAAGGACGACCTCGTGGTCGCCAACTTCACCGGCAAGATCTGGAAGGGCGGCAAGGACCTCGGCAGCTCCTACGACCAGGGCGGCACCCCCCAGGTGATCACCGCCGGGTCCAAGACGGTCATCCCCGCCTTCGCCGAGGGCGTCACGGGCCAGAAGGTCGGCAGCCGCGTCCTGGTGGTCGCCCCGCCCGCCGCCGCGTTCGGTGCGGCCGGCAAGCAGGAGATCGGTGTGAGCGGCACCGACACCCTGGTCTTCGCGCTCGACATCGAGAGCGTCATCCCGAAGAAGGCCGAGGGCAAGCAGGCCGAGATCCCGGCCGACCTGCCGCAGATCGACGCGGAGAAGAACGAGCCCGCGACCATCAAGATCCCGAAGAACGACCCGCCGGCCAAGCTGGTCGACGACGTGCTGATCGAGGGCAAGGGCCCCGAGGTCAAGTCCGGCCAGACCGTGTACATGCAGTACACCGGCGCCGCCTGGAAGATCAACGAGGGCAAGGACAAGGCGAAGAACTTCGACTCGTCCTGGAACACCGGTGCGCCGTTCACCACCGCCATCGGGCAGGGCCAGGTCATCGAGGGCTGGGACAAGGGCCTCGTCGGCAAGAAGGTAGGCAGCCGCGTCCTGCTGGTCATCCCGCCGGCCCAGGCGTACAAGGACCAGGACAAGGGCCCCGAGCTGCCGGCCAACTCGACGCTGGTCTTCGTCGTCGACATCCTGGCCGCAATGTAAGACTGTCCCGTTGCTTGTAAGCGAGCAGAGCGAGAAGTAGGAGCACTTACGTGAGCATCGAGAAGCCCGAGATCGACTTCCCGGGTGGCGAGCCGCCGGTCGACCTGGAGATCAAGGACATCTGGGAGGGCGAGGGCCAGGAGGCCAAGGCCGGCGACATGGTCCAGGTCCACTACGTGGGCGTGGCCTTCTCCACCGGTGAGGAGTTCGACGCCTCCTGGAACCGCGGCACCCCGCTGCAGTTCCAGCTCGGTGCCGGGCAGGTCATCCAGGGCTGGGACAAGGGCGTGCAGGGCATGAAGGTCGGCGGCCGTCGCCAGCTGACCATCCCCGCGCACCTCGCGTACGGCGACCGCGGCGCCGGTGGCGGCCGCATCGCGCCGGGCGAGACGCTGATCTTCGTCTGCGACCTGGTCGCGGTCTGAGTCGTCCGATCGTCGTCCGATCGCCGGCGCTTCCGGCCGGAACCGATCGTCCTGAGGGCCCCTGCCTCCCGGCAGGGGCCCTCGGCTTTCGTCCCGACGCCCCGGGGCGGTACGGTCATCGGGCGAAAGTGACTCCATCAGAAGAGGTGCAGGGCGTCGATGGCGATTGCCAAGGCCGAGCGGCTGATGAATCTGGCGCTGTGCCTGCTGGGAACCCGGCGCCCGCTCAGCAAGCGTGAGCTGCGTGGTTCCATCGAGGCGTACCTCGAAGCCGGTTCCGACGACTCGTTCAACCGTATGTTCGAGCGGGACAAGGACGATCTGCGCGAGCTCGGCCTGGTCATCGAGACGGTGGAGAACCTGGACGGCGAGACGGGCTACCTCGCCCGCCGCGACTCCAACCGGCTGCCGCCCATCCAGCTCGACGCCGAAGAGGCCGCGGCACTCGGTCTCGCCGCCAAGGTCTGGCAGCAGGCCCGCCTGGCCGGTGCGGCCAGCGGCGCCCTCCAGAAGCTGCGGGCCGCCGGAATGCCCGAGGCCGAGGACACCTACGAGACGCAGCACAGCGCCCTCGAACCCCGGATCCCGGTCCACGAGGCGGCCTTCGAGCCCCTGATGCTGGCCTGCCGCGACCGGCGCCCCGTCGTCTTCGAGTACCGCAAGGCCACTGCCGCCCGTCCCGAGACCCGCCAGGTCGAGCCGTGGACGCTGGAGTGCTGGCGCGGCCACTGGTACCTGGCCGGCTGGGACCGCGACCGAGGTGCCGAACGCGTGTTCCGGCTCTCCAGGATCACCGGCAAGGTCCGGTCCAGGGCCGCCGCCTTCACCGCTCCCGTCCCGGACGTCTCTACCGTCCGGGAGACCGTGGAGAGCTGGGCGGGGGAGACCGCGACCCGCTCCGCCCTGATCCGGCTGCGCGCCGACAGCGGCTACCCGCTGCGGGCCCGGGCCGTCGCCGTACGGCCGCTGGGCGACGGTTGGGACGAGCTGGAGATTCCTTACGGGCACGGCCTGGACGCGTGGCTCGTGGAGTTCGGCCCGGACGTCGTGGTGGTGGGGCCCGCCGATCTGCGGGCCGATGTGGTGGACCGGCTGCGTGCCGTGGCCAAGGGCTGAGGGGAAGCGGGAACGATGGCCACGAACGCGATCGACCAGACCCGGCGGATGCTGTCCCTGGTGACCTATCTGCGCGAGCGCCCCGGCGCCCACGTGGGGGATGTCGCCAGGGCCTTCGGGATCACCGAGGACGAGCTCATCTCGGACCTCGACGTCCTGCCCATGTGCGGGACCAGCTTCCGCGGCGGCGACCTGCTCGACATCGACACCGACGGCGACCGCATCTGGTGGCACAACCCGGACGACGTCGCCGAGCCGCTGCGGCTCGCCGCCGACGAGGCGACCGCGCTGCTGGTCGCCGCCCGTGCCGTCGCCACCCTGCCCGGTCTGCGCGAGGGCGACCGGGAGGCGCTGCTGCGCGCCACCGCGAAGCTGGAGGCCGCGGCGGGCGAGGCGGCGGGCGCCAGCTCCCGGCTGTCGGTGACCTTCGAGTCCGAGGGCGGTGTCTTCGCCGAGGTCGACCGGGCCATCTCCGAGCGCCGGCGGCTGTGGGTGCGCTACTACTCGCCCGCGCGCGACGAGCTCACCGAGCGCGAGGTGGACCCGATCAGGCTCTTCGCCGTCGGACACACCTATATGGAGGCGTGGTGCCGCCTCTCGGAGGCTCGGCGCACCTTCCGGCTCGACCGGGTGGCCGAGATCCGCCTCCTGGACGAACCCTCCGCACCGCCCGAGGTCGAACTGCGCGATCTGTCGGAAGGTCTGGTCCAGCCGTCGGCCGACGACCCGGAAGTCGTGATCGAGGTGGGCCCCGGAGGCCGGTGGGTGGCCGAGTACTACCCGCACGACAGCGCCGAGGAGCTGCCCGACGGCGGGCTGCGCGTCGCGCTGCGCACGCCCGATCCGGCGTCGCTGCGCCGACTGGCCCTGCGCCTGGGCAGGGATGGCCGGATCGTGGCCCCGCGGGACCTGGCCCTGAGCGCGCAGCGCGCCGCCCATGAGGCGCTCGCCGCCTACGACGAGCGGTAGCACCCGGACATGCCGTGCGAGACGGGCAGGAAGCCGTGAAGAACCGCCACGGCGTCCCCGCGCGGCTCGGAAGTCCTTGTGCGGGGTACGCGGCGCGCGGGCCGGCGGGCTGTGGACGCGGCGGGACGACCGGAAGCGGAACGGGCCGCCGATGTACCCGGCATCGTCTGACCCGACGTGACGAGCGCTAGCATTCGACCGAGTTGAGGGAATTGAGGGTTATTTCCACTATGTCTGTGATGTCCGGAATCTCGACACAGCTGGGCCCGGTCCTCTTCAAGGCGGCCTGCCCCGAGTGCCGGGCCCGCTTCGAGCTCTCCGCGGGATCGCTGCGGCTGGCCATCGGCGCCAGCCGCCGTACGACCTTCTACTCCTTCACCTGTCCCGAGTGCGGCTCCGCGGTACGCAAGCCGGCCGGGGAGCGCATCGTCGAACTCCTCACCGGCGGCGGCGTGCGGACGCTGCGGCTCCACTCCACCGTCTGAGAACGTCTAGGCTCTGCGCATGTTCTGGCCCATGCTCGCCATCGCCCTGGGATTCCTCGGGATCGCCGTACTCGGCATTCTCGGCATCAAGGTGTTCATCGAGGCTCAGCGCCTCGGCCGTCAAGTGGCCCGCACCACGGAACGGATCAATCAAGCCGCTGAGAATCTGGAGCGGGCGGCCCTCGATCTTGCCCGTACCGGCGAAAGTCTGCGATAACCCGGCGGTCTGCTCCGCCCCAGGTACGAGAGGTACGCTGCTGGTCGCGGCGCGGGTGCCCCGGGGCCGGCCGCAAACGGGAGTACGCACGGGGATTGCCCGGCGTTTACCCGTGCGAGTTACGATCGCTGACGGTCGTGGTTCGGGCAGCAGTCCGTTTCATGGCCGACAGCCCAGCCCCATGCCGCCTCGGTGAGAAGGTAGACAACACTTATGTTCCGACAGATCGGCCCCACCGAGATCATTCTCATCCTCCTCGTCGTCGTGCTGCTCTTCGGCGCCAAGAAGCTCCCGGAGATGGCCCGTTCGCTGGGCAAGTCGGCCCGCATCCTGAAGAGCGAGGCCAAGGCGATGAAGTCGGAGGGCCAGCAGCCGGCCCCGGCCGACCCGCCGGCGGAGCAGCCCCCGGCCCAGCGCACCATCAAGGCGGCGCCCGGCGATGTGACCAGCGCCCGCCCGGTCACCGAGCCGTCCGACACCACCCAGCGCTGACCCCAAGGCCGCCTGCCCGCGGCCTGCCGCACGAGATGAGGACGTGGGTTGCTCAAGCCTGCCCGCAGTAAGAAGGAGAAGGACCCCGAGGGGCGGATGCCGCTCGCGGACCATCTGCGAGAGCTCCGCAACCGGCTCGCGAAGGCGATGCTCGCGATCATCGTGATGACGATCGTGGCCGCCTTCTACAACAAGCAGCTGATGGACTTCCTCGCCGCGCCGGTACCCAAGTGCGAAGGCAGCGGGGTCGGGGCGACCACCGGCGGCGAGTGCGCCAACATCGTCTTCAACAAGCTCCTGTCGCCCTTCACCACCACCGTCAAGGTGACGCTGATGGCCGGCATCGTCCTCTCCTGCCCGGTCTGGCTCTACCAGCTGTGGGCCTTCGTCGCGCCCGGCCTGCACAAGAGCGAGAAGAAGTACACATACGTCTTCGTCGCCGTCGCCGTGCCGCTCTTCGCCTCCGGCGCGTACCTCGCGTACCTGATCATGCCGGTCAGCATGAAGCTGCTGCTGAGCATCACGCCGGACACCGCGTCCAACATCCTGGAACTCGACGACGTCCTGGACTTCAGCGTCCGGATGGTGCTGATCTTCGGAACCGCTTTCGAGCTGCCACTGCTGCTGATCATGCTCAACTTCGCCGGCATGGTGACCGGCCGCCGGATGGCCGGCTGGTGGCGGGGCGTGGTCATGGGCGTCTTCGTCTTCGGCGCCATCGCCACCCCGACGACCGACCCCTTCGGCATGCTGGCGCTCGCCGTCCCGATCGTCATCCTCTACTTCATCGCCGTCGGCATCGCGATGCTGAACGACAGGCGCCGCGCGCGCAACGACCTTGACGCGGAGCTCGACGACGACGAGGCGTCCGCGCTGGACCTCACGCCCGTGGCGGTCGGCGAGATCGAGCCCCTGCCCGCCGCCCGGGCGCTGCCCGAGCAGGCCGGCGGTGACGGGTCCCGGTCGCAACGGCTCAACGGGTACGACGACATCACCTGACCGGGAAGCGGCGGGACCACCTGATCGGAAGGGGCGGGCCCCCGCCGGCGAGCCGGCGACGGGGCCCGCCCCTTGCGGTGCCGGGTGCCTCCCGGTGGAGACGGTTCCGCTGCGACCGGGGACGCCGCCGCGTGGTGCCGGTGGCGACTGCCTCGCCCTGGGGGCGGCGGGGTCGCGCCGACCTTGTAGGGTCCTGCCCCACACCACGTCCCGGGGGCCCCATGAGCAGCGAGATCACTCTCTTCGTCAATCCGGCGGCGGGACGCGGCCGGGGCGCGCACGCCGCGCAGCCGGCCGCTCGCGCGCTGCGACAGGCGGGCTTCTCCGTACGTGTGGTCCTGGGCGCCGACGCCGGCGACGCGCTGCGACGGGCTCGCGAGGCCGTCGACGGCGGGACCGGGGCGCTGGTGGCCGTCGGCGGGGACGGCATGGTCTCGCTCGCCCTCCAGGCCGTCGCGGGCACCCGGACCCCGCTCGGTGTGATCGCCGTCGGCACCGGCAACGACTTCGCCCGCGCCCTTGACCTGCCGGTACGGGATCCTGCCGCGGCCGGGCGGCTGGCCGCCGAGGCCCTCGCGGCCGGGCGCACGCGGAACATCGACCTCGGGCGGGTCGGCGAGCGGTGGTTCGGGACGGTGCTGGCCTCCGGGTTCGACTCGCGCGTCAACGACCGGGGCAACCGAACGCGCCGGCCCGGCGGCCGCTTCACATACGAGCTGGCCATGATCGCGGAGCTGGCCTCCTTCCGGCCCATCGCCTACCGGATGACCCTGGACGACGGTACGGAGCGGGAGATCGAGGCCACCCTCGTCGCCGTCGGCAACGGAACCTCCTACGGCGGGGGGATGCGGATATGCGCCGAGGCGGTCATGGACGACGGTCTGTTCGACGTCACCGTCGTGGGCGACTGCTCCCGGAGCACCCTGCTGCGGGTGTTCCCGCGGGTCTACCGGGGAACGCATCTGAGCCACCCCGTGGTCACGGCGCACCGGGCCGCCAAGGTCACGCTGGCGGCGGCCGGCACCACCGGCTACGCGGACGGGGAGCCGCTCGGGCCGCTTCCCCTGACCGCCGAGTGCGTGCCGGGGGCGGCCGTGGTGCTCGCTCCCGAGGCGCGCGGCGCTTCCCGGGCGTCGTGACCGGAACCGCCCACGGTCGACGGTCCGATGGCCGGGACGGAGAAGTCCCGGTGCCCCGCGTGGGCCGCTGCCCCGGGCGGGCCCCGCGCCCCCGGGGGGCGGCGGGCCCACCGGTCTTCACCGGGTCCCACCGGGTCGATTAAAGATCGAGCTGACTGTCAGTGCCGACGGGTACGCTCGATATCAAGATGACAGACGAACTCACACCCGCGGAAGCGTACGCAGCGGCGCGGCAGCGCGCCGCCGAGCAGAGCACCGCGCTCTCCCCCTTCCGCGCCATGTACGACTTCGACCTGGACCCGTTCCAGATCGAGGCATGCCGCGCCCTGGAAAGCGGCAAGGGCGTGCTCGTCGCGGCACCCACCGGCTCGGGCAAGACCATCGTCGGTGAGTTCGCCGTGCACCTCGCCCTGGAGCAGGGGCGCAAGTGTTTCTACACCACGCCCATCAAGGCGCTGTCCAACCAGAAGTACGCCGACCTGGTCAAGCGCTACGGTCAGGACAAGGTCGGCCTGCTCACCGGTGACAACAGCGTCAACTCCGAGGCGCCGGTCGTCGTGATGACCACCGAGGTGCTCCGCAACATGCTCTACGCGGGCTCCCAGTCGCTGCGCGGCCTGGGATACGTGGTCATGGACGAGGTGCACTACCTCTCCGACCGCTTCCGCGGAGCCGTCTGGGAAGAAGTGATCATCCATCTTCCCGAATCGGTGACCCTGGTCTCACTGTCCGCCACCGTGTCGAACGCCGAGGAGTTCGGCGACTGGCTCGACACGGTCCGCGGCGACACCCAGGTCATCGTCTCCGAGAGCAGGCCCGTGCCGCTGTGGCAGCACGTGCTGGCCGGACGCCGGATGTACGACCTCTTCGAGGAGGAGACCGACCACGGCGGCCGCGGGGCCGGACGCCGCGAGGTCAACCCCGACCTGGTCCGCCTGGCGCGCATGGAGAACCAGCGTACGTACAACCCCCGTGACAGGCGCCGCGGCAAGATGATCCGCGAGGCCGACCGGGAGCGCGAACGCCGTCAGCGGTCGCGGATCTGGACGCCGGCACGGCCCGAGGTCATCGAGCGCCTCGACGCCGAAGGGCTGCTGCCCGCCATCACCTTCATCTTCAGCCGGGCCGCCTGCGAGGCCGCCGTGCAGCAGTGCATGTACGCCGGACTGCGCCTGAACGACGAGGAGTCGCGCCAGCGGGTCCGCGAGATCGTCGAGGAGCGCACCGCCTCGATCCCCACCGAAGACCTCCATGTCCTCGGATACTACGAGTGGCTGGAAGGACTGGAGCGGGGCATCGCCGCCCACCACGCCGGCATGCTGCCCACCTTCAAGGAGGTCGTGGAGGATCTTTTCGTCCGCGGGCTCGTCAAGGCCGTCTTCGCCACCGAGACGCTCGCGCTGGGCATCAACATGCCCGCGCGGTCGGTCGTCCTGGAGAAGCTGGTCAAGTGGAACGGCGAACAGCACGCCGACATCACCCCCGGCGAGTACACCCAGCTGACCGGCCGGGCCGGGCGGCGCGGCATCGACGTCGAGGGCCACGCGGTCGTGCTGTGGCAGCGCGGCATGGACCCGGAGCAGCTGGCGGGTCTCGCCGGGACGCGGACCTACCCCCTGCGCTCCAGCTTCAGGCCCTCGTACAACATGGCGGTGAACCTGGTCGACCAGTTCGGCCGGCACCGCTCGCGCGAACTGCTGGAGACGTCGTTCGCGCAGTTCCAGGCGGACAGGTCCGTGGTCGGCATCTCCCGCCAGGTGCAGAGGAACGAGGAGGGACTCGACGGCTACCGGGAGGGCATGACCTGCCACCTGGGCGACTTCGAGGAGTACGCGCGGCTGCGCCGCGACCTCAAGGACCGTGAGACGGAGCTGGCCAAGCAGGGCGCGGCCCAGCGCCGCGCCGCCGCCGCCGTCTCGTTGGAGAAGCTCAAGCCCGGCGACGTCATCCATGTGCCGACCGGCAAGTTCGCGGGCCTGGCGCTGGTCCTGGACCCCGGGCTGCCCGCCGGACGGTCCAACGGGCACCGCGGCTTCGAGCACCAGGACGGGCCGCGCCCGCTGGTCCTCACGGCCGAACGGCAGGTGAAGAGGCTCGCGTCCATCGACTTCCCGGTACCGGTGGAGGCGCTGGAGCGGATGCGGATCCCCAAGTCCTTCAACCCGCGTTCCCCGCAGTCCCGGCGCGACCTCGCGTCCGCGCTGCGCACCAAGGCCGGACACATCGAACCCGACCGGCACCGCAAGCAGCGCTCCGCGGCCGCCGACGACCGCGAGATCGCCCGGCTGCGCACCGAACTCCGCGCCCACCCGTGCCACGGCTGCGCCGAGCGGGAGGACCACGCGCGGTGGGCCGAGCGCTACCACCGGCTCCAGCGCGACACCCGGCAGCTGGAGCGGCGCATCGAGGGGCGTACGAACACGATCGCCCGCACCTTCGACCGGATCGTCGCGCTGCTGACCGAGATGGACTACCTGCGCGGCAACGAGGTCACCGAGCACGGCAAGCGGCTCGCCCGGCTCTACGGCGAACTGGACCTGCTGGCCAGCGAATGCCTGCGCGAGGGCGTGTGGGAGGGGCTCAACCCGCCCGAACTGGCCGCGTGCGTCTCGGCCTTGGTGTACGAGGCCAGGCAGGCGGACGACGCCGTGGCGCCGAAGCTCCCCTCGGGCAAGGCCAAGGCCGCGCTCGGCGAGATGGTGCGGATCTGGGGCCGGCTGGACGCCCTGGAGGAGGAGTTCAAGATCAGCCAGGCGGAAGGCGTCGGGCAGCGCGAGCCGGACCTCGGCTTCGCCTGGGCGGCGTACCAGTGGGCCTCCGACAAGGGGCTCGACGAGGTGCTGCGCGAGGCGGAGATGCCCGCGGGCGACTTCGTGCGCTGGTGCAAGCAGGTCATCGATGTGCTCGGGCAGATCGCGGCCGCCGCGCCGCGCGAGGGCAGCACGGTCGCGAAGAACGCCCGCAAGGCGGTCGACGGGCTGCTTCGCGGTGTCGTGGCGTACAGCTCGGTGGGCTGACACCTGAGTGAAGTCAGGGGCCCGGCCGGAGTGTTCCGGCCGGGCCCCTGGCGTACGGGCGCAACCGCTGTGCGCGCCGCGGTCGCCCTGGCCGTGCCGTCGGTGAGTTATCCACAGGGGTGGCGCCTTCCCGGGCACATCCGATTCCATGGACCCACGCACTCGCACCACCACGCACCGGCCCACCCGCGCATGCGGCGACCTCACGCATGCGCCGACACACCGACACGCTCAGGCACGCGCACGCTCGCAGCCATGCCGTGGGACGCACACGGTCGTGCGCGGTGCCGTGAAGGAGGGGAGACCGCTCGTGACCACGCACACCAGGACGACAGCGGACGCCGCCGAGCACAACGGGCCGGTGATCGTGCCGGGTCCCCGCGGAATACCGCTGCTCGGCAACCTGCCCGAGTTCGGGAAGGACCCCCTCGCGTTCTTCGTGCGGATGCGCGACCGGGGCGACATGGTCAGCTGGCGATTCGGCCCGAAGCCGTCCCTCTTCATCTCCGACCCGCGACACATCGGTGAGCTGCTCACCGAGGTCGAGCGCACCTTCGACCAGCCCGAACTCGGTGCGTCGTTCCGGACCCTGCTCGGCAACGGCGTGGTGGTCGCCAGGGGCGCGGACTGGCGGCGCAAGCGGTCGCTCGTCCAGCCGTCGGTGCGGCCCAGGCAGGTGCGCTCGTACGCCGCGACGATGGCGCGATGCGCGGTGGCGCTGGCGGACCGGTGGAGCGACGGTGCGCGGATCGACGTGAAGCGCGAGATGGCCGCTCTCACCCGGCTCATCGCCGTACGCACCATCTTCGGCGTCGACACGGCCGCCGACGCGGCGGCCATCGGGCGGGCGATGGACACCGCGCAGCAGGAGATCGGCGCGGAGTTCAGCGGTCTGGGCGCACTGCTGCCCGACCGGGTGCCCACTCCGGGGAGGGCCCGCGTCAAGCGGGCCACCGCGGTGATCGACGCCGAGGTCGCCCGGGTCGTCGCACGGCACCGTGACGGCGGGGAGGACCGCCCCGATCTGCTCAGCCGGCTGCTCGCGGCGCGGGACGAGACCGGTGCGACGCTGTCGGACGAGGAGATCCGGGACGAGACCGTCACGCTGTACATCGGTGGCCATGAGACGACGAGCAGCACCCTGCTCTGGACCTGGTACCTGCTGTCCCGCAATCCGCGGGTGAGGGATGCCCTCGCGGCGGAGCTGGACCAGGTCCTCGGCGCCGGCCGTGAGCCGGGCTTCGAGGACTATGCGCGGCTGCCGTACGCCCGGGCGGTGGTGAAGGAGACCCTGCGGCTCTACCCGACCGTCTGGCTGCTCACGGGGGTGGCCAAGGAGGGTGCGCGCCTGGGTGGCAGGCCGGTGCCCCCGGGCACCCGTGTATGGAGCAGCCAGTGGGCCACGCACCGGGACGCCCGATGGTTCCGGGACCCGGAGGAGTTCAGGCCGGAGCGATGGACGGGGGAGGGGGAGGAAGCGGCGGAGCGGATACCGGAGTACGCCTGGTTCCCCTTCGGCGGGGGACCCCGGGTCTGCCTCGGGGCGCGGTTCGCCATGGTCGAGGCCGTGCTCGTCCTGGCCGTCCTCGCTCGCCGCTTCCACCTGGACCTCGACCCGGGGGAGATACGGCCCGTACCGGGCCTGACCCTCCAGCCGGACAGGGACGTCCCGGCCACGGTGCGGGCCCGTGGGCGGTAGCCGGGGGAGAGGGGAACGCTGAGAGCGCCCTCCCGCGGTCCCCTCCGGGGCCCGTTCCGCGCAGGGCCGCGACGGCCCTGCGCGGCGCGCCGACCGTGCTCCGCGACACCGGACGTACAGGCCGCCCGCGGCCGGCCGAATCCGGTCGGAGCTCCGGGCGCGTCGCCGGTGGTGGAGCCGAGCCGGTTCGGCTCCCTTTCGTTCCCTCGTCGTGGAGCTTGGTCCGGCTTCACCTCGTTCCCTCGTCGTGAACGCGTTCCGCCCAGGGCGGGCGGTGTCGTCACCGCCGGGCCCCGTGGGGATCGCGGCCGGAGGGCTGGTGACGGACCGGCGCGCTCAGCGGTGACCGCGTGTCGAGGGGCGGCCTTGGCCCGCGCGGGGCAGGGGCGGCTGTCGCCGCGGACGCCCGACGACATGCCGTACGAGTCGGAAGTCCGCGGGGGCCGGTAGGGAAGCACCGCTTCCGGACCCGGCATTATGGATAGTGGCCACTATTGCTATCCGTTAGTGCGCTGTTCGGGACGAGCCCGCCTGGCGCGGGCGGAGGGCTGTGCGGAGAGGCGGGCGCCGGGTGCGCATCGGTGAGCTGAGCCGGAGGACCGGGGTGCCGGTGCCGACGATCAAGTACTACGTACGGGAAGGGCTGTTGCCGGCGGGCCGGCTGAGCAGTCCCAATCAGGCGAGCTACGGCGCGGAGCACGAACGCAGGCTGCGACTGGTGCGTGCCCTGCTCGACGTGGGCGGACTGTCGGTGGCGGCCATCCGGGACGTGCTGGTCGCCGTCGACGACCCCTCCCGTCCCGTGCACAGGGTCCTCGGGGCCGCCACGGACCCCATCGCCCCGCCGGCCGGCGGGACGGCGGACGTCGAGCTGACCACGGCGAGGCAGGTGGTGGCGGATCTGCTCACTCGCCGTGGCTGGCGGGTCGAACGGGACAGCCCCTCGGCCGAGGCGCTCGCCGCCGCCCTCGCGGCGCTGGAGCGGGTCGGACACGGCGCCTTCGTCGAGGGGCTCGACGACTACGCGGATGCCGCGCAGAAGGTGGCGGCCGTGGATCTCGGGTACGTCGCCCGCAACGCCGGCCGTGAGGACCTGGTGGAGAGCGTGGTCATCGGGACGGTCCTCGGCGAGGCGGTCCTCACGGCGCTGCGGCGGCTGGCGCACATCGACGCGTCCGCCCGGATGTACGGCGACGAGGGCGCCATCGGCTGAGGGCCCGCCCCGGGGCCGGGGGAGCGGCGCCCCGCACCGCTTGCCGCCCCGGCTTGCCGGTGCCGGTGCCGGTGCCGGTGGCGGGGGCAGGGGCAGGGGCGCCCGGTCTGCCTGCGGGGCAGCGGCCAGGGGCGAGGCGGCCGTTGTGGCCGCCGGGAGGGCGAGCGTACGGGCCGGTACCGAGGGCCGGCCCGTCGATGTGGTGCCGTCCGCTTCTCAGGCGGCCGGGTTCTCCTGCTCCCGTTCCACCTGCTCGTTCCACTCGCGCTTCACCGCGCGCCACGCCTCGTCGGTCTGCCCCAGACGCCAGTAGCCCGAGATCGACAGCCGCTCGCGCGCGATGTGCCGCTCCATGCGCAGATGGCGCCGCAGCTCCTTCACGACACCGGCCTCGCCGTGCACGAACGCGTGGACGTCCCCGGTGGGGAAGTCCAGCTCCCGTACGGCGGCGACGAGCAGTTCGCCGACCGGGCGCCCCGCGCGGTGCAGCCAGCGCACATCGGCACCGTTCGGCACGGCGATCTTCTGCTCCTCCTCCGGGCCCTCGACCTCGATGAAGGCATGCACCACGGCACCCTCGGTCATGGCCTCCAGCGACGCGGCGATCGCCGGCAGCGCGCTCTCGTCGCCTGCCAGCAGGTGCCAGTCCGCCGCCGGATCCGGCGCGTACCCGCCGCCCGGCCCCAGGAAGCGAATCGTTTCGCCGACCTGGGCCCGCGCGGCCCAGGGGCCCGCCACGCCCTCGTCGCCGTGGACCACGAAGTCCACGGTCAGCTCGCTCTGGTCCCGGTCCCACGCCCGTACCGTGTAGGTGCGGTTCAGGGGCCACTGGTCACGCGGCAGCTCCTCGCGGATCCGCGCCACGTCGAACGGCTCCGGATACGTCACGCCCTCCGGCGCGAACAGCAGCTTGATGTAGTGGTCGGTGAACTCGTCCGCCGCGAGCCCGGCGATCGCCTCGCCCCCGAGGACGACACGCACCATGTGCGGAGTGATCCGCTCGGTCCGCACCACCCGGGCCTCGTGGGCTGTCGGTGCCTTGCGGGTCGACTGTTCCGCCACTGCGCTCTCCCCAGGTCGGTTGCTTAGGCTTACCTAAGTTAGCACTTCACCGGTGCAGCGTGGAGAGCAGCCGCTCCAGCGAGCCGCCCAGCCCCCACCTGGCCGCGAGCTCCTCCAGCCCCGCCGGGTCGCGGGGGCCGACGGGCAGCGCGGGGTCGAAGTCCGGAACCGGTACGTCCCCCGCGACCCGCACCACCTTCGGCGCGACCGCCACGTAGTCCCGGGCCTCGTCCAGCCGCTTGCGCTGCGACGGGGTCAGCCCGGCCGAGGGATCGTCCACCGCCGCCATGATCCCCGCGAGGTCGCCGAAGGAGTCCAGCAGCTTGGCGGCCGTCTTCTCGCCGATCCCCGGCACGCCCGGCAGGCCGTCACTGGGGTCGCCGCGCAACAGCGCCAGATCCGCGTATCCCGGACCGTCCACGCCGTACCTCTCCCGCAGCCAGGCCTCGTCCGTCACCTGGAGCGTGCCGACCCCCTTGAGCGGGTAGAGCACCCGCACTCCCCGGGCGTCGTCCACCAGCTGGTACAGGTCCCGGTCGCCGGTGACGATGTCCACCGGGCCCGCCGCCCGCCCGGCGAGGGTGCCGATGACGTCGTCCGCCTCGTACCCCGCCACACCGACCCGTGCGATCCCCAGCGCGTCCAGTACCTCCTCGATCACCGGCACCTGGGGCGACAGAGTGTCCGGGATCTCCTCCTCGTCAGGCCCGGAGGCCGTCTCCTCGGCCACCCGGTGCGCCTTGTACGAGGGGATCAGCTCGACCCGCCAGTGCGGTCGCCAGTCGGCGTCCATGCAGGCCACCAGGTCGTCCGGCCGGTGGTCCTGGACCAGCCGGGCGATGAAGTCCAGCAGCCCCCGCACGGCGTTGACCGGCGTACCGTCCGGGGCCTTCACGGATTCGGGCACCCCGAAGTAGGCGCGGAAGTAGAGGGAGGCGGTGTCGAGGAGCATCAGGCGTCGCGTCACACCCCGATCATGCCGCACCCCGCCGACGGTCGACGTGAGTGAAGTGGATCACCTTTCCGTTTGCCGGGTATGGCCTCGGGCAGGCGCGGCAGCGGAGCGGACCCTGTCCCGGTTTCAACCATCGGGGTCACGGCTGACGCGGACAGAACCCGCCCCGCTCCACGGCCTGCCGACCGGGGGTGTCGGGCCGGTTTCGTTCCCACGCGTGAGGTGTATGTGTCCAGCCTGCAAGCCGATCACTTGTACAAGGTGTTCGGCAGACGACCCGGCGAAGCGGTTCGCAAGCTCGAAGGCGGCGCAGACCGCGCCGAACTGCGCGCCGACGGTACGACGGCGGCGGTGATCGACGCCTCGTTCTCCGTCGAACCGGGCGAGATCTTCGTCGTGATGGGTCTGTCGGGGTCAGGCAAGTCCACCCTGCTGCGCATGCTCAACGGACTGCTGGAGCCGACCGCCGGGCGCGTGATGTACGACGGGCAGGACCTCACCGCGCTGAGCCCGCGGGATTTGCGCCGCGTCCGTTCCACCGGGATCAGCATGGTGTTCCAGCACTTCGCGCTCTTCCCGCACCGCAGCGTGCTGGAGAACGCCGGCTACGGCCTCGAAGTGCAGGGTGTCCCCCGCGCCGAGCGCGACCGGCGCGCCGCCGAGGCGCTGGAGCTGTGCGGACTGGGCGGCTGGGAGAAGTCCTGGCCCGACGAGCTGTCCGGCGGTATGCAGCAGCGCGTCGGCCTGGCCCGCGCGCTCGCCACCGACGCCGACATCCTGCTGATGGACGAGTCGTTCAGTGCTCTGGACCCGCTGATCCGCCGGGACATGCAGGACCAGCTCATCGAGCTCCAGAAGCGGCTGAAGAAGACGATCATCTTCATCACCCACGACCTCAACGAGGCCATGCGCCTCGGTGATCGCATCGCGGTGATGCGTGACGGCCGGATCGTCCAGCTGGGCTCCGCCGAGGACATCCTCGTCAGGCCCGCCAACGACTACGTCGCCTCCTTCATCCAGGACGTCGACCGCTCCCGCGTGCTCACCGCCGGGGCGGTCATGGCCGAGCCCGGCACCGTCCTCGGCACGAGGACCGACAGCGGCAAGGAGCTGCGCACCGCCGAGGACGTCCTGGCCGAGGCGCCCGCCCTCGTCCCCGCCGGCGCCCCGCTCGCCGAGCTGTTCACCCCCTGCTCCACGAGCGGTGCGGCCGTTGCCGTGACCGACGACGCGGGCGAGCTCGTCGGCGTCGTCACCCGCGCCCGGCTGCTCTCGGTCCTCGGCGAACAGCCGTCGGCGGTGCCGCCGTCGCCAGGCCGGTCACCGGCCGGCCAGCCGTCGGCAGGTGGGCCGGCCGACGATCCGAGGGGCGCCGGTGGTGGCACCGCGGCCCACCCGCGACCCACCGCCTCGGCGGTGGTGTCCGCGCCGGCCGCCGCCCGCGCCGCGAAGGAGGCGGCCGATGCCTAGGCTCCCTCTCGGCGAGTGGGTCGACACAGGTGTCGACTGGCTCCAAGCGCACCTCTCCTGGCTGTTCGACGCGATCAGCTCCCTCGTCACCGGTATGTACGACGGCATCGACGCGGCCCTGTCCGCGCCCGAACCGCTGCTCTTCGCCGGCATCCTCGCCGTCGTGGCCTGGTGGCTCCGCGGTCTGCTCGCGGGCGTCCTGGCCTTCGCCGGACTCGCCCTGATCGACTCCATCGAGCTGTGGAACGACGCCATGTCGACCCTCTCGCTGGTGCTCGTGGCCACGATCGTCACCCTGGTCATCGCGGTCCCGCTGGGGATCTGGGCGTCACGTTCCAGGACGGTCAGCGCCGTGATCCGGCCCGTCCTGGACTTCATGCAGACCATGCCGGCCATGGTCTACCTGATCCCCGGCATCATCTTCTTCGGTGTCGGAGTCGTTCCCGGCATCATCGCCACCATCGTCTTCGCGCTTCCGCCCGGTGTACGGATGACGGAGCTCGGCATCCGCCAGGTCGACGGCGAGCTCGTCGAGGCCGCCGAGGCGTTCGGCACCACCCCGCGCAACACCCTGTTGCGGGTTCAGCTGCCGCTCGCGCTCCCGACGATCATGGCGGGCATCAACCAGGTGATCATGCTGGGCCTGTCCATGGTGGTCATCGCCGGCATGGTCGGCGGCGGCGGTCTGGGCGGCGCCGTCTACCGCGCCATCGGCAACGTCGACATCGGGCTCGGCTTCGAGGCCGGCATCTCCATCGTCGTCCTCGCCATGTACCTGGACCGGATCACCGGTGCGCTCGGCCGCCAGGTCTCCCCGCTCGGCCGCCGCGCGGCGGCCAAGGCGGCGGCCCTCACCGGCGGCCTGAAGATCTGGAGCCACCGCCCCAGGCCCACCGTGGCCGTCGTGGGCGTGGTCGTCCTCGCGCTCGTCGCCGGCGGCATGGGTGTCTTCGGTGGTGCGGGCCGGTCCACCACCGCCGCCGGGAAGGACGTCGGCCACGGCGAGAAGATCTCCATGGGCTACATCCCCTGGGACGAGGGCATCGCCTCCACCTTCCTCTGGAAGGAACTGCTGGAGCAGCGGGGCTTCGAGGTCGACGCCAAGCAGTACGAGGCAGGCGCGCTGTACACCGGGATGGCCAACGGCCAGATCGACGTCCAGACCGACTCCTGGCTGCCCGTCACCCACGCCACGTACTGGAAGAAGTACCAGGACCGGCTGGAGGACATGGGCGCCTGGTACGGCCCCACCTCGCTGGAGCTGACGGTCCCCTCGTACATGAAGGACATCGACTCCCTCGACGACCTCAAGGGGAACGCGGGCCGGTTCAAGGGCCGTGTCATCGGCATCGAGCCGAGCGCCGGAATGATGGGCATCCTCAAGGACAAGATCCTCAAGGAGTACGGGCTGGAGGGCGAGTACAAGATCGTCGACGGCTCCACTCCCGGCATGCTGGCCGAGCTCAAGCGCGCCTACGCCAAGAAGGAGCCGATCGTCGTCACCCTCTGGTCGCCGCACTGGGCCTACTCCAGCTACGACCTGAAGAAGCTCGACGACCCCAAGGGTGCCTGGGGCAAGGGTGACGGGGTCCACACCCTGGCCCGCAAGGGCTTCTCCGACGACAACCCGCGGGTCGGCGAGTGGATGAAGAACTTCAGGATGACCGAGAAGCAGCTCACCGGTCTTGAGGCGAAGATCCAGGAGACCGGCAAGGGCAAGGAGCAGGAGGCCGTCCGGGCCTGGCTGAAGGAGAACCCGGACGCCGCCGACACCTGGGCGCCGGTCACCGAGGCGGAGGAGAGGGCGGCGGCCCGGTAGCCGAGGCCGACACGTCCGGCGCCGCCCCGGCGGTCGGAACACACGCGCCAGGAGGCACGCGCCATGAGGCACGCGCCATGAGGCACGCGCCATGAGGCACGCGCCAGGAGGAGGCGGGCCCCGTCGTCACCGGCGGGGCCCGCCTCCGTCGTCCCGGCGGTCCCGCGCACCACCCCCGCCGCCGGCGGAAGCCGGCTCTCCGCCCCCCCCGCTCTCCGCCCCCCCGCTCTCCGCCCCCCCCCGCTCTCCGCCCCCCGCTCTCCGCCCCCGCTCTCCGCCGCCCGGCGGGACCCCCGCCGAGCTGCGGCTTCCGCTGTTGCGCTACTCAGTGGTACCGCCGCTGCGTAAGGTGGACGAAGAGGGTGAGGGAGCCGAGAGATGGACGACAAGGAAACACTCCGGGTCGGTGCCGCCGTCCGCAGGAGGCGCAGAGCGCTCGCGCTCACGCTCGCCGCGGTCGCCGAGCGCAGCGGCCTGTCCGTTCCCTTCCTCAGCCAGGTGGAGAACGAGCGGGCCCGCCCGAGCATGCGCTCGCTCCAGCGGGTCGCCGACGCGCTGGGCACCACCGCCGTGGAACTGCTCGACGCCGCCGACTCGGCACGCACCGTCGACGTCGTACGCGCCGCCGATCACGCCCGGCAGCCCGCCGCCGGGATGCGCCCACTGGTGCGCGGGGAGCATCAGATGCACGCCGACGAGTTCACCGGCGAGCACGACGCCCGCCGTGAGCTGGTGCTGCGCAACGACTCGCTGCTGTACGTCGCCGACGGCTCCGTCGAGGTGGAGGCCGAAGGCCGGGCGTACCGGCTCGACCGCGGTGACACGCTGTACATGTCCGGAGGGGTACGCCACCGCTGGCGCGCCACCGGGCCGGCCGCACGCGTCGTCGTGGTCGCCGTCACCGAGCGCATCGAGGCCACCTGACGTGTTCCGTGCCGTTTCGCTCGTCCCCTCCCTCACCGAGGCCGTCGCCGTCAGCGCGCCCGGTGTGCTCGTCGGCGCCACCCAGTGGTGCAGCCACCCCGGGGATCTGGACGTCACACGCGTCGGCGGGACCAAGAACCCCGACCTCGGGACGGTCGTCGCGCTCCGCCCCGACCTCGTCGTCGCCAACGAGGAGGAGAACCGCGAGCCGGACATCGCCGCGCTGCGGGCCGCCGGGGTGGAGGTGCTGGTCACCGAGGTCCGAGGTCTGGAGCAGGCGTTCCGCGAACTCGACCGGGTGCTGCGCGCCTGCGGGGTGCGGGGCAGGCCGCGCTGGCTGGACGAGGCAGAGGCCGCCTGGGCGGCGGCGGGCGAGGCCCCGGAGACGTACCGCAGGGCGATCGTGCCGGTGTGGCGCCGGCCCTGGATGGTGCTGGGCCGCGACACGTTCGCCGGTGACCTGCTGGCCCGCCTCGGTGTCGTCAACGTGTACGCGGACCACCCCGAGCGCTACCTGCGGATCCCCCTCGACCGGTTGCTCGAGGCGGGCGCCGACCTCGTCGTCCTCCCGGACGAGCCGTACCGCTTCACCGCGGACGACGGCCCCGAGGCCTTCGGCGCGCTGCCCGCGGCGCTGGTCGGCGGACGGCACCTCACGTGGTACGGACCCTCGCTGGCCGAGGCACCCGCGGCGCTGCGAGCAGCGCTCCGCTGAGCAGCCCGCGCAGCGTCCGCTCGGCGGCGACCAGCCAGGCGGCCACCAGCAGGACGTACAGCCCTACCGCCAGCCAGCGCAGGGCGGCGAGCCCGGTGTGCTGCGCCAGCCCTTCCGCGCCCGTCACGCACGTACCGACCGGGAACGTGAACGCCCACCAGGTCATCGTGAAGCCCATGCCCCGGCGCCGGGCCCGCAACGCCATCGCCCCGGCCAGCGCCAGCCACAGCAGGGCGAAGCCCATCACCGGCACGCCGTACAGCACGGCGAGCGCGGGCGCGTACGGCAGCCCCGGCGCGGCGTCGGCGAACGTGTTCGCGGCGGTCGTCGACTGGCCCAGCGGCCCCAGCACCAGGAACAGGGTCGGAGTGAGCGCGGCGGGCAGCGGCTCGCCGGTCACCAGCCGCCCGAAGACCAGCGGCAGCATCACCAGCGTCGCCAGCAGGCTCAGTCCGAACATTCCGTAACAGGCGGCCAGCAGCGTCTGCTGCCACTGGCCCGCCGGCAGATGGGGCACCAGCAGGGGACCGAGCGCCGCCGACACCATGGGGGCCACCACCGGCACCAGCCACACCGGCGACGCGCTCTCCACCTTGTGGTGCACCACCATCAGATACGGGACCACCACCGCCGCCACCAGGCCGATTCCGGTCCCGGCGGCGAACAGCACCGCGTCGAGCCGCACCGCCGCCGGGAGGCCGATCCAGTCGTGGCCCACGATCAGCGCGCCGCCGCCGACCGAGACCAGGGCCATCGACAGGCAGCCGTAGAACGGGGCCACCGCGGGGTCCAGCAGATGCTCCCGCGCCTGGTCGCGGTGGTGCGCCCAGTGCAGGGCGCGAGCGGCGAGCAGCATCAGCAACGCCAGCAGGGACAGCGTCCACAGAGCCGCGCACGCCCCCCGCAGGCCGGGGGCGTCCAAGGGCAGCGTGGCGCCCGCGTTGGCGACGCCCGCGGTCCCCATCACCGCGGCGTACCAGTTCGGGCCGAGGTGACGGAAGGCCGGGGTCCGACTGAGGGGGAGGTGTCGTGCGAGGGGTGCCATGGCCTCATGCTCGCCCGCCGAAACGCCCCCCACCAGGACTCTTGCACCTATGACCCCATAAGCTGATTTTATGAGCCTCTCCCATCGTGTGCCCGATCTCGGCGCCCTGGAACTGCTCCTCGCCGTCGCCCGGCACGGCAGCCTCGGCCGGGCGGCGCGCGAGGTCGGCATCACCCAGCCCGCCGCCAGCAGCCGCGTCCGGTCCATGGAACGGCAGCTGGGGGTCGCCCTGGTCGACCGTTCGCCGCGGGGCTCCCGGCTCACCGCCGCGGGCACCCTGGTGACCGACTGGGCCCGGCGCGTCGTGGAGGCCGCCGAGGCCTTCGACGCGGGTGCGCAGGCGCTGCGGGACAGCCGGGACTCACGGCTGCGGGTCGCGGCGTCGATGACCATCGCCGAATACCTGCTGCCGCGCTGGCTGATAGCCCTGCGCGCCGAGCGGCCCGACACGGCCGTCTCGCTCCGGGCCGGCAACTCGACTGCGGTCGCCGCCGGCCTGCTGGCCGGCGAGGCGGACCTCGGCTACGTCGAGGGGCTCTCCGTGCCGGACGGCCTGGACGCGGTGGTCGTCGGGCACGACCGGCTCGTCGTGGTCGCCGCTCCGTCCCACCGGTGGACCCAGCGACGCGCGCCGCTGACCCCCGCGGAGCTGGCGGCCACCCCGCTGATCCTGCGCGAGTACGGCTCCGGAACCCGTCAGGTCCTGGACTCCGCGCTGGCCGCGCACGGCGGGCTCGCCGATCCACTCCTGGAGCTCGCCTCCACCACGGCGGTCAAGGCCGCGGCCGTCAGCGGAGCGGGCCCCGCGGTCCTCAGCGAGCTGGCCGTCACCGAGGAGCTCTCCTCCCGCCGCCTGGTCGAGGTCCCCGTGGAGGGCGTGGACCTGCGCCGCGCCCTGCGGGCGGTCTGGCCGACGGGCCCGCGCCCGACGGGCCCGGCCAGGGACCTGCTGTCACTGGCGCGCGGCGGCTCCTGACCGCCTCGCGCCGCCCTTCGCCGGGGCGCGCCCCGGAATCCGCCCCCGGGCACCGCCCCCAGGTGTCCGCGGGCCGACGGCCCGGCGAGCCGCGGACCCGACGGCCCTACGCCGCGGACCCGACGGCCGTCGGCCGGTCCGTGCCGCCCGGGGGCGGTCCGTCCGCGGACGAGGTCGCCCGGACCAGCCCCTCCATCACCCGGAGGTCCGTCCCCATCTCGGGGTGCCACTGCACCCCGAGGGCCCAGGCCGGACCCGGCAGCTCGACCGCCTCCACCGTGCCGTCCACCGCGTGGGCGGACGCCATGAGGCCGTCGCCGAGCGATTCCACCGCCTGATGGTGGTACGTCGGCACGTCCGCCGTCTCCGGGACCAGCGACGCGTACAGCGTTCCCGGCACCGGCTCCACCTTGTGCAGCCCCGGCACGCCCACCCCGTCGACGTGCCCGTCCAGGTGCTGCACGAGGGTGCCGCCGCGTGCCACGTTCAGCAGCTGCATGCCGCGGCAGATGCCCAGCAGGGGCGTTCCCGTGGCGAGGGCCGCCTCGATGAGGGCGAGCTCCCAGGCGTCCCGCTCCCGCGCCGGCGGGCCCGTCCGGGGATCGCGTTCGGCCCCGTACCGTGCGGGATCGACGTCCGCGCCGCCCGCGATCACCAGACCGTCGAGACGGGCGACCAGATCGGCGGCCGCGGACGGTCCGTCCGGGGGGAGCATCGCGGCGACGCCGCCCGCCGCCCGGACCAGACGCGGATAGGCCTCGGGCAGCAGCGCCGCGGGCATCTCCCACACGCCCCACCTGGCGGGATCGAGGTAGGTCGTCACACCGATGAGCGGCTTGGGCACGGGAAAGGTCCTCTCAGTTGCGTTCGAGCTCGGCCTCGGCCGCCGCCAGCGCCGCGAACTCCTCCTCGGGGGCGTTCGCGACGAGCCGGTGCCGACTGTAGAAGGCGAAGTAGGCGAGTGCGACGACATAGACGCCGAGCGCGATGAACGCGGCGTCCTTGTCGACGAGGAAGGTCGCCACCAGCGCGGACAGCGCCAGGACGAAGGCGACGCTGGAGGTGAGCACGCCACCGGGCGTGCGGTAGGGGCGCGGCAGGTCCGGTTCGCGCCGCCGCAGCACGATGTGGGAGAGCGCCATCAGCGCGTAGCTGATGGTGGCGCCGAACACCGCGATGTTCAGCATGCGCGCGCCGTTGCCCGTCCCGGCGGCGAGCGCGAATCCGATCGCGCCGGGGATCAGCAGCCCCAGGTAGGGCGACTTGCGTCGGCTGGTCAGGGAGAGGAAGCGCGGCAGGTACCCGGCGCGGGACAGCGCGAACAGCTGGCGGGAACCGGCGTAGATGAGGGAGAAGAAGGACGCCACCAGGCCGGCGAGCCCCGCGTAGTTGACGAAACGGCTGAGCGCGGTCGGGCCGCCGTCCCCCTGGAGCGCCACCACCAGCGGGTTGCCCGCGTCCTGGATGGCGGCCGAACCCCGGACCCCGGTCGACGCGAAGAAGGTCACCACCGCGAGCACCACCAGGATGAACATCGACAGGGACAGCGCCCGGGGCATGGACCGCACCGGATCCTTGGCCTCCTCGGCGGCGAGCGGTACGCCCTCCACGCCGAGGAAGAACCACATCCCGAACGGGAACGCCGCCCAGATCCCCAGCAGACCGAAGGGAAGCCACGCGTTCGCCCCGAACGCGTCGGTGACCGGGATGTCGTCCAGACCGCCGCCCCGGAACTCGGTGAAGGCGCCCACCGCGAAGATCAGCAGCGCCGCCACCGCGATGGCCGTCACGATCAGGCTGAAGCGCAGGGCCTCCCCGACGCCCCACAGGTGGATGCCGATGAAGACGACGAAGCAGGCGAGGTAGACCGGCCAGCCCGATTCGAGTCCGAACAGGCCGAGCGACTCGACGTAGTCGCCGATGAAGATGGAGATGGCGGCCGGGGCCAGGATGTACTCGATCAGTATCGCGGTGCCGGTGAGGAAGCCGCCCCAGGTGCCGAGCGCCCGGCGTGCGAAGCCGTAGCCGCCGCCCGCCGCGGGGAGGATGGCGGACAGTTCGGCGAGCGCGAAGACCAGGCAGGCGTACATCACGCCCATGAGCAGGGTCGCGATCGCCAGCCCGCCGAAGCCGCCCTTGGCGAGGCCGATGTTCCAGCCGGAGAAGTCGCCGGAGACGACGTAGCCCACGCCGAGGCCGGTGAGCAGCAGCCAGCCCGCGCTTCCGCGGCGCAGCGCCCGCCGCTTGAGGTAGTCGTCCGATGGGGATGTGCGGCTGTCGTCGGTGTCTTCCAGCGTCATGGCAGCAGAGCTCCCGCCGTCGGGCCCAATGGAATGGACCCATACCTTTGCGGTGGGTCGGCCGGAGCGCAAGCCCTCTGCGTTACGTTCGCGTTACGCCGACGGGCTCCGGAACGGAGGGGCCGGGCGCGTCGACGACCCGGCGGACGCTCCGACGGGGGCCGCACCGACGGCCGGCGGACGGGTCACGTCAGGAAGCCGCGCAGCAGCGCCGCCGTGCCCCCGCAGTGTTCCCGCATCACCTCCCGCGCGGCGTCCGCGTCCCCCTCCAGCACCGCCTCCACCAGCGCGGTGTGCTGGTACTGCGAGTGCTCCAGGTTCCGTACGAGCAGGGGGATGCAGTCCAGCAGGTCGTTCATCGTGGCCCGCACCGCCGCGTACTGGGCCGTGAGCGTCGGGGATCCGGACAGCTCGGCCAGGGTGAGGTGCAGCAGCGTGTCCTGGCGCCGGTAGTCGTCCAGCGGCGCGTCGTGCGTCGCGCCCAGGGCCGTACGCAGCCGCTCCACGCCCTCCTCGGTCAGGCCGTACGCGGCGCACAGCCCGGCCGCGCCGACCTCCAGCACCTCGCGGAAGCGCAGGGTGTCCTCGACGTCGACGGCGGCGATCCGGCGGCGCAGCTCCTCCTCGCCCGGGGAGCGGTCGCGGTGCAGGACAAACGTTCCGCCGTAGCGGCCGCGCCGGCTCTCGACCAGTCCCTGGTCCTGGAGGACCTTGAGCACCTCGCGCAGGGTGACCCGGCTGATCCCCATCCGCTCCGCCAGCTCGCGCTCCGCGGGCAGCCGCTCGCCGCCCGGGACCAGGCCGAGACGGACCACTTGGAGGATCTGCTCCAGCGCCTCCTCGAAACCGTTGCCCGCCCGTACCGGGCGCAGCACGGGCGTCAGCCGGTCCGCCGGTTCGCTGTTCTTCGCCACCTCGCGGTTTCCCCTTCCCAAGCAATGGTCTTCCGCAATACCTTATGGCTCCCGGCTGATCCAAGGAGGCACAACCCCGTGGCAGACCGTAAACCCCCGCTTGCCGTCGAGGACCTGCGTATCCTCGTCGCCAACGGTGAGATCGACACAGTCGTCCTGGCCTTCCCCGATATGCAAGGGCGGCTCCAGGGCAAGCGGTTCGCCGCACAGTTCTTCCTCGACGACGTGCTGGAGCACGGCACCGAGGGCTGCAACTACCTCCTCGCCGTCGACGCGGAGATGAACACCGTCGAGGGCTACGAGATGTCGTCCTGGTCCAGCGGCTACGGCGACTTCGCCATGCGCCCCGACCTCTCCACCCTGCGCCGCGTCCCCTGGAACGAGGGCACGGCCCTGCTCATCGCCGACCTCGCCTGGCACGACGGCTCACCCGTCGTCGCCGCGCCCCGCCAGATACTGCGGCGCCAGCTGGAGCGCCTCGCGGAGCACGGCTTCACCGCCCACGTCGGCACCGAGCTCGAGTTCATCGTCTTCAAGGACACCTACGAGCAGGCGTGGGACGCGGCCTACCGCGGTCTCACCCCCGTCAACCAGTACAACGTCGACTACTCGGTCCTCGGCACCGGCCGCGTCGAGCCGCTGCTGCGGCGCATCCGCAACGAGATGGCCGCCGCCGGACTCACCGTCGAATCCGCCAAGGGCGAGTGCAACCCCGGCCAGCACGAGATCGCGTTCAAGTACGACGAGGCGCTCGTCACCTGCGACCAGCACGCCGTCTACAAGACCGGTGCCAAGGAGATCGCCTCCCAGGAGGGCGTCTCGCTCACCTTCATGGCGAAGTACAACGAGCGCGAGGGCAACTCCTGCCACATCCACCTCTCGCTCCAGGACGCCGACGGGCGCAACGTCATGGCCGGGGACGACCCGGGCGGCATGTCGCCCGTCATGCGCCACTTCCTGGCGGGGCAGCTCGCCGCGCTGCGCGACTTCTCCCTCCTCTACGCCCCGAACATCAACTCCTACAAGCGGTTCCAGCCCGGATCCTTCGCGCCGACCGCCGTGGCCTGGGGCCACGACAACCGCACCTGCTCGCTCCGGGTCGTCGGACGCGGCCGCTCGATGCGCTTCGAGAACCGCCTGCCCGGCGGCGACGTCAACCCCCACCTCGCCGTCGCCGGTCTGATCGCGGCCGGTCTCCACGGCATCGAGCAGCAGCTGGAACTCCCCGAGGCGTGCGCCGGCAACGCGTACGACGCCGACTTCGAGCACGTCCCCACCACGCTGCGCGAAGCGGCCGAGCTCTGGGAGAACAGCCCCATCGCCAAGGCGGCCTTCGGTGACGAGGTCGTCGCGCACTACCGCAACATGGCCCGGGTCGAACTGGACGCCTTCGACGCCGCGGTGACCGACTGGGAGCTGCGCCGCTCCTTCGAACGCATGTGAGGCACCTCTTGTCCGTGGACCCGTCAGCCGAGCCGACCGTCGAACACCACGTACTCGACCCGGCCACCGAGGAGGTCATCGCCACCGTCCCGGCCACCACCGCCGCGGAGGTCGACGCCGCCGTCCTGCGTGCCGCGGCCGCCCAGCGCGGCTGGGCCGCCGCCGCCCCCGCCGACCGGGCCCGGCTGTTGCGCCGTTTCGCCGCCGTCGTGGACGACCACCGCGAGGAACTCGCCCTGCTGGAAGTGCGCGAGGCCGGCCACACCATCGGCAACGCCCGCTGGGAGGCGGGCAACGTCCGCGACCTCCTCGACTACGCGGCCGGGGGAGTGGAGCGGCTGGGCGGCCGGCAGATCCCCGTCCCCGGCGGTCTCGACGTCACCATGCTCGAACCGCTCGGCGTGATCGGGGTGATCGCGCCCTGGAACTTCCCCATGCCCATCGCCGCCTGGGGCACCGCCCCCGCCCTCGCGGCGGGCAACGCGGTCCTCCTCAAACCCGCCGAGACCACTCCGCTCACCGCGCTGCGGCTGGCCGGGCTCGCCCTGGAGGCGGGCCTCCCCGAGGGCCTCTTCCAGGTGCTGCCCGGCGCCGGCGACGTCGCGGGCGACGCCCTCGTGGAACACCCTGGCGTCGCCAAGATCGTCTTCACCGGATCGACCCGGGTCGGCAAGCGGATCATGGCCAAGTGCGCCGACCGCGTGAAACGCGTGACGCTCGAACTCGGCGGCAAGAGCCCCAACATCGTCTTCGCCGACGCCGACATCGAGGCCGCGGCCGCCGCCACCCCCATGTCCTTCCTGGACAACGCGGGCCAGGACTGCTGCGCCCGCTCCCGCATCCTGGTCCAGCGCTCCGTGTTCGACCGCTTCCTGGACCTGCTCGCACCGGCCCTCCGGGAGATCGTCGTCGGCGACCCCTCCGACGAGAAGACCCAGATGGGCCCGCTGATCTCCGCGGCGCAGCGGGAGCGCGTACGGTCCTACGTCCCCGAGGGCCTGGACGGCGTACGCGGCACCGTCCCCGAGGGACCCGGCTTCTGGTTCCCGCCGACCGTGCTCACCGGCCTGGCCCCCGACGCGCCGGCCGCCGTCGAGGAGGTCTTCGGGCCCGTGGCCGTCCTCCTCCCCTTCGAGGACGAGGAGGACGCCGTCCGGCTGGCCAACGCCACCGAGTACGGACTCTCCGGATCGATCTGGACCCGGGACGTCGGCCGTGCCCTGCGGGTCTCGGCCGCCGTCGACGCCGGGAACCTCTCCGTCAACTCCCACTCCAGCGTCCGCTACTGGACGCCGTTCGGCGGCTACAAGCAGTCCGGCCTCGGCCGCGAACTGGGCCCCGACGCCCTCACCGCTTTCACCGAGACCAAGAACGTCTTCATCAGCACGGAGGCCTGACCACCATGACCGAGACCGTCGCTTCTCCGGGGGCAGGCCCCCGAGCCACCGAGAACGTATGCCGCCGACTCGTCGGCCGCACCGCCGTCATCACCGGCGCCGGCAGCGGCATCGGCCTCGCCACCGCGCGCCGTCTCGCCTCCGAGGGCGCCCGCGTCGTCTGCGGCGACATCGACGAGACGGCCGGAAAGGCCGCGGCCGACGAGGTCGGCGGGACCTTCGTACGGGTCGACGTCACCGACGCCGAACAGGTCGAGGCGCTCTTCCGGACCGCGTTCGACACCTACGGGAGCGTCGACATCGCCTTCAACAACGCGGGCATCTCACCCCCCGACGACGACTCCATCCTCACCACCGGCCTGGAGGCGTGGAGGCGGGTCCAGGAGGTCAACCTCACCTCCGTCTACCTGTGCTGCAAGGCCGCCATCCCCTACATGCAGCGCCAGGGCCGCGGCTCCATCATCAACACCGCCTCCTTCGTCGCGCTCATGGGAGCGGCCACCTCCCAGATCTCGTACACCGCCTCCAAGGGCGGCGTCCTGGCGATGTCACGCGAACTGGGCGTCCAGTTCGCCCGCGAGGGCATCCGCGTCAACGCGCTGTGCCCCGGCCCGGTGAACACCCCGCTGCTCCAGGAGCTGTTCGCCAAGGACCCCGAGCGGGCCGCCCGCCGCCTCGTCCACATCCCGGCCGGCCGCTTCGCCGAGGCCGACGAGCTGGCCGCCGCCGTCGCGTTCCTCGCCAGCGACGACTCCTCGTTCATCAACGCCACCGACTTCCTCGTCGACGGCGGGATCGCCGGCGCGTACGTCACACCGCTGTAGCCCCGACGGACCGCCCCCATCCGCCCCGGCAGCCGGGCGCCGTCATGACGCCCGGCTGTTCCCGGCGAAGGGGGAGGCCCGGGAACGCGCCCGCCCGGAGCCCGGGCGGGACTCGGCGTCCACGCCCGGCGGCGGCCCTCTATGGTGGCCGGATGAGCATGACGACGCCGCCCGGCTGGTACCCGGACCCCCAGGTCCCCGCCACCGAACGCTGGTGGGACGGGAACAACTGGGGCGAGCACACCCGCTCCGCCGGCGGCCCCCCGAAGCGCACCGGACGCGTCGTCGCGCTCGCCGTCGCGGGCGTCGCCCTCGCGGCGGCGGTCACCGCCGCCGCCGTCCTCATCGGGTCCGGCGACGACGGCGCGGCCGGCGCCGGGCCCCCGGCCTCGCCCGGCGCCTCCGCCACCGCGTCCGCCCCGCAGAGCCCCGCCGCGGCCCCGCCGGCCGCACCGTCCCCCTCGCCCTCCGAGGACGCGACGGTCGTCGTGGACCACCTCAACGGCATCACCCTGCCCATTCCCGACGGCTGGGAGAAGCCGGGCAGCACCGCCGACGACACACCGACCGTCACCACCGTCGCCAAGGGCGGGTGCCCCGGCGCCGCCCTGCGCGACTGCCCGCGCGGCACGGTGTCCTCCCGTACCGTCACGGGGAGCGGCGCGACCACGACCGAGGCGATGGCCGGACAGGACATCGAGGAGGCCGCCGAACGCGCCTTCGGCGAGGACGCCTTCGGCAACCAGCTCTACGGCGGGATCCGTTCGCACAAGGTGCTCGACTCCCGTCCCGTCGTCGTCGCCGGACGCACCGGCCACCTGGTCCGCTGGCAGGTCACCACCGGCACCGGCCCCGGCGGCTACGTCCAGTCGGTCGTCTTCCCCTCGTCCCTGGGCAGCCAGGCGCCGGTGGTCGTACGGTTCGCCTTCGAGGCCGGACCGGAGGGACCGCCGCTCGCCACCATGGACGAGATCATGAAGGGCATCCGTCCCCTCGGCAGCTCCACCGGCGGCGGCGTCGGCAGCACGATCGCCCCCTGACCACCGTGCCCGGCTCGCACCCCCGGGCTCCCGCCCGGCGCCCGGACCGCCGTCGCGCCGCCCGGGAGAGCGCTACGGTGCGAGGATGACCCGCCCCGCACCCCTGCCGCTGCTGTTCCTCGACGTCGACGGGCCGCTCATCCCCTTCGGCGCGACGGGCCGGCAGCTGCCGGACGGGTACCCGGCCTTCCCCCCGGTGCCGGGGACGCCCCGCGGCACCGACGCCCATCCGCTGCTGACCAGGATCGACCCGGCGCACGGAGCCCGACTGCGCCACCTGCCCTGCGAGCTGGTGTGGGCCACGACGTGGATGGCGGAGGCGAACGAGTGCGTCGCACCCCGGCTCGGCCTGCCGAGTCTGCCCGTCCTGACCCCGACCGAGACGCCCGGCGAGGCCGGGCCGGCCGGGCTCCACTGGAAGACCCCCGCCATCCTCGACCGGGCCGCCGGGCGCCCCTTCGCCTGGGTCGACGACGAGATCACCGACGCCGACCGGGCATGGGTGGCGGCGCACCACCGGGGCCCGGCCCTGCTCCACCGCGTCGCCGCCTGGCAGGGCCTCACGGTCGCGGACTTCGCCGCCCTCGACGCCTGGCTGCGCGAGGCCGCGCACCCGCTCCCGGGCAACCACGCGTCCCCCGCGCGGCCCTGAGCCGTACGGAGGACGGCCACCGCCACCGGGCACGCCGCCGGCCGCCCGCGCGGGGCCCGGCGCGGCACAGGAAGCCGCGGTCAGGGCGAGACGTGACGCCCCCTAGAGGAACGTACGGCCCTCGCCCCGGTACGTCGGCACGGTCGCCGTGATCCGGTCGCCCTCGATCAGCCGCAACTCGTCGAAGCGCTCGCACAGCTCACCGGCCTTCGCGTGCCGGAACCACACCTTGTCACCGATCAGCAGATCGTCGGCGGCGGAGCCCAGCAGCGGCGTCTGCACCTCCCCGGCACCCTCGTCCCGGTCGTAGCGCAGCCCCTCCGGGAGGTACGGGACGGGCAGCCGGTCGGCCCCGGGTGCCCCGGACGCGGGGTAGCCGCCGCCGAGGACCGTCACCACGCCGACGCCCGGCCGGCGCACCACGGGCTGCGCGAACAGGGCCGCCGGACGGCCCGCGAACGCGGTGTAGTTGTCGAACAGCCGCGGCACGTACAGCCCGGAACCCGCCGCGATCTCGGTCACCGCTGCCTCCGCCGCCGTGTGCTGCACACTGCCGGTACCGCCGCCGTTGACGAACTCCAGACCGGGCGCCACCGCCCTGACCGCCCGCACGACGGCCGCCCGCCGCACCGCCAGCTCCCTGCGGGCCGCCGACTGCATCAGCCGGACGGCCCGCGACCGCACCGGCCGCCCCGCGACGGAGTCGCCCACCCCGGCCACATGCCCCTCGTACGCCATCAGGCCCACCAGCCGGAACCCCGGCCGCCGGTCGACGGACCTGGCGAGCTCGGCCAGGTGCGCCGGCTCCCGCAGCGGTGAACGCAGGGCCCCGATCCGCACCCGGCCGCCCAGCAGGCGCAGGCCGGTGTCCAGCTCCAGACAGACCCGGATCTCCTCACCGCCACCGTCGCGCGCCCGGTCGATCAGGTCCAACTGCACCGGGTCGTCGACCATGACGGTCACCGCGCCCGCGAGCTTGGCGTCACCGGCGAGCTCGGCGAAGCCGGACCGGTCCGCCGAGGGGTAGGCCAGCAGGACGTCGTCGAACCCCGCCCTGGCCAGCCAGATCGACTCCGCCAGGGTGAACGACATGATCCCGGCGAATCCCTCCCGCGCCAGCACCCGTTCCAGCAACGCGCGGCAGCGGACCGACTTGCTGGCGACCCGGATCGGCTTGCCGCCCGCGCGGCGCACCAGATCGTCGGCGTTCGCGTCGAACGCCTCCAGGTCCACGACGGCGACGGGGGCGTCGAGATGAGCGGTGGCCCGGTCGTACCGGGCGCGGTCGGCGGCACGGGGAGTCATGGCCCGAGCCTGCCAGAACCGACTACCCGGGGGTAGGGGGACGTTCCGGTCAGATCCGCCCCGACCTGCGACCTCGTTCCCGCCGAAGCGCGCCCAGCCCGTAGAGTGACGCCCACACGCTGACGAACGGGCCTGCCCCGAAAGGCGATCCGGACGACAACGAGGGGGCGTATGAGCACCGAAGCACGACGCCCGTCCTCGCGCATCACGGACGCCCTGCTTCCGCCGGACCCCTCGGAGGAACCGCCCGCGCCCGCGGCCCCGCCGTCCGCCGTACCGCGCCCCGAAGGACGTCGCCCCGCGGCACCGTCCGAGCCGCGGCCCGCCCCGTCCCGTCCGCTTCCGCCTCCCGCGCCCTCCGGCGCCCCCGCGCCCGGGGCCGACGGCCGGCCGCAGCCCGCCCCGAACCGCGTGCCCCCGCCCGCCCCGTCCCGTCCGCTCCCGCCCGCCGTACGCGCGCCGCTGCCGCCCGCACGGCCTCCCGCGGCGGCCGCACCTCCGCGCATACCGGCCGGCGGCGCCCCCCGCCCGGGGGTCCCCGACCCGCGGCCACCGGCCGGGCCGCAGCCGCAGGCCCGCACGGCCACGCCGTCCCGGGCGCCCCGGTCCGCGCCCCGGGCCACCCCGGCCGAGACCACCGCCCGCCTGCGGCCCATCCGGCCGCAGACCGCCGCCGAGCGGCCCGGCGCCGACCGCCCGGCCGCACCGGGACGTGCCACCGCGCCCACCCCGGCCGAGACCACCGCCCGCCTGCGGCCCATCCGGCCGCAGGCACCCGCCGAGCAGTCCGGCGCGGGTCGCTCCGACGCGCCCGCCCCCCGGGCGCCGGGGGCCACCGCGTCCGCGCCCACCCGGCGGCGGCCCGTCGGAGCCGTGGACCTCACCCCGCGTCCGGGCGCCGTCCCGCCGGGGGCCGCGTCCGCGCGCGCGTACCCGATGCCGCCCGAGGCACCCGCCGAGACCACCACCCGGCTGCGGCCCGTCCGCACCCGGCACCCCGCGCGCACGGCCGCGGCGGTCGCCTCCGTCGTCCTCGGGCTCGGGCTCGTCGGCGGGGCGGCCGCCGGGACCTGGCTGGTCGGCGACCCGGCCGCCGAGCCGTCCGCCCGCACCGGTTACACCGAGGCCCGCTCCCTGTGGCACAGCCTCCCCGTCGACACGCTCTTCCCGCGCACCCTCAAGGGCGACGGCGCGGGCCCCGGTGGCGCCGACCGGGTCTGGACACGCGTCGCCGTCGCACCCGACGGACCCTGCGCCCAGGCGCTGGACCCGCTGCTCGCCAGGGCCCTGCAGCCGGTCGGCTGCCTGCGCCTGCTGCGCGCCACCTACACCGACGCGACCGCCACCAGCGTCACGACCGTCGGCATCGTCTTCACCGAGACCGACGCCGACGGCATGACCGCCCTGCACACCCGCTTCTCCGACGAGAGCCTGGACGAGCGCACGGACCTGCTGCCCCGTACCCTGCCCGCCCCCGGCACGGTCGCCGCCGGGTTCGGCGACCGGCAGCGCGCGAGCTGGCGGGTGAGCGTCCTCACCGAGGTGCCGGTGGTGGTCTACGCGGTGTCCGGCTTCGCCGACGGCCGTTCGGTCGCCGAACCCCAGCCCGCCGCCGAGGCGATGGCCGAGGGCCAGACCACCGCCCCCGCCCAGGCGGGCCTCGGCCACGAGGCCAAGGGCATCGCCGACCGCGTCGAGCGCGGTCTGCGCAAGGAGGCCGGCACCGCCACCGAGGAGCGAAGGTGATCCGCGGCCACCACCGTCCCCGTGCCGTCGTCGCCGCCCTCGCGGCCTGCGCGTTCGCCCTGCTGCCCGCGACCCCCGCGCGCGCCGACGGGATCCGGGTCCAGCAGTGGGGCCTCGAAGCCCTGCACACCACCGAGGCGTGGCGCACCACCAAGGGCGGGGGCGTCACCGTCGCCGTCCTGGACACCGGCGTCGACGCGACCCACCCCGACCTGGTGGGCAACGTGCTGCCCGGCAAGGACCTCGTGGGCTTCGGCGCGAAGAGCGGTGACCGCGCGTGGGCCCGCCACGGCACCGCGATGGCGGGCATCGTCGCGGGCCACGGACACGGCACGGACGGCGAGGACGGTGTGCTCGGCATCGCGCCGGAGGCGAAGATCCTGCCGGTCCGGGTCATCCTCGAAGGAACCGACCCCGCCCGCAACAAGGCCCGCAACACCCGGGGCACCGCCCTCGCGGAGGGCATCCGCTGGGCGGTCGACCACGGCGCCGACGTCATCAACCTCTCGCTCGGGGACGACAGCGAGTCGGCCCACGCCGACGCGGGCGAGGACGCCGCAGTCCAGTACGCCCTCTCCAAGGGCGCCGTCGTCGTCGCCTCGGCCGGCAACGGCGGAGAGAAGGGCGACCACATCTCCTATCCGGCGGCCTACCCGGGCGTCATCGCGGTCACCGCGGTGGACCGCTTCGGCACCCACGCCGCCTTCTCCACCAGCCGCTGGTACGCCACGGTGAACGCGCCCGGCGTCGACATCGTGATCGCCGATCCCGACCGGAAGTACTACCAGGGCTGGGGCACCAGCGCCGCGTCGGCGTTCGTCTCCGGGGCGGTCGCCCTGGTCCGTTCCGCGCACCCGGGACTGACCCCCGCGCAGATCAAGAAGCTCCTGTCGGACACCGCCGGGGAGCGCCCCGGGGGAGACGGCCATGACGACGACAAGGGGTACGGCACGGTCGACCCGGTCGCCGCGATCGAGGCGGGCGCGAAACTCCGTCCCGCCGACGTCAAGGCGTCCACCTCCGGTTACCGGGCGCGCTACTTCGGCAGCGGCCCCGTGGCGGCCCCGCAGGACGACGGGCCGATGAGCCTGTTCGCGCCGGTCGCCGGGGGAATCGGCGTCCTGCTGCTGGCCGCGGCGGCCGTCCTGTGGCGCGGCGGCCGCCCGACGGCGCCCCGCTGACCGGGGCGTCCCCGGACGGCGGCTAGGCTCGTCGCGTGGCGCTCAAGAACATTCCTGATCCCGGTTTCTCCGACGACGACGGCTCGGCCGATCCCCGGCTCACCGAGGCGCTCGCCGCCTGGGCCGTGGACCGGGCCGCGGAGCCGCGCGTGCTGGAGGCGCTCAAGGGCGCCCGGCTGCTGGTCCCGATCGTCGCCGTGCTCGGCGAGGTCGAGGAGGACGAGAACGGCCTGCGGCGTGAGAAGACCAGCGACATGGCCGTGCCGACGCTCACCGCGGGCGACCGCAGGGCGCTGCCCGCCTTCACCTCCACCGCGTCACTGGCCCGCTGGGACCCGGCCGCCCGTCCCGTCGCCGTGCCCCTGCACCAGGCGCTCCAGGCCGCGGCCCACGAACGGGCCGACACCGTCGTGCTGGACCTCGCCGGCCCCGTGCCGTACCAGCTGACCGGCCCCGCGCTGCTCGCCCTCGCGGAGGGCCGCACCAGCACGGACCCGCTCGCCGATCCGGCCGTCACGGCCGCCGTACGGGCCGTCGTCGCCGCCGAGCCCGCGGTGCTCCGCGCCCACCTCGGTCCGGGCACCGCCGACGGCACGCTCGCCCTGGTGCTGGACCCGGGGGCGGTGCCCGTCGAGACGGCCCAGCGGGTCGCCGGGGCCCTGGCGGGCGACGAGACACTGAGGGCCCGCCTGGTGCGGGGCCTGGACCTGGCGCTGCTGCCGGCCGAGGCCACGCCTCCGGGCGAGCCCTTCTACGTACGGGAACGCGGGTAGTCCCGCGCGGGGGCCGCTCAGCCGAAGACGGGGCCCGTGTACTTCTCGCCCGGCCCCTGGCCCGGCTCGTCCGGCACGATCGACGCCTCGCGGAAGGCCAGCTGCAGCGACTTCAGACCGTCGCGCAGCGGCGCCGCGTGGAACGAGCTGATCTCGGTGGCCCCGGCGTCCAGCAGGCCCGCCAGCGCGTGCACCAGCTTGCGGGCCTCGTCCAGGTCCTTGTAGGCGTCGCCCTCCTCGGTGAGCCCGAGCTTGACCGCTGCGGCGCTCATCAGGTTGACGGCGACCGTCACGATCACCTCGACCGCGGGGACCTCCGCGATGTCGCGGGTCATGGTGTTGAAGTCGGGCGATTCATTGCTCGGCGTGGCGTCACTCATGCCCACACGATATGCGCCCCGCGTGTCCGTTAGCCCCACCCCCCGGAAGCTGCTAACCTTGTGTGACGACCGGCCGGACACTCACGTGACCGGCCCACAAGTGGAGGCTCCGATCTCCCACCTGGCTGCCCTCGCGGGCGGCGGGTCACCGGTCAGACGGCCACCATCGTTCCGTACGGACGATGGAGCCGTCCGATGTGCGCCCCGCGGTTGATCGCGGCGGTGCTCCGGTATTCATCAGGAGCCCCGCCTGTGTCCCGTCCGGGGCGTTTTTCATGTACCGGCGCGGTTGGTCTTACAACAGACGTTACGCGTCCGTCCGCCAGACGGTCGCGTGGTGCTACCGAGGAGGATCCATCAGCGCCGAGCCCCGCATCAACGACCGGATTCGCGTTCCCGAGGTGCGACTTGTCGGTCCCAGTGGCGAGCAGGTCGGGATTGTCCCGCTTGCCAAGGCCCTGGAGCTTGCGCAGGAGTACGACCTCGACCTGGTCGAGGTGGCGGCGAACGCCCGTCCGCCGGTCTGCAAGCTCATGGACTACGGGAAGTTCAAGTACGAGTCGGCCATGAAGGCCCGTGAGGCGCGCAAGAACCAGGCGCACACGGTCATCAAGGAGATGAAGCTCCGGCCGAAGATCGACCCGCACGACTATGACACCAAGAAGGGTCACGTCGTCCGGTTCCTCAAGCAGGGTGACAAGGTCAAGATCACGATCATGTTCCGTGGTCGCGAGCAGTCCCGGCCGGAGCTCGGCTACCGACTGCTGCAGCGCCTGGCGGAGGATGTCCAGGACCTCGGGTTCATCGAGTCGAACCCGAAGCAGGACGGCCGAAACATGATCATGGTTCTCGGTCCGCACAAGAAGAAGACCGAGGCAATGGCCGAGGCCCGCGAGGCGCAGGCCGCCCGCAAGGCGGAGCGCCAGGGCCAGCCCGCGCAGGCGGAGGACGGCGAAGCCGTCGAGACGCCCGCCGAGGAGCCTGCCGAGGCGTGATTCCCGGGCAAGCCCGCCCAGGTTTCAACCGACATAACTGACGCTCCCGTACGCCGGTCCACGGACCGGCCGGGAGCGCCACTGACGAGGAGATAACGGCGCGATGCCGAAGAACAAGACGCACAGCGGTGCCAAGAAGCGCTTCAAGATCACCGGCTCCGGCAAGGTGCTCCGCGAGCGCGCCGGCAAGCGCCACCTGCTCGAGCACAAGTCGTCCAAGCTGACGCGTCGCCTCACCGGCAACGCCGAAATGGCCCCGGGTGACGCCGCCAAGATCAAGAAGATGCTCGGCATCTGACTGTCACGCCCTCGGTGACCGAGGGCGGAGCCCGAAACCGGGACCCATTCGTTTCCGGGTCGTGTGAGTCCGTCCACGGCCCCGCTGCAAGGAGTTAACAAGTGGCACGCGTCAAGCGGGCAGTCAACGCCCACAAGAAGCGCCGGGCGATCCTCGAGCAGGCCAGCGGCTACCGCGGCCAGCGTTCGCGCCTGTACCGCAAGGCCAAGGAGCAGGTCACCCACTCCCTGGTCTACAACTACAACGACCGCAAGAAGCGCAAGGGCGACTTCCGTCAGCTGTGGATCCAGCGCATCAACGCCGCTGCCCGCCTGAACGGCATGACGTACAACCGCCTCATCCAGGGTCTGAAGGCCGCCAACATCGAGGTGGACCGCAAGATCCTGGCCGAGCTCGCGGTCAACGACGCCAACGCGTTCGCCGCCCTCGTCGAGGTCGCCCAGAAGGCCCTCCCGAGCGACGTCAACGCTCCGAAGGCCGCTGCCTGATCACGCAGGCCGCAGTTCTTCCGCCCGGACCCGCAGGCCCCGCGCCTGCGGGTCCGGCGTGTTCCACCCCCGCGTCAGTACGAAAAGAGAGCCGCCGACCACCATGGGCACCCCCGAGCTGATCTCCCCGCGTTCCCCGCGCGTCGTCGCCGCCCGGCGGCTCGCCAAGCGCAACTTCAGGGGCAAGGACCGCAGGTTCATCGCCGAGGGGCCCCAGGCCGTGCGGGAGGCCGTCGAGCACCGCACCGGGGGAGAGCCGACCCTGGTGGAGCTGTTCACCACCGTCGAGGCGGCCGAGCGGTACGCGGACATCGTCGAGGCCGCCCGCGCCACCGGCGCCCGCGTCCACCACGCCTCCGACGCCGTGCTGGCCGAGGTGTCCCAGACCGTCACCCCGCAGGGCCTCCTCGGCGTCTGCCGCTTCCTCGACTCGCCCTTCGAGGAGATCCTCAGGGGCCGTCCCAGGCTGGTCGCCGTCCTCGCCCATGTGCGCGACCCCGGCAACGCCGGCACCGTACTGCGCTGCGCCGACGCGGCGGGCGCCGACGCCGTCGTCCTCACGGACGCCTCCGTCGACCTGTACAACCCGAAGTCCGTGCGCGCCTCGGTCGGCTCGCTCTTCCACCTCCCGGTCGCCGTCGGCGTCCCCGTCGAGCAGGCCGTCGCCGGGCTCCAGGGCGCCGGCGTGCGGATCCTGGCCGCCGACGGGGCGGGCGACGACGACCTCGACGCCGAGCTGGACGCGGGCACCATGGGCGGCCCCACCGCCTGGATCTTCGGCAACGAGGCGTGGGGTCTTCCGGAGGAGACCCGCGCCCTGGCGGACGCCGTGGTGCGCGTGCCGATCCACGGGAAGGCCGAGAGCCTGAACCTCGCGACCGCCGCGGCCGTATGTCTGTACGCGTCCGCCCGTGCGCAGCGTGCTGCCGGAGGGTGCCGCTCCGTCACCTCCAGCTAGTAGGGTGGCGGGCTCGGGGGCCCACTGCGCTGACGAAGGGGTGGGGTACGGGGATGACGGTCGGGACGAGCGGGCCCGCGCAGCCGCGGAACGCCTTACTGCGCGACGGCGCCGCCGCGGGCGCGACCGGGATCGATCCCGACGACCTCCCCGACGGCCTCGTCGTCGCCGACGAGCACGGCCGGGTGGTCTGCTTCAACGCCGCGGCGGCCCGCATCACCGCGGTGTCCCCGGACGAGGCACTGGGCCGTCCGCTGGACCAGGCCCTGCCGCTGGAGGACCTCAAGGGGCGCCGCTGGTGGCTGCTGACCGACCCGTACGGCGGGCTCGCCATCAGGGCCGGCCAGCCCGAGCGCAATCTGCTGCTGCCCGGCGGACGCGAGGTGCTGGTCGCCGCCCGCTACGTGCGCGAACACCCTCTGGGGCCCGTGCGCAAGGTGATCGTCACGCTGCGCGGCACGGAGGCGCGGCGGCGCACCGAACGCAGCCACGCCGAGCTGATCGCCACCGTCGCCCATGAACTGCGCTCCCCCCTCACCTCCGTCAAGGGCTTCACGGCGACCCTGCTCGCCAAGTGGGAGCGGTTCACCGACGACCAGAAGCGGCTGATGCTGGAGACCGTCGACGCCGACGCCAACCGCGTCACCCGGCTGATCGCCGAGCTCCTCGACATCTCCCGGATCGACTCCGGCCGCCTGGAGGTGCGCCGGCAGCCCGTCGACATCGCGGCCGCCGTCGGCCGCCACATCCAGGCGCACACCGCCGGCGGCCAGTCCCCGGACCGCTTCTTCGTCCGCGTCCGCCGTCCCCTGCCCGACCTGTGGGCCGACCCCGACAAGATCGACCAGGTGCTCGGCAACCTGCTCGAAAATGCGGTGCGGCACGGCGAGGGAACCGTCACCATCGAAGTGGCACCCGCCTGCGCGCAGGACGACCAGAAGGGAACGGCGGTCACCGTGAGCGACGAAGGCCCCGGCATCCCCGAGGAGTCGATGAGCCGCGTCTTCACCCGCTTCTGGCGGGGCAGCAAGCGCGGCGGCACCGGGCTCGGCCTGTACATCGTCAAGGGCATCGTCGAGGCGCACGGCGGAACGATCACCGTCGGCCGCGGACCCGGCGGCGGCGCCGAGTTCCGATTTACGCTGCCCGTGGGCACCCCGGCCTACCTGGCCTGAGACCCGCGGGCTCATCCGCATCCCCACTCCCCGTTAGACTCGTCCTTTGGCACCTTTGCGTCCTCGGTCGTCGAGCGGGGGCCCCAGCCAGCCCATCGGAAGTACGGGAAGACATGTCGGCACCCAATAAGTCGTACGACCCTGTTGAGGTCGAGGCACTGAAACCGGATGAGATCGAGCGCATGCGGGACGAGGCGCTCGCCGCCTTCGCCGCCGCAGGCGACCTCGACGCGCTCGCCCACGCGAAGGTCGCGCACACCGGCGGAACCTCGCCGCTCGCCCTCGCGAACCGCGAGATCGGCGCCCTGCCGCCGCAGGCCAAGGCCGAAGCCGGCAAGCGCGTGGGCCAGGCCCGCGGTGCCGTCAGCAAGGCCCTCGCCGCCCGCCAGGCCGAGCTGGAGGCGGAGCGCGACGCCCGTGTGCTGGTCGAGGAGGCGGTGGACGTCACGCTGCCCCACGACCGCGTACCGGCCGGCGCCCGCCACCCCCTGACCACCCTCATGGAGCGCGTCGCGGACGTCTTCGTCTCCATGGGCTACGAGGTCGCGGAGGGCCCCGAGGTCGAGGCCGAGTGGTTCAACTTCGACGCCCTCAACTTCGTCCCGGACCACCCGGCCCGGCAGATGCAGGACACCTTCTTCGTCGAGGGCGCCTCCCAGGACGGCAAGGCCACCACGGGCGACGAGTCCGGCATCGTGCTGCGCACGCACACCTCGCCGGTCCAGGCCCGCACGCTGATCGACCGCGAGCCGCCGGTCTACGTCGTGTGCCCCGGCCGCGTCTACCGCACCGACGAGCTCGACGCGACGCACACCCCGGTCTTCCACCAGATCGAGCTGCTCGCCGTCGACGAGGGCCTCACCATGGCCGACCTCAAGGGCACCCTGGACCACATGGTCCAGGCGCTCTTCGGGCCCGGCATGAAGACCCGGCTGCGGCCGAACTTCTTCCCGTTCACCGAGCCGTCCGCCGAGATGGACATGCTCTGCTACGTGTGCCGCGGCGAGTCCGTCGGCAACGCGGACCGGCCCTGCCGCACCTGCGGCAGCGAGGGCTGGATCGAGCTGGGCGGCTGCGGCATGGTCAACCCGAAGGTGCTCGTCGCCTGCGGCGTCGACCCCGAGAAGTACAGCGGATTCGCCTTCGGGTTCGGCATCGAGCGGATGCTGATGTTCCGCCACAACGTCGAAGACATGCGAGACATGGTCGAGGGTGACGTCCGGTTCACCCGGCCGTTCGGGATGGAGATCTGATGCGGGTCCCGCTTTCCTGGCTGCGGGAGTACGTCGACCTGCCGGTGACGGAAACCGGCCGTGACGTACAGGCGAAGCTTGTCTCCGCCGGGCTGGAGGTCGAGACCGTCGAGCGGCTCGGCGCCGGCCTCACGGGCCCCCTCGTCGTGGGCAAGGTGCTCACCATCGAGGAGCTGACGGAGTTCAAGAAGCCGATCCGCTTCTGCACCGTGGACGTCGGCCGGGCCAACGGCACCGGCGAGCCGCAGGAGATCATCTGCGGCGCGCGCAACTTCGCCGAGGGCGACAAGGTCGTCGTGGCCCTGCCCGGCGCCGTGCTGCCCGGCGACTTCCGGATCGCCGAGCGCAAGACGTACGGCCGCGTCTCCCGCGGCATGATCTGCTCCGGCGACGAGCTCGGCATGGGCGACGACGGCACGCACGGCATCATCGTGCTGCCGCCGGAGCACGAGGTCGGCACCGACGCCACCGCGCTGCTGGAGCTGTTCGACGAGGTCCTCGACATCGCCGTCACGCCCGACCGCGGCTACTGCCTGTCGCTGCGGGGCGTCGCCCGCGAGACCGCCACCGCGTACGGCCTGCCGCTGCGCGACCCGGCGCTGCTCGACGTGCCCGCGCCCAACGCGTACGGCTACCCGGTCAAGATCTCCGACCCGATCGGCTGCTCCCGCTTCACCGCGCGCACCGTGGTCGGGCTCGACCCCGAGGCCCGCTCCCCGATCTGGCTCCGCCGCCGCCTGGAGAAGGCGGGCATGCGCCCGATCTCGCTGGCCGTCGACGTCACCAACTACGTGATGCTGGAGCTCGGCCAGCCGCTGCACGCCTACGACCGCACCCGGATCGACGGCCCCATCGGGGTCCGCCGCGCCGAGGCGGGCGAGAAGCTCACCACCCTCGACGGCACGGTCCGCGTCCTCGACCCGGCCGACCTGGTCATCACGGACAACCGCGGGCCCATCGGCCTCGCGGGCGTCATGGGCGGCGCCAACACCGAGATCGCGGACTCCGCGACCGACCCCGAGACGGGCGAGGTCAGGGGCACCACCGAGGTCGTCATCGAGGCCGCGCACTTCGACGCGATCTCCGTCGCCCGCACGGCCCGCCGCCACAAGCTGTCCTCCGAGGCGTCCAAGCGCTTCGAACGCGGCGTCGACCCGCAGGCCGCGGCCGCCGCCGCGCAGCGCACCGTCGACCTGCTGGTGCTCCTCGCCGGCGGCACCGCCGAGGCGGGCGTCACCGAGGTCATCGCGCCGGGCGCCCCGCGCACCGTCACGATGCCCGCCGACCACCCGGACCGTGTCGCGGGCGTCGCCTACGGCCGCGAGACCGTCGTGCGCCGGCTGCAGGAGGTCGGCTGCGACGTGTACGGGCAGGACGAACTGATCGTCACCGTCCCGTCCTGGCGGCCCGACCTCAACGAGCCGAACGACCTCGCCGAGGAGGTCATCCGGCTGGAGGGGTACGAGAACCTCCCCTCCACGCTCCCCAGGCCCCCGGCCGGCCGCGGGCTCACCGAGCGCCAGCGGACCCACCGCCGCGTCGGCCGCGCCCTCGCCGGGGCCGGCTACGTCGAGGCGCTGAACTACCCGTTCATCGGCGAGCAGGTCCTCGACCAGCTGGACATCCCGGCGGACGACACCGCCCGCCGGCTCGTCAGGCTCGTCAACCCGCTCTCCGACGAAGAGCCCGCGCTGCGCACCACGCTCCTGCCGGGCCTGCTCGGCGCGCTGCGCCGCAACGACGGCCGTGGCAGCCACGACCTGGCTCTCTTCGAGACCGGTCTGGTCTTCCGCGCGCCCGCGCAGCCGGGTGTCGCGGTACGGCTGCCCGTCGACCGCCGGCCCACCGACGAGGAGATCGCCGGCGTCAACGCCGTCCTGCCCGAGCAGCCGCGGTACGCCGCCGTGGTCATGGCCGGGGCGCGCGAGCAGGCCGGCTGGTGGGGCAAGGGCCGCCCGGCCGACTGGGCCGACGCCGTCGAGGCCGCCCGGACCGTCGCCCGCGAGGCCGGTGCCGAGCTGATCGTGCGGCAGGGCCAGTACGGACCGTGGCACCCGGGCCGCTGCGCCCAGCTCGCCGTCGTGGTCACCGAGGACGACGAGCGCACCGAGCGCGTCGTCGGCCACGCCGGTGAGCTCCACCCGCGCGTCGTCAAGGCGCTCGGCCTGCCCGCCCGCACCAGTGCGATGGAGCTCGACCTCGACCTCGTCGAGCGGGCCTCGGCCGGCCCGGTGCGCGCGCCGCGGATCTCGGCGTTCCCGGTCGCGACCCAGGACGTCGCCCTGGTCGTCGCCCGGGACGTGCCCGCGGCCGACGTCGAGAGCGCCCTGCGCGAGGGCGCCGGCGAGCTGCTGGAGTCCATCCGGCTGTTCGACGTCTTCACCGGCGAGCAGATCGGCGAGGACGCCAAGTCCCTGGCGTACGCGCTGCGGTTCCGTGCCGCGGACCGCACGCTGACCGTCGAGGAGGCGTCCGCCGCCCGTGACGCCGCGGTGGCCCTGGCCGCCGAGCGGACCGGCGCGGTGCTGCGCGGCGCCTGAACGTCGTAGAGCGTCCCCGAAGGGCGGGTCCGGGCCACCGGACCCGCCCTTCGGGCCTTTCCGCACCAGGCGGCGTTGCTCACTCTTTCAGGTGAGATGTCCGGTTGCTGTTCCCCCGCGGCCGGGGCGGTCGACAGAATCGTCCCGGCCGCAGGGGCGGGCTTGCGGCTGCAGGGCCTTGAGGATGGTGCCTCGACAAGGCGCCTGGAGAAGGGGCCGTCCGCATGATTCGTTGCAGGTCTTGGAACGCCTTCCTCGCGCCGCGGCGACGCCGAGCGGTACGAGGCCGCTCCTGGCTGGGCCGGCTGGCGCCCCTGGCCCTGCCGGCGGTCTGGGGGGCCGTCGCCGTGACCTGGAGGCTGACCTGTCCGCTGGCCCAGCAGGACGGGCTGGCCACCCGGATCGCCACGAGCGTCGTCTTCTTCACCGTCGGCACCGGCCTCGTCTGGGGCATCCGGCGAGGCCCGGCCCGGGAGCTCAAGCAGGTCAAGGCCATCGCCCACGCCACCCAGCAGGTGCTGCTGCGGCCGCTGCCGCCCTGTCTGGACGGCCTGTCGATCGCCGCGAGCCAGCTCTCCTCGGCCCGGGGCGCGGCGGTGGGCGGTGACCTGTACGAGGCGGTGATCACCCCCTACGGCGTACGTGTGGTCATCGGGGACGTACGGGGGCACGGGCTGTCGGCGCTGGGCGTGGTCGCCGCGGTGCTCGGCAGCTTCCGCGAGGCCGCGCACGACGAGCCCGAACTCGGCGGGGTGCTGCGGCGGCTGGACCGCGCCCTCGCACGGCATCTGAGGGAGCGGGCCCGCGACGAGCACCCGGTGTCCGGGGGACGGGATCCGAACAGCCCCTCGGCGGAGGAGTTCGTCACCGTTCTGCTGCTGGAGATCTGCCAGGCCGGTGATGTGCTGGCCCTGAACTGCGGGCACCCGTGGCCCTACCGGCTGGGCACGCGCGCCGAACGCCTCGCGGCGGGCGACCCGCTGCCGCCGCTCGGCACCTTCCCGCTGCCGGACGACCTGCCCGAGCACCGGTGCACGCGGCTGCTGCCCGGCGAGGCGCTCTTCCTGCACACCGACGGGGCGGAGGACGCCCGGGACGCGGCAGGGCGGTTCTTCCGCCTCGAAGAGGTGCTGGCCGAGACGGCCCTGGGCGCGCCGACGGCTCCGGCAGCCGTGATCGACCGCGTGCACTCGGCGCTGCTGCGCCACACCGGCGGGCGGCTCGCCGACGACGTGGCCCTGTTGGTCCTGCGGAACGACCGGCCCCGGGCGGCGCCGCAGTCCGCGGAACCGGGACCGTGCCGCACCCGGCCCGCGCCCTTCAGCCGCTAGGGGGGTGTCTCGCCGATCGTGCCGGGCCCGCGACGCCCCGCACGCTCCCCACCAGGGGCCGTCCACGGGGTGCGGTGGCATCCTTTCGGACCGTGCCCGGCGGGACGCGTCGCCGGGCACGCGTCCGCCGTGCCTCGTCCCTTCGCATCGGCTCCTTTCTCCCTGTCGTGACCATGCGCGCCGGCCCCCGTGCGCGAGCCGGGTCCGGGCCGTAGGGCACCTGCCGCCGCCGTCCGTCCTGCCGCGGAGTGTCGGGCAGACCAGCAGGACGGACGGCGCCGAACGGGCCGCCGTACTGTTACGAGGGGGAGCCGGCGGCCCGGCCGCCTCCGCGGGAGGCGGCTCCTCCGTAGAGGCAGTGCCTCCGAGGGAAGCAGCTCCTCCGTGAGAGAGGTTCAGTCAACCGGTGCGGGGCGCATGGCGGCAGAGCGCACGGGGCACGGATACGGGCATTCCGTTCACACCCCGTGCGAATCCGGCTCCACTACCCTGGGGCCGCCGAGCCACCGGAGGGGCCCATGCAGCCCAACACCCTGCTCGATGCCTTGCTCGACGAGGCGGGGATCTCTCACGCCGGACTGGCCGCGCACGTCAACCACGCGGGCCGGGCGAGGGGTCTGGCGTTGCGGTACGAACACACGGCCGTGGCCCGGTGGTTGAAGGGGCAGCGACCGCGCGGCCAGGTGCCGGATCTGATCTGCGAGGTGCTGGCCGCCCGTCTGCGCCGGGCCGTCACCCTCGACGACATCGGGCTCGGTGTGCCGGGTGAGGCCGTCCCCCACGGATCGCCGCTCTGCGGCTTCGTGGAACGCGCCACCGCCCTGTGGCGCTCCGACGAACAGCAACGGCCGCACATACTCGGGGCGCAGGCCATGACGGGAACGCCCGCCGTGATGCCCGTCTGGGAGTGGGAGAACCCGCCGGAGGACGCGGACGTCTCGCGGGACGGCCGGAACCGCGTCAGCATGTCCGACGTCACCATGCTGCGCGCCGCCCGCGCGCACTACGAGTTGATGTACCGCAGGGCCGGCGGCATCGCCACCCGGGCCCGGATCGTCGGGTTCCTCAACGCGGAGACGGCTCCCCTGCTGCGCGGCGGCTACAGCGACTCGCTCGGCCGGCAGCTGCACCGGGCGACGGGCGGCCTGGTGGCGGTGGCCGGCATCTGCGCGTACGACTCCGACGCGCACGGACTGGCCCAGCGCTACTTCCACCAGGCGCTGCGGCTGGCGAAGGCGAGCGGGGACCGCGGGCTCGGGGCCTATGTGATCGCGCTGCTGGTCAACCAGTCGCTGTTCATGGGGGAGTACCGGCAGGCGGTGGCCTTCGCGGAGGCGGCACTGCGCGCCGCCGGGCGGCAGATCACCCCGGCCCTGGCCGCGGACCTGCACGCGATGCAGGCGAAGTCGTACGCGCATCTCGGCGACGGCACCGGGGCGTTGCGGTGCATCCGGCGGGCGGAGACGGAGGCCGAGCGGATCCGGCCGGGTCATGAGCCGGACGAGACCGGGTACGTCCAGCCGGGCCTGGTCAACGTCCAGGTCGCGGAAGCGCTGTCGTGTCTGGGTGATCTGGCGGCCGCGCACGAGCACGCCACGGCCGCCGTGCGGACACCGGCGCACGACCGGGGCAGGGTCCACCGGCTCGCCATGCTGAGCCAGATCGAGTTGCGGCAGGGCGAGGACGACCGGGCCGCGCGGACGGCGGTCGAAATGGCAGAGAGGGCCCGAGGGATGGAGTCCCAGCGACTGAGGGACCGGCTCCGCGTGGTACGTGAGCATCTGGTGGCGAGCGGGTGCGGTGAAGCACACGAGGCGGCCGAGCTCATCGACGGCGCTCTGCGCGTTCCGCTGTGAGCGTGCGCCTGCTGCGATATTGCCATCTACTTGTCGGAAGGTGGCAGAGAAGTGCAGTGGACGAATCTAAACGAACAAACTGTGTACGAGAACCGTTGGTTCAAGGTCAACCTGGCGGATGTCGCTCTCCCCGACGGCCGGCACCTCGACCACTTCCTCATCCGGCTCAGGCCGGTCGCCGTGGCGACGGTGGTCAACGAGGCGAACGAGGTGCTACTGCTCTGGCGGCACCGATTCATCACGGACAGCTGGGGCTGGGAACTCGCCGCCGGCGTCGTCGAGGACGGTGAGGACATCGAGGCGGCGGCGGCCCGGGAGATGGAGGAGGAGACGGGGTGGCGTCCCGGCCCGCTCCAGCATCTCCTCACCGTCGAGCCGTCCAACGGGCTCACCGACGCCCGTCACCATCTGTACTGGGCGGAGGAGGCGACCTACACCGGCCCTCCGCAGGACGACTTCGAGTCGTCACGCCGCGAGTGGATACCGCTGAAGCTGGTGCCCGACATGATCGCCCGCGGCGAGATCCCGGCCGCCGGCATGGCGGCCGGGCTGCTGATGCTGCACCATCTGCGGCTGGCCTGAGCCGCGGAACGCGGTCCGACCCCCCGGCCGGAGGAGCTCCGGCCGGGCGCCCTACTGGTACGGGTAGAAGCCGGAACCGGTCTTGCGGCCCAGGCGCCCCGCGTCCACCATCCGCTGGAGCAGCGGGGGAGCGGCGTACAACGGCTCCTTGAACTCGGCGTACATCGAGTCGGCGACCGAGGCGACCGTGTCCAGGCCGATCAGGTCGGACAGCTTGAGCGGGCCCATCGGGTGGGCGCAGCCCATCTCCATGCCGTTGTCGATGTCCTCACGGCTGGCGATGCCCGACTCGAACATCCGGATCGCGGAGAGGAGGTAGGGGATCAGCAGCGCGTTCACGACGAAGCCGGAGCGGTCCTGGGCACGGATCGCGTGCTTGTTCAGGACCTTCTCGACAACGGCCTGGGCGCGGCTGATGGTGCCCTCGGAGGTGGTCAGGGCCGGGATCAGCTCGACGAGCTGCTGCACCGGGGCCGGGTTGAAGAAGTGGATGCCGATGACCTGGTCGGGGCGGGAGGTCGCGACGGCCAGCTTCACCAGCGGGATGGAGGAGGTGTTGGAGGCCAGGATGGCGTCCTGCCGGGTCACCACCTGGTCCAGGATCTGGAAGATCTCGGTCTTGACCTGCTCGTTCTCGACGACCGCCTCGATGACCAGGTCACGGTCGGCGAACTCCCCGAGGTCCGTCGTGAAGCTGAGCCTGGCCAGCGTCGCGTCGCGCTCCTCCTCGGTGATCTTGCCGCGTTCGGCGGCCTTGGAGAGCGAGTTGAAGAGCCTTGTACGGCCGATCTCCAGGGCCTCGCCGGTGGTCTCGGCGACCTTCACCTCGAGGCCGCTGCGGGCGCACACCTCCGCGATGCCCGCGCCCATCTGGCCGCAGCCCACCACTCCGACGCGTGCAATGTCGGCCATTGTGTCCGTCACCTCGTGCCTTTCACTGGTCTTCCGTGCGGCGGGTCCCCCGTGTGATTCCGGCGCCCGCCTCGACGCCACGACGTTACTCCGTTCGCACGGATGGATGGCCCCCCGGGCCGGGCATGCTCTGCGCGTACGGCGGGGCGATCCGACCGGTGAGGGGTGAGGAATGCGACGTTCGGGTGGAATTGGCAGGCGCGGCATCATGGCCGGCGCGGCCGGGGCGCTGGCCGCGATGCTGACCGGCGCGGACGCCGGCGCGGCGGCGTCCGGCCGGCGGCCGGGCGGGGAGGCGGGCGGGGCCGGGAAGCCGCACGGGCGCCGCGCCGGCGGCGGGGGAGGGCAGGCCGGTGACGCGGAGACGCGCGGTGTGTGGCTCGCCACGGTGGCCAACCGCGACTGGCCGTCCAAGCCAGGGCTCACGGCCGACCAGCAGCGCGCGGAGCTGCTGGCCCACCTGGACACGGCGGTGGAGCGACGGCTGAACACGTTTGTCTTCCAGGTGCGGCCCACCGCCGACGCCCTGTGGCCTTCGTCATACGAGCCGTGGGCGCAGTACCTGACCGGCGTACCCGGCAAGGACCCCGGCTGGGACCCCCTCGGCACCGCCGTCACGGAGGCCCACCGGCGTGGTCTGGAGCTGCACGCCTGGTTCAACCCGTACCGGGTGGCCACGCACACCGACCCGGCGAAGCTGGCCGAGGGCCATCCGGCCCGGCTGCGTCCGCACTGGGTGCTGCCCTACGGCGGGAAGCTCTACTACAACCCCGGGCTGCCCGAGGTCCGGCGGTTCGTCCAGGACGCGATGCTCGACGCGGTACGCCGCTACGACATCGACGCCGTGCACTTCGACGACTACTTCTACCCCTACCCGGTCGCCGGGCAGGTCTTCGACGACGACGCGGCGTACGCGGAGCACGGCTCGGGCTTCCCCGGCCGGGCGGCCTGGCGGCGGAACAACATCGATCTGCTGGTGTCCGAGATGTCCGTACGGATCAAGGAGATCAAGCCGGACGTCGCGTTCGGGATCAGCCCGTTCGGGGTCTGGCGCAACGCCGACACCGACCCGTTGGGCTCGGACACCAGGGCCGGGGTGCAGACCTACGACGACCTGTACGCGGACACGCGCAGATGGGTCCGGGAGGGCTGGATCGACCACGTCGTGCCCCAGCTCTACTGGAACATCGGCTTCGCGGCCGCCGACTACGCCAAGCTGGTGCCCTGGTGGAACGACGTGGTGCACGGCACGGGCGTCACGCTCCGCATCGGCGAGGCGCTGTACAAGGCCGGCGCCACCGGCCAGCCCGCAGCCTGGCAGGACCCGGCCGAACTCTCCCGCCACCTCACCCTGGCCGCCGAGTACGAGAACGTGGACGGCCACGTCTTCTTCGCCGCCAAGGAGGTCATGACGGATCGCATCGGGGCGATGGCCAGGGTGGTGGCCGATCACTACCCGGCGGAGGTCCGGGCCCGCCCGCGTGAACGCTGACCCGGGCGGACCGGGCCGCGGACAGGGCGTCGGTTCCCGCCGGGCTCGCGAAGTCCGGCACCGCGCCTCGCCGCGTAGTCGTCCGAAACGGAAGAGACGGAAGACCCTAGCCGGGTTCCTTGTGGCGTACGACGGTGTCGGGGCCCGGGGACATCAGGGCTTCGTGCCCGTCGTCCGCGAAGCGGACGCGGTACGGGGGAGTGCCGTTCGTCCCGAGGACTTCGACGACCTCCGCGGTCCTGTCGTGCTGGCCGACGGTCCTGCCGTGGACCAGCAAGGTGTCGCCCACAGTTGCTTGCATCGGGGGTGACCTCCTCGCGCCGGTGGTACGTGGTTGCGTTCTCGGAGTCGTTCCATGGTCCGTGGGTCGTTCCATGTTCCGTAGGGGGAGTCTACGTCCGCAGGTGTGGTCCGCGTCACTTCAGGCGTCGGTGCGCTGGGTGACCGCGATGCACACCAGGACCGCTCCGGCCGCCACCGGGGCCGCGGCGGCCAGCGGCTCGCCGAGCAGGAACACCGACCAGACGAGGGTGAGCAGGGGCTGGGCCAGCTGGAGCTGGCTGGCCTTGGCGATACCGATCGACGCCATGCCGCGGTACCAGACGTACAGGCCGAAGAACGTGGACCCGGCGGCCACCCACACGAGGCCGATCACCCCGTGGGCGGTCAGCCGCACCGGCTCGAAGGAGAGCGCGACGGCCGACCCGGCGACGGCCAGGGGCAGGCACATGATCAGGGCCCAGCCGATCACCTGCCAGCCGGGCATCACCCGGGCCAGCCGGCCGCCCTCGGTGTACCCGGCGGCGCACACCAGCAGGGAGCCGAACAGATAGAGGTCACCGGTCGACAGGCCGCCTCCGCTCTGCCACACGGTGAACGTGAGGACCACCGCCGCCCCGGCGAGGGCCGCCAGCCAGAAGGTGCGCGAGGGGTGCCGCCCGGTGCGTACGGCGGCGAACGCGGCGGTCGTCAGCGGCAGCAGCCCCGCCACTACGGCGGCGTGCGACGTGCTGGAGGTCTGCAGCGCGAGTGTGGTGAGCAACGGGAAGCCGATCACCACTCCGCCTCCGACCACCGCCAGACCTGCCCAGTGGCGACGGGCCGGGAGCGGCACGCGCAACGCCAGCAGGAACCCGCCTGCGATCAGGGCGGCGAGCGTGCTGCGCACGGCCACCAGCGACCAGGGTCCGAAACTCTCCAGCCCCCACACGGTGGACGGGAAGGTGAGCGAGAAGGCGACGACCCCCAGGCCCGCGAGCAGGGTGCCGCTGCCGACCGCTATCGGCGTTGTACGAGTAGCGCTATCCTGTGCTGTCATGCAAGAGCGTAGCAGTGTGGCTGAACTGGCGAATTCCCTGAGGCGAGAGCTGAACCGCTACTCGCCAGGTGAGAAGCTACCGTCGAGCAGGACGCTCGTGGAGCGGCACCGGGTCTCGCCGGTGACGGTCTCCCGCGCCCTCGCCCAGCTCGCCGCCGAGGGTCTCGTCACCACCCGGCCCGGCGCGGGAGCCTTCCGGTCGCGGCCCCGCACCGGGACGCCCGCGCCGGGTGACACCTCCTGGCAGGAGGTGGCGCTCAGCGCCGACTCCGCGCAGGAGCTGGTCCCGCGCTCCGTCGACGCGTCCGGCGTCCTGGTCACCCTGGCCGCACCCCACACCGGTGTCATCGAGTTCAACGGCGGCTACCTCCACCCCACCCTCCAGCCCGAACGGGCGCTCGCCGCCGCGCTCGCCCGAGCCGGCCGGCGCCCCGGCGCCTGGGGCCGACCGCCCACCGACGGCCTGCCCGAACTGCGCGAATGGTTCGCCCGGGAGATCGGCGGCACCGTCACCGCGGCCGAGGTGCTGATCACCGCGGGCGGCCAGTCGGCGATCACCACCGCCCTGCGCGCCCTCGCCCCGCCCGGCGCTCCGGTCCTCGTCGAGTCCCCCACCTACCCCGGCATGCTGGCGGTCGCCCGCGCCGCGGGGCTGCGCCCCGTTCCCGTGCCGGCCGACGCCGAGGGAGTGCGCCCCGACCTGCTCGCCGCCGCCTTCCGGGCCACCGGCGCCCGGGTCTTCGTCGGCCAGCCCCTCTTCCAGAACCCCACCGGCGCGGTCCTCGCCGGGGAGCGGCGTCGCGAGGTGGTCCGCATCGCACGCGAGGCGGGCGCCTTCGTCGTGGAGGACGACTTCGCCCGCCGCCTCGTGCACGACGACGCGGGGCAGCTCCCCGCGCCCCTCGCCGCCGACGACCCGGACGGCGTCGTGGTCCACGTCTGCTCGCTCACCAAGCCGACCTCCCCCAGCCTGCGGGTCGGCGCGCTGACCGCCCGGGGGCCGGTGCTGGAGCGGCTGCGCGCCATCCAGGTGGTCGACAGCTTCTTCGTACCGAGGCCCCTCCAGGAGGCGGCCCTCGAACTGGTGGGCTCTCCCGCCTGGAGCCGGCACCTGCGTGCCGTCTCGGCCGAGCTGAAGCACCGCCGCGACACCATGACCGCCGCGCTCGCCATGAACCTGCCCGACCTTCTCCTGCCCCACGTCCCCTCCGGGGGCTACCACCTCTGGCTGCGCCTGCCCGACACGGCCGACGAGCCCGCCCTGGTCGCCGCTGCGCTGCGCGCTGGCGTGGCCGTCGCCCCCGGCCGGCCGTACTTCTGCGCGGAGCGCCCGGCCGGCCATGTGCGGCTGAGCTTCGCGGGCGTGGCGGGGCCGCCCGAGATCGCCGAGGGCGTACACAGGCTGCGCACCGCCTACGAGGAACTCACCCGCTGACCACCCCCTCCCGCGGAGAGCGGGTGCCGAGCGCCCGGGAGGAGCAGGACCTCGCCCTCGCGGGTTTCCGTCCCCCGGGCTCGGGTCCGTCCCCCGGGCTCGGGGGAGTCCGCCGCCCCCTCGCGAGCCCGGACGGGCCCTCCGGGGGGCGACCGGCTAGCCTGAGGGCACGATGAACCGCTTGACCACGTCCTATGGCGCTTTCGACCTCGCCCGCTTCCCCGAGGACCCGCGCGACACCCTGCGCGCCTGGGACGCGGCCGACGAGTACCTGCTGAGGCATCTGGCCGAACCCGACGTCCCCCGGCTCTCCGGCACCGTCGCGGTGGTCGGCGACCGGTGGGGCGCCCTGGTCACCTCCCTCGCCGAGCACCACCCCGTACAGATCACCGACTCCTTCCTCACCCGCGAGGCGACCCGCGCCAACCTCGCGCGCAACGGTGTCGACGCGTCGGCCGTCCGGCTGCTGACCACCCGGGACGCGCCGCCCGAGCGGATCGACGTCCTGCTGGTGCGCGTCCCCAAGAGCCTCGCGCTCCTGGAGGACCAGCTGCACCGGCTGGCCCCCGCCGTGCACGCCGGGACGCTGGTCGTCGGCACCGGCATGGTCAAGGAGATCCACACCTCCACCCTCAAGCTGTTCGAGCGGATCATCGGGCCGACCCGCACCTCGCTGGCGGTCAAGAAGGCGCGTCTCATCTTCTGTACGCCCGACCCGGGGCGGGCGCGGACCCCGAGCCCCTGGCCCCACCGCTATGAGCTGCCCGACGACGCCGCCACCGTCGGGGGCCGCACCACTGTCAACCACGCCGGGATCTTCTGCGCCGACCGCCTCGACATCGGCACCCGCTTCTTCCTGCGGCACCTGCCGCAGGGGCTCGGCGACGCCCGCGTCGTGGACCTGGGATGCGGCAACGGCGTGGTGGGCCTCGCCGTCTCGCTGGCCGATCCGGACGCCGGACTGGCCTTCATCGACGAGTCGTACCAGGCGGTGGCGTCGGCGGAGGAGACCTTCCGGGTCAACGCGCGACCCGGCGCCACGGCGGAGTTCATGGTGGGTGACGGCCTCGCGGGCTTCCCCGCGGACTCCGTCGACCTGGTCCTGAACAACCCGCCGTTCCACAGCCATCAGGCGATGACCGACATGACGGCCCGGCGCATGTTCCAGGGCGCCCGGCACGCGCTGCGGCCCGGCGGCGAGCTGTGGGTCGTCGGCAACCGGCACCTCGGCCACCATGTGACGCTGCGGCGCATCTTCGGCAACAGCGAGCTGGTCGCCAGCGACTCCAAGTTCGTCGTGCTGAGGGCCGTGAAGAAGTGAGCCGAGGCGACGCGGCCCAGCCCGGCCGCGTCGCCGCGTCACGGCGGTCACTCCGGGGCGAGCCGCGTCCCGCACCGACCGCAATATCCGACATCGGTCCCGTCCGGTGCGAGCCGTCCGCACTCGGGACACACCCGGTCCAGCAGACAGGGCGGCTCACCACCCTCCCGCTCCCCGGCCTCCGGTGCCAGGGGCCCGGGACGGCGGCGGCGCACCGTGAGGCAGGCCAGACCGTCCGGCCCCGCCCGCACGGCGCGGCTCTCCCCGCGCGGAAGCCACACCGCGCACCCGGGCTCCAGCGGCTGGGCGTCCGGGCCGTCACCCAGCCGGCCGGTGCCCTCGACGACATACAGCAGTACGTCGGTGCCGGCCCGCGCGCACGCGTCGGCCCCGGCCCCGGGAGCCAGCCGGACCAGGCGCGCGTCCAGTTGCCGTTCCTCGGCGTCGAGACTCCACAGCGCGCCGCTCGGGCCGCCGGCCGCAGCGCGCGCGATATCCGCCATCCGGGCCGTCGTGCCGGTCACCGTGATCGTCACCCCTGCTTCCGCTTCCGTGCCGCCCTGGACGAAGGCCCCCGGGCCCCGTGGACCGGCCGGCGCCCCTGTCCGAGGCTGCCACCCCTGGGGCCAGGACAACAGCCCCCGCGGGGCGGGCAGCCGTGTCCGCATCAGCAACCGAGCGCGCCGGACCCGCCCACCCGGCCCACCCGGCCGACGCGGTCCCCCGGGCCGGGACGACCCGGGACCCGGCCCCGGCGGGCAGGCGCGGCGGACCGGTGCCCCCACCGTGCCGCGCGCCCGACCCCGCAGGCGGGCGGCCGTCCGGGGACCACCGCGCCGCGGTCCCCGCGCCGTACGGCCGGCGGCCCCCGCCCGAGCAGCGCCCCCTGCGGGGTGACGATCCCTGGGCCGGGTCCGGAAGGTCTCGCGTTGACCGCGACGCCCCGCACGCTCTCCCCCGGAGCCCTCCGGGCACGGGAGGTGCCCCACGCCGCGTTGTCGTCGGTCGACGGTCGCCGACGCGTCTCGCAGCCCTCCGGGCACGGGGGTACCCCCGCCGCGTCGACTCCCTCCTGCGCCGTGCGATCGCACGCACCGGACGCCGCGGCCCCCGCCCTCCGGGCGGACGCCGATACTGTCCGGAGCCTCCCTAGGGGGTGAAGACCAGTGAGGCGTTGTGGCCGCCGAACCCGAAGGAGTTCGTCAGTGCCGCGCCCACCGGGCCCCGCCGGGGCGCTCCCGTCACGATGTCGAGTTTCACCTCCGGGTCGAGGGTGTCGAGGTTCCGGGTCGCGGGGACGACGCCGTCGCGGACCGCGAGGATCGCCGCGATCGCGCCGATCGCCCCCGCCGCTCCGAACAGGTGGCCGGTCATCGACTTGGTCGCGGTGACCGCCGGGTGGGTGCCGATGGCCTCGGTGATCGACCGGGCCTCGGCGAGATCGCCCGAGGGGGTGGACGTCGCATGGGCATGGACATGGTCGACGTCTGCCGGGGACAGCCCCGCCGAGGCCACGGCCAGGCGCATGGCACGGATCTGGCCCTCCGGGTGAGCGGCCGTGATGTGGTGGGCGTCCGACGTGACGGCGGCGCCCGCCAGGGTGGCGTGGCGGCGGGCGGCGCGGGCGGCGGCGAACTCGGCCCGCTCCAGGACGACCACGGCGGAGCCCTCACCGATGACGAATCCGTCCCGGTCGACGTCGAAGGGCCGGGACGCCAGCTCGGGCGAGTCGTTGCGGGTGGAGTGGGCTCTGGCCTGGGCGAACCCGGCCAGGGGCAGGGGGTGGATGCAGGCCTCGGTGCCGCCCGCCACGACCACGTCCGCCCGGCCGAGACGGATGAGATCCAGGCCCATCGCGATCGCTTCGGCACCGGAGGCGCAGGCGCTGACGGGCGTGTGGGCGCCGCCGCGCGCGCCGAGCTCGATACTGACCCACGCGGCGGGACCGTTCGCCATCAGCATGGGCACGGTGTGCGGCGATACACGTCGTACCCCGGAGGATTCCAGCACATCGTCCTGGCCCAGCATGGTCAGCGCGCCGCCGGTACCCGTGCCGATCACCACGGCCAGCCGCTCCGGTTCGACCACGGGCGCACCCGCGTCGGCCCACGCCTCACGGGCGGCGACCAGGGCCGTCTGCTCGCAGCGGTCCATCCGGCGGGCCTGCACCCGGTCCAGGCTCGCGGTCGGCTCGACCGCCAGCCGGCCGGCGATGCGTACGGGCAGTGCGGCCGCCCAGTCGTCCTCGATGGCGCTGATGCCGGAACGCCCGGCCAGCATCGCGGACCAGGTCGAGTCGACGTCACCGCCGAGCGGCGTCGTGGCTCCCAGACCCGTGACCACCACATCGTTGCTCCGTGCACTCATATGAGGCTCCTTTGTAGTGGAGATACAACTCCCCGCGTGCTTGTGTGCGGGGAGTTGATCAACGTGACGCCCACTCTGCCAAGGTGGATGGGTATACACGGATGCGGGGAACCACGGACTCCGGTGTTCATGGTTTGTAGCTTCCCTCTATGTGTTTCGGCTGTGATCACATGCGATGAGCGGAGGCTTCCGGGTCCGTGCGCGGCTCCGCGCCCGGGTGCCGCCCGGCGGCGCGCTCGCCGCTGTCGGCGCCGGCACCGGTGGCCCGGCCGACGCCCGTGACAGCGCCCCGGGTGCTCACGGCCCGCCCGGGGGCGGCCGGGTGGCCGGGAGCGGCGGAGGCCCGCCCGCCGGGCGGGCCGGGGTCCCGCCCCTGACGGGCTCCCAGGCCCGCGGCCGCCAGCAGCAGGGCGCCCAGCATCACGAACGGGCCGGCCGTCCCGGCGGCCGCCGCGCGCCTGCGGCCCGTACCGGCCGCCACGGCCGGCACCGGTCACCGCGGGCGGGGCGTCCCCTCGTCGCGGCCGGGACCGGTGGTCCCGGGACCGGGCCCCCGCCCGCCGGCGCCGTGGCCGCGCGCCGCGCGGCGATGGGCCGCCATGCGGGTGACCCAGGCCCGGCCTAGCCTGGTGAAGGACTTCGTCCTCGTCTGGCAGGAGGCTCCCGTGAGGTGCACTCAGTCGCGTTGGCGCAGGGCATGCGTGGGACTGACCACGGCCGGAATGCTCGCCGTACCGACGGCCGGCGCAGGCGCCCATGGCGCAACCGTTCCCGAACCGTCCCCCTCCGTCTCGGCTCCCCCGTCCGCCGACTCCGCGTTCCCCCCGCTCGGCCAGGCCGTCACCGCGCGCCTGGACGCCGCGATCCAGGCGGTCATGCGCGAGACGCGGGTGCCGGGCGTGGTCGTCGGACTGTCGGCCCCCGGCAAGGGGGAGTACGTCCGCGCGTTCGGCGTCGCCGACAAGGCCACCGGCGCCCCCATGAAGACCGATATGAACTTCAGGATCGGCAGCGAGACGAAGACCTTCACCGTGACCGCGCTGCTCGAACTCGTCGACCGGAAGAAGGTCGGCCTGGACGACCCGATCTCGAAGTACGTCGACGGTGTGCCCAACGGCGACCGGATCACCCTGCGCGATCTGGCCGGCATGCGCAGCGGGTTGTTCAACTACTCGGAGGACGAGGGCTTCGTCGAGGCCCTGACCGCCGACCCCCGACGGCCCTACAGCCCGCGGGAGTTGCTGGACTACTCCTTCAAGCACCCGATCCAGTTCCAGCCGGGTGAGAGGTTCGAGTACTCCAACACCAATCTCATCCTGGTGGGCCTGGTGGTGGAGAAGGCCGGCGGTCAGCCGCTGCACGAGTTCATCGAGCAGAACGTCACGGAGCCGGCCGGGCTGCGCCACACCGTCTTCCCGACCGATGCCGCGTTCCCCGACCCCCACCCCCAGGGCTACACCGACCAGCTCGAGACCGCGTCGGGCGGGATCCGCAACGCCACGGACTGGAACCCCTCCTGGGGCTGGGCGGCGGGGGCGATGATCTCCGACCTCACCGACCTGCGATCCTGGGCCCGCACCGTCGCCACCGGCACGCTGCTCACCCCGCAGACCCAGGCCGAGCGTCTGAAGACCGGCTCGACGCCCATCACGGGAGTCGGGTACGGCCTGGGCATCTTCGATGTGCAGGGCTGGATCGGCCACAACGGTTCGCTGCCGGGGTACGAGTCGCTCACCATCTATCTGCCCGAGGCCCGGGCGACCCTGGTCGTCCTCCTCAACACCGACAGCACGGTGGGCCAGGTGGAACCCAGCACCCTCTTCGGCCAGGCGATCACACGGATCGTGACACCCGGGCATGTGTACAACCTGCCCGTCCCGGTGTCGTCCTCGCCCGAGGCGAGCCGGTCGCCTTCCTCGCCGAGCACGAGCCGGTCGCCCGCGTCGCCGACGACGGGTGAGTCCCCCTCCTCGCCGGTGGCGGGTGAGTCGCCCACCTCGTGACGGCGGACCCGCCTGTCACCGGCCGCGGAGGCGGGAGGGCGCGCGACATGGGCGGTACGGGGCATCGGATCCCCGTACCGCCCATGTCGTCCTCCGCGGGGATCAGGGACAAGGGCCGGTCAGGACCGGCGGCCGGGCTTTCCGCGCCTGCCGCCGCCGGATCCGCCCTTCGAGCCGCCACGGGAACCACCCTTGGGGCCGCCGGAAGCGCCTCGCGGGCTCTTGCCGGTCGCCTTCCCGGTCGCCTTGCCGGCCGCGGGCTTGCGTCGCGCGCCGTCCTTGTCGGGGCGCTTGGCCTTGGGCTGCGGCGGCGTCGGTGTGCGTCCCCGGGTGCTGTTGACGGTCCGCCCGCGGACGATCCCGATGAACTGTTCCACCAGGTCGGTGGTCTCGTCCTCGGGCCACGACAGCGCGACCCGCGACTCGGGCGCGTCCGTGAGCGGCCGGTACATCAGGTCCTTGCGGTGGTGCAGGCGGGCGAGCGACTGCGGGACGACCAGCAGGCCCACTCCCGCCGCCACCAGTTCGATTGCGTCCGCGGTCGTGGCCGGGCGTTCGTTCGCGGGCCGCCCCGGCGGACGCTCCCAGCCGAGGACGTCGTCCAGGGGGTGCAGCAGGACCTCGTCGGCGAGATCCTCGGCGGACACCTCCTCGACGGCAGCCACGACGTGATCCTTGGGGATCACGACCACGGTCGTCTCGGTGTACAGGGGGATCGCGCTGAGATCCGTACGGTCGACCGGCAACCGTACGAAACCCGCGTCGGCGTCACGGCCCCGCAGCAGGTCGCACGCGTCGCCGGCGGTCACCGGGACGAGGGCCAGCGGGACGTCGGGCAGCCGCTCGTTCCAGATCCGCACCCACTTGGCGGGCGTCACTCCCGGGACGTACGCGAGCCGGAACGAGGGGGATACTTCCGAGCCTGTCACCCTGCCAGGTTACCGGCCGTGGTCGGAGATAGCGCACACGCTCGATACCCTGGACACCATGAAGTCGCACCAGACCGCCCAGACGATGAAGCCCGCGACCGCGGCGAAGAAGCTGGGTGTGTACCTCGAGGCCACCCCCGCAGAGTTCCAGGAGGGTGTCGTCTCGCGCACCGAGCTGAACGCGCTGCAGTCCGACCCGCCCGAGTGGCTGGTGGAACTGCGCCGCAACGGCCCCCACCCCCGCCCGGTGGTCGCGGCGAAGCTGGGCGTCTCCATCGCCGGCCTCGCCCGCGGCGGCATCACCGAGGCGCTCACCACGGAGCAGATCGACGCGCTGAAGAAGGACCTTCCCGAGTGGCTCCAGAAGGAGCGGGCCACCCAGGCAGAGGTCCGCAAGGAAGCGGCGCGCATCAAGGAGAAGAACGCGGAGCGCGGCGAGGGTTCAGGCGCCCCGCGTTCCTGACCCCCTGGAGGCCGTGCCCGGCCGTGGAGAAGCCCGGATGTCCCTGTGGACGTCCGGGCTTCTCGGCGACCGGGGGGACGCGGTCCATGGCCCCGACGGGTCCCGGCCGGCCGCCGCCCGTCCTCGCCTCCCGACGCCGTGTGCCGTGCGGGCCCTCGGCGATCCGGCCGGAAACCGTCCGCATACCTTTGCATAAAACTGCAGAGATGCGTATAGTCATGCCATCGATGAGGAGGGTCCGATGGCAGTACGAGCAGCAGTGGCGGGTGCGAGCGGGTACGCGGGCGGCGAGGTGCTGCGCCTGCTCCTCGGTCACCCCGAGGTCGAGATCGGCGCCCTGACCGGCAACTCGAACGTGGGCCAGCGGCTCGGGACGCTCCAGCCCCACCTGGTGCCGCTCGCCGGACGTGTGCTGGAGGCGACCGAGGCCAAGGTGCTGGCGGGGCACGACGTGGTCTTCCTCGCCCTGCCGCACGGCCAGTCCGCCGCAGTCGCCGAACAGCTCGGCGACGAGGTGCTCGTCGTCGACATGGGCGCCGACTTCCGGCTGCGGGACGCGGCCGACTGGGAAGCCTTCTACGGCTCGCCGCACGCCGGTACCTGGCCCTACGGCCTCCCGGAGCTGCCCGGCGCACGGGCCGCGCTGGCGGGGACCAGGCGGATCGCGGTGCCCGGCTGCTACCCCACGGCGGTGTCGCTGGCGCTCTGCCCCGCGTACGGGAACGGCCTGGTCGAGGCGGACGCGGTGATCGTCGCCGCCACCGGCACCTCGGGGGCGGGCAAGGCGCTCAAACCGCATCTGCTGGGCTCCGAGGTCATGGGGTCCATGTCGCCGTACGGCGTCGGCGGAGGCCACCGCCACACCCCCGAGATGATCCAGAACCTGAGTGCGTCGGCCGGCGAGCGGGTCACCGTCTCCTTCACGCCGACACTCGCCCCGATGGCCCGCGGCATCCTCGCCACGTGCAGCGCGAAGGCCGCGCCCGGCACGACGGCCGACGCGGTGCGGGCGGCCTACGAGAAGGCGTACGCCGACGAGCCGTTCGTCCAGCTCCTGCCGGAGGGCCAGTGGCCCGCCACCGCGTCGGTGTACGGCTCCAACGCCGTTCACGTCCAGGTGGCGTACGACGAGGCAGCGCGGCGGGTGATCGCGATCAGCGCCATCGACAACCTGACGAAGGGCACCGCGGGCGGCGCGGTGCAGAGCATGAACATCGCTCTCGGGCTTCCCGAGGGCACGGGGCTCTCCGCGGTGGGGATCGCCCCGTGAGCCAGGGGTACCGCCCAGCGGCAGCTGGGGGAGGACGCGCGGCCGACGGGCCGCTGATGAGGACGACGGGCGCGCCTTCGGGGCGTGCCGGCGACAGCGACACCGGCCGTGACCGCGGCGGGGCGAGGGGAGAAGCACAGTGAGTGTCACGGCGGCCAAGGGATTCACGGCGGCGGGTATCGCCGCCGGGATCAAGGAGAGCGGCAACCCCGACCTGGCCCTCGTGGTCAACAACGGACCCCGCCGCACGGCTGCGGGCGTCTTCACCTCCAACCGCGTCAAGGCCGCGCCGGTGCTCTGGTCCGAGCAGGTCGTCAAGGGCGGCGAGCTGGCCGCGGTGGTGCTCAACTCCGGTGGCGCCAACGCGTGCACCGGCCCCAAGGGCTTCCAGGACACCCACGCCACGGCCGAGAAGGCCGCCGAGGTGCTGGAGGTCGGCGCCGGCCAGGTCGCGGTCGCGTCCACCGGGCTGATCGGCGTGCTGCTTCCCATGGACAAGCTGCTGCCGGGCGTGGAGAAGGCGGCGAAGGAGCTCTCCGCGCACGGGGGCGAGAAGGCCGCCATCGCGATCAAGACCACCGACACGGTGCACAAGACGTCCGTGGTCACCCGGGACGGCTGGACGGTGGGCGGCATGGCCAAGGGCGCGGGCATGCTCGCACCCGGTCTTGCCACCATGCTGGTCGTCCTCACCACGGACGCCGATCTGGACGCTCCCACCCTGGACCGGGCCCTGCGGGACGCGACCCGTCTCACCTTCGACCGGGTCGACTCCGACGGCTGCATGTCGACGAACGACACGGTGCTGCTGCTGGCGTCGGGGGCGGCCGGGGTCTCTCCCGCCTACGCCGAGTTCGCCGAGGCGGTCCGGGCGGTGTGCGACGACCTCGCCCGCCAGCTGATCGGTGACGCGGAGGGTGCCAGCAAGGACATCCGCATCGAGGTGGTGAACGCGGCCAGCGAGGAGGACGCCGTGGAGGTCGGGCGTTCCATCGCGCGGAACAACCTGCTGAAGTGCGCCATCCACGGCGAGGACCCCAACTGGGGACGGGTGCTGTCCGCCATCGGTACGACCGGTGCCGTCTTCGAGCCCGACCGGCTGAACGTCGCCATCAACGACGTCTGGGTCTGCAGGAACGGGTCCGTGGGCGAGGACCGGGACCTCGTCGACATGCGCTACCGCGAGGTGCGGATCACCGCCGACCTGGCGGCCGGAAACGAGTCGGCGGTCATCTGGGCCAACGACCTCACCGCCGACTACGTCCACGAGAACAGCGCGTACAGCTCATGAGCACACGAAAGCACACCGCACTGCCGAAGGCGCAGATCCTCATCGAGGCCCTGCCCTGGCTGACCCGCCATCACGGCAGGACCGTGGTCATCAAGTTCGGCGGCAACGCCATGATCGACGAGGACCTGAAGGCCGCCTTCGCCCAGGACGTCGTCTTCCTGCGGCACGCCGGTCTGAAGCCCGTCGTGGTGCACGGCGGCGGCCCGCAGATCAGCGCCCAGCTCGACCGGCACGGCCTGGTCAGCGAGTTCAAGGCCGGACTGCGGGTGACGACGCCCGAGGCGATGGACGTCGTGCGCATGGTCCTCGCCGGCCAGGTCCAGCGCGAGCTCGTCGGCCTGCTCAACCAGCACGGCCCGCTGGCCGTCGGTCTCACCGGTGAGGACGCCCACACCATCACCGCCACCAAGCACCGGCCACGCATCGAGGGCGAACTGGTCGACATCGGCCGGGTCGGCGAGATCACGGCCATCGACACCGGCGCGATCGAGGCGCTGCTCGCCGACGGCCGCATCCCGGTCGTCTCCTCGATCGCCCGCTCCCAGGACGACGGACATGTCTACAACGTCAATGCTGATACGGCGGCTGCGGCACTCGCTGCGGCGCTGGGCGCCGAGACGCTGATGGTCCTCACGGACGTCGAGGGCCTCTACGAGGACTGGCCCCACAGCGACGAGGTCATCAGCCGCCTCACCGCCACCCAGCTGGAGAGACTGCTGCCCGATCTCTCCAGCGGCATGGTCCCGAAGATGGAGGGCTGTCTGCACGCCGTGCGCAACGGGGTCACCACCGCCCGGGTGATCGACGGCCGTGTCCAGCACTCGATCCTTCTGGAGATCTTCACCGACGAGGGCATCGGCACCATGGTCGTGCCGGACGAGCAGGAGGAGGCCCAGTGAGCAACGAGGGACTGCGGCAGCGCTGGCAGGGCGCGCTGATGGACAACTACGGCACACCGAAGCTCTCCCTGGTGCGCGGCGCGGGCGCGCGGGTCTGGGACGCGGACGGTACCGAGTACCTCGACTTCGTCGGCGGTATCGCGGTGAACGCGCTGGGCCACGCCCACCCCGCCGTCGTCGAGGCGGTCTCCACGCAGATCGCCTCCCTGGGCCACGTCTCGAACCTCTTCGTCGCCGAGCCGCCCGTCGCGCTCGCCGAGCGGCTGCTCCAGCTGTTCGGCCGTCCGGGCCGGGTCTTCTTCTGCAACTCCGGTGCCGAGGCGAACGAGGCCGCCTTCAAGATCGGCCGGCTGACGGGCCGTACCCGTATGGTCGCCACCACCGGGGGCTTCCACGGCCGCACCATGGGTTCGCTCTCCCTCACCGGCCAGCCCGGCAAACAGCAGCCCTTCCTGCCGCTGCCCGGCGATGTCACGCATGTGCCCTTCGGGGACGCCGACGCGCTGCGCGCGGCCGTCACCGAGGACACCGCGTTCGTGATCATCGAGCCGATCCAGGGCGAGAACGGTGTGGTCGTGCCGCCCAAGGGCTATCTGCGGGCAGCCCGCGAGATCACCCGGGCCACCGGCACCCTGCTCGTCCTCGACGAGGTGCAGACCGGTATCGGCCGCTGCGGCCAGTGGTTCGAGCACCAGGCGCACGGTGTGGAGCCGGACATCGTCACCCTGGCCAAGGGGCTGGGCGGCGGACTGCCGATCGGCGCGACCGTCGCGTTCGGCGAGACGGCCGAGCTGCTGAAGCCCGGCCAGCACGGCACCACCTTCGGCGGCAACCCCGTGGCGTGCGCCGCCGGACTCGCCGTACTGGACACGCTCGCGGCGGGGGCGGCGCTGGACGAGGTGAAGCGTCTCGGCGAGAAACTGCGCAACGGAATCGAGGGGCTGGGCCACCCGCTGGTCTCCCACGTCCGTGGTGCGGGCCTTCTGCTGGGTATCGTGCTCACCGAGCCCCTCGCACCCCGGGTGCAGCAGGCGGCTCAGGACGCCGGACTCCTGGTGAATGCGCCCGCCCCCGATGTCGTGCGGCTCATGCCGCCGCTGATCATCGGCGACGAAGAGGTGGACGCCTTCCTCCGGGCGCTGCCGGGCGTCCTCAGCACCGTGCACGGGGAAGGACAAGCCGGAGAATGAGACGACGATGACCGATGCGCAGGACACCGAGAACGGCGGGCCGTCCGTTCCGCAGACCCGCACGGCACGCCACCGCCGGATCGTGGACATCCTCAACCGGCAGCCGGTGCGCTCGCAGAGCCAGCTCGCCAAGCTCCTCGCGGACGACGGACTGAGCGTCACCCAGGCGACGCTCTCACGCGACCTCGACGAGCTGGGCGCGGTGAAGATCCGCAACACCGGCGGCGAGCTGATCTACGCGGTGCCCAGCGAGGGCGGCTTCCGCACCCCGCAGGCGCCGCTCGGCGAGTCGGCCAAGGAGGAGCGCATGCGGCGCCTCTCCGGCGAACTGCTGATCGCGGCGGAGGCGTCGGCCAACCTGGTCGTCCTCCGTACGCCGCCGGGTGCCGCGCAGTTCCTCGCCTCGGCCATCGACCAGGCCGAACTGCACGCGATCCTCGGTACCATCGCGGGCGACGACACGCTGCTGCTCATCTCCCGTGACCCGGCGGGCGGACAGGCCCTCGCCGACCACCTGCTGCGGCTGGCCCAGAAGGACCGTTAGGGAGTGTCTTCTCGACCGGCCCGGCAGGATCCGGACGAGAGGCCCTGACGGGCCGTCGCGACGGGCGTCCCCCGCCTTCCGGGCGTGGGGCGCCCTTTCGCTCGCACGGCCCGGACGCCACCCGGGGCCTCTCCTGACGGGCGGTCAGTCCTCCCGCCGGGCCCGGTGCGCCATCCAGGCCGCCACCAGGGCGCCCGAGACGTTGTGCCACACGGAGAACACCGCCGACGGCAGCGCGGCCAGCGGGCTGAAGTGGGCGGTGGCCAGCGACGCGGCCAGACCGGAGTTCTGCATGCCCACCTCGAACGCCATCGCCCGGCTGGCCGGCCCTCCGAGGCCGGCGAGCCTGCCCGCCCCGTAACCGAGCGTCAGCCCCAGCCCGTTGTGCAGCACCACGGCGAGCAGCACCACGAGCGCGGCCGACCTGATGGCGGCCGCGCTGCCGGCCACGACGACCGCCACGATGACCGCGATGGTCGCGGCGGACAGCCAGGGCAGGGCGCCCATCGCCCGGTCCACGTGACGGCCCGCCAGGAGCCGTACGGCGAGACCGGCGAGCACCGGCAGCAGCACGGTCTTGAGGATGTCGGCGACCATCGCGCCCGCGTCGACCGGCAGGTACTCGCCCGCCAGCAGCAGCGTCAGCGGGGGAGTGACCAGCGGGGCGAGGACCGTCGAGACGGTGGCGACCGAGACGGACAGCGCCACGTCGCCGCGGGCCAGATAGGTGACCACGTTGGACGCGGTCCCGCTGGGCGCGCAGCCGACCAGGATCACGCCCGCGGCCAGCTGCGGCGGCAGATCGAGGGCATGGGCGATCAGCCAGCCCAGCCCCGGCATGATCACGTAGTGCGCGACCAGGCCCAGCCCGACCGCCCACGGCCGGCGGGCGACGCCCCGGAAGTCCTCCGGCGACATCGTCAGGCCCATGCAGAACATCACGACGCCGAGCAGATACGGCACGGACGTCTTCCACCCGTCGAAGGTCCCCGGGGTCAGGAGGCCGACGGCGCCCGCGGCCAGCACGAGGACCGGGAAGACGGTCACCGCCCGCCGTGCGGCGCGGTCGGCGGGGCGGGGAATCCGAGAAGGGCTCAACTGTTCGCTCTGCACGCCGTGATGCAACGCCCGTCCCGGCGGGGAGCGCAAGACCGTCTCGATATGTGGTTGCTACACAGGGTTCCGCGGCGCACTGCGTGGCGCGCGTCCGGGCCGGCGCGTGGACGGCTCGGCCGACGGCCGGTGCCGGGCGGCCGGACGGGGGGCGGACCCCGGGGCTGGACTCAGTAGCGGGTGATCGCCGTCGGCCCCCCGTCCGTGCCGATCGCGATGTGCGGATTCCGGTGCGGCCGGACCCAGGCCAGGATCCGCGCCATGGCGTCCTCGGACACGGACACGCAGCCGGCCGTCGAGCCCTCGCCGTGGACGTGCAGGAAGATCCCGGCGCCGCGGCCGCGCACCGGCCGGTGGTAGTTGAAGCCGATCACCAGCGCGTGTCTGTACTGGGGGTCGTACGAGACCAACCGCTCGGACTCGGCCGCGCGGCAGTGCCGGGGCAGTCCTTCCACCCAGCGGTTGTAGGAGAGCGACCGGTTGTCCTGGCACCACCAGGAATCGCGGGTGACCGGGCGGTGGGCGACCCGGGTGCCCGACGGTGCGGCCGCGATGCCGAACGCGAACGGCAGGTCGTACAGGCCCGTCGGGGTCGTGGACGTGCCCTGCCGGCGCAGGACGCCCTCGACCAGGCCGCCCGAGCCGAACCGCGCCGAGGCGGACCCGGCCCTCACCCATCGCCCCCGGTGCCGGTCCCACCAGGTCACCGTCCCCGTCGTGGAACGGATGCCCGCGGCCCGGGCGGTGATGAGCTGCGACCCGCCACCGGTGTCGTCCATCCGCTCGGGCAGCGTCCGGCGCTGCTCGCCGCCCACGCCGGGACGGCCGGTCCCGGCAGCGGTCCCCGTGGCGGTTCCGGCGGCGGCGACGGCTCCGGCGGCCAGGAGCAGCAGGGCGGAGCCGAGTGCGAGTGCGGGGCGCATGGTCCAGGACCGTACGCACGCCCGTGTCCCGCCGCCCGCCACCACGCCCGCGCTGCTCCGTATGCGGGGATCCCGTACTTCCCCGGGGACGTGAAGGTCCGGTGATGCGGGTGACCGGCGGCGTCCGGCGGCCGCCTCGGCCGGTCCGGGGCGGCGGGAGCGGCGGCGCCGGTCACGCTGTTCGCGCGGACCGGCGGCCGTCTCCGGGGCGTTCCGGCCTCCGAGGGGGCGCGTTGACAAAACATACGGAGGACTGCATAGTTATACCCGTCAGTGAATGCACCGTAAGGAGAATCCCGTGACCGAGCGCGTCGTACTCGCCTACTCGGGCGGCCTGGACACCTCCGTCGCCATCGGCTGGATCGCCGAGGAGACGGGTGCCGAGGTCATCGCCGTCGCCGTGGACGTCGGCCAGGGCGGCGAGGACCTGGACGTCATCCGCAAGCGTGCGCTCGCCTGCGGTGCGGTCGAGGCCGAGGTCGCGGACGCCCGGGACGAGTTCGCGAACGAGTACTGCCTCCCCGCGATCAAGGCCAACGCCCTGTACATGGACCGCTACCCGCTGGTCTCGGCGCTCTCCCGGCCCACGATCGTCAAGCACCTGGTGGCCGCGGCCCACAAGCACAACGCCTCGATCGTGGCCCACGGCTGCACCGGCAAGGGCAACGACCAGGTCCGCTTCGAGGCCGGCATCGCCGCCCTCGGCCCCGACCTGAAGTGCATCGCCCCGGTCCGTGACTACGCGATGACCCGGGACAAGGCGATCGCCTTCGCCGAGAAGGCCGACCTCCCGATCGCCACCACGAAGAAGTCCCCGTACTCCATCGACCAGAACGTCTTCGGCCGGGCCGTCGAGACCGGCTTCCTCGAGGACATCTGGAACGCGCCGATCGAGGACATCTACGAGTACACCTCCAACCCCGCCACGCCGCGCGAGGCCGATGAGGTCGTCATCTCCTTCAAGGAGGGTGTCCCGGTCGCCATCGACGGCAAGCCCGTCAGCGTCCTCCAGGCGATCCAGCAGCTCAACGAGCGGGCCGGCGCCCAGGGCATCGGCCGGATCGACATGGTGGAGGACCGGCTCGTCGGCATCAAGTCCCGCGAGGTGTACGAGGCGCCGGGCGCGATCGCGCTGATCACCGCCCACCAGGAGCTGGAGAACGTCACCGTCGAGCGCGAGCTGGCCCGCTACAAGCGGCAGGTCGAGCAGCGCTGGGGCGAGATGGTCTACGACGGCCTGTGGTTCTCCCCGCTCAAGCGCGCCCTGGACGGCTTCATCAACGAGGCCAACCAGCACGTCACCGGTGACATCCGGATGACCCTGCACGGCGGTCGCGCCGTGGTCACCGGCCGGAAGTCGGACCAGTCGCTGTACGACTTCAACCTGGCGACGTACGACTCGGGCGACACGTTCGACCAGTCCAAGGCGCAGGGCTTCATCGACATCTTCAGCCTCTCGTCGAAGATCGCCGCCAAGCGCGACCTGGCCTGATCCGCCCTGTGCACAACCGCCTCCCGGCCCGCACGGCGGGGAGGCGGCCCTCCCTCCCCGGGCGCGGCCGCGGGGGAGGGCCCCACCTCCACCCTCTTGAGGAGCTTGAGCTGTGAGCAGCAACAACGGTGACGTCCGGCTGTGGGGCGGCCGCTTCGCCGACGGTCCGGCCGAGGCGCTGGCGAAGCTGTCGGCGTCGGTGCACTTCGACTGGCGCCTCGCGCCGTACGACATCGCCGGTTCGCGCGCCCACGCCCGTGTGCTGCACAAGGCGGGCCTGCTCACCGAGGACGAACTGACGCGCATGCTGGCCGGGCTGGACCGGCTCGAAGCGGACGTGGCCGCGGGCGACTTTGTCGGCACGATCGCCGACGAGGACGTCCACACCGCCCTGGAGCGGGGCCTGCTGGAGCGGCTCGGGGCGGACCTCGGCGGCAAGCTGCGGGCCGGCCGGTCCCGCAACGACCAGGTCGCCACGCTCTTCCGGATGTACCTGCGCGACCACGCCCGGATCATCGGCGGCCTCGTCGCCGAGCTGCAGGACGCGCTGGTCGGCCTGGCCGAGGCCCACCCCGACGTCGCGATGCCGGGCCGTACGCATCTCCAGCACGCGCAGCCGGTCCTCTTCGCCCACCATGTGCTCGCCCATGTGCAGTCCCTCTCCCGGGACGCCGAGCGGCTGCGGCAGTGGGACAAGCGCACGGCGGTCTCGCCCTACGGCTCCGGCGCGCTGGCCGGCTCCTCGCTGGGTCTCGACCCGGAGGCCGTCGCCAAGGACCTCGGCTTCGAGAACGGCAGCGCGGGCAACTCGATCGACGGCACGGCCTCGCGGGACTTCGTCGCCGAGTTCGCCTTCATCACCGCGATGATCGGTGTCAACCTCTCCCGGATCGCCGAGGAGGTCATCATCTGGAACACGAAGGAGTTCTCCTTCGTGACCCTGCACGACGCCTTCTCCACCGGCTCGTCGATCATGCCGCAGAAGAAGAACCCGGACATCGCCGAGCTCGCGCGCGGCAAGTCCGGCCGCCTCATCGGCAACCTGACGGGCCTGCTCGCCACGCTCAAGGCCCTTCCGCTCGCGTACAACCGAGACCTCCAGGAGGACAAGGAGCCGGTCTTCGACTCCTGCGACCAGCTGGAGGTCCTGCTGCCCGCCTTCACCGGCATGATGGCCACGCTGACCGTCAACCGCGAGCGGATGGAGGAGCTGGCCCCGGCCGGGTTCTCGCTCGCCACCGACATCGCGGAGTGGCTGGTCAAGCAGGGCGTGCCGTTCCGGGTCGCGCACGAGGTCGCGGGCGAGTGCGTCAAGGAGTGCGAGGCCCGGGGGATCGAGCTGGACCAGCTCACCGACGAGCAGTTCGCCAAGATCTCCGAGCACCTCACCCCCGAGGTCCGTACCGTCCTGAACGTGCCGGGCGCCCTCGCCTCCCGCGACGGCCGGGGCGGTACCGCTCCCTCCGCCGTCGCCGTGCAGCTCGCCGAGGTCAAGGCCGACCTGGTGATCCAGCACGCCTGGGCCACCGCCAAGAAGTAACCGCACCGGCGTCACCTGCTGCTCCCCCTGCGCGGGTCGTACACGGCGTGATGTCGCCGTCCACCCGGGCGAACGGCCGCGAGGCCGCGCACTCCACGACACATGGCGTCTTCCGGAAGGTCCCGCGAGGGGCCTTTCCGCGTATCCGGGGCCGCTCGCCGCCGGGGCCCCGGGCGGCCCGAGGTGCGGACCCGTCCTCCCCCGCGCCCTGGAGGGCTCGGGGCACCGGCTCGCCTCCGCTCTTCCCGGTCGTCGCCCGCGCCGGATCGCAGACGTGGCGGGTGCGGGCACCCTGGCCCGTACACGGGTCGAGTCGTACCCGCGGCGGTTCCGTCCTGCCCAGGGCGCTCCTTTCCCCGGTCCGGTGAGGCGTCGAAGCATCGAGTGAGACATGAATGTCTCATTCGGTGTATGGTTGTCTCATGTCAGTCGACCGTACCCAGATGCTCCGCGCCGCCGCAGCTCTGCTCTCCCGGAAATCGACCGCCACCATGGACGAGGTCGCGCGGGCCGCCGGCATCGGCCGTGCCACCCTGCACCGGCACTTCGCCGGGCGGGACGCGCTGGTCAGGGCGCTGGAGGAGATGGGCATCCAGGAGTTCGAGGCCGCCCTCGACGCCGCGCACCTCCACGAGGGGCCGGCCGACCAGGCGCTGCGCAGACTGGTCGCCGAGGCCGAGCCCTGCGCCCAGCTGCTGGCCTTCCTCGTCACCGAGAACCAGCTCTTCGAGGGCGACCAGGTCAACGAGGGCTGGGCCAGGCTCGACGCCAGGGTCGGCGCCCTGTTCCGGCGCGGCCAGGAGGAAGGCACCTTCCGGATCGATCTGAGCCCTGCCTGGCTCACCGAGGCCCTCTACGGCCTCATCGGCACCTGTGCCTGGTCCGTCATGGACGGGCGGGTCGCCGCCAACGACTTTCAGTACATGATCACCGAGCTGCTGCTCGGCGGCGCACGACGGAGCGTGGAGACATGAGCGGGACCCGGCACGCGAGCACGATGACGGCGACGGAGGCGGAGACGAAGAGCCCCGGGCGCTGGCTCGCGCTCTCCGTGCTCGTCCTGGCCGTCCTGCTGGTCGCGGTCGACGCCACCGTGCTCGGGCTGGCCACACCCTCGCTCAGCGAGGACCTCAAGCCGTCGGGGACCCAGCTCCTGTGGATCGGCGACATCTACTCCTTCGTCATCGCCGGACTGCTCGTCTCCATGGGCTCCCTCGGCGACCGGATCGGCCGCAAGAAGCTCCTGCTGACCGGCGCGACCGCCTTCGGCGCCGTCTCGGTCCTCAACGCGTACGCCACCAGCCCCGAGATGATGATCGTGGCCCGAGCGCTGCTCGGTGTGGCCGGCGCGACCCTGATGCCGTCGACCCTCGCGCTGATCCGCAACATCTTCCACGACCCCAGGGAGCGCAGCCTCGCCATCGGCATCTGGGGCGCCACCGCCTCGGCGGGTGCCGCCATCGGGCCGGTGATCGGCGGAGCACTGCTCCAGCACTTCTACTGGGGCTCGGTCTTCCTCATCAACCTGCCCGTGATGGCCGTTCTGGTCCTGGTCGGCGTCAAGCTGCTGCCCGAGTCCAAGAACCCCGTCGCCGGCCCCTGGGACCTGGCAAGCGTCGGCCTCTCGCTCGTCGGTGTCATCGGCGTCGTCTACGCGGTGAAGGAAGTCGCAGCCCACGGCCCGACCTGGGAGGTCGCCGTGGCCCTCGCCATCGGCGTGGCCACCCTGTACGCCTTCGTCCGCCGCCAGTACGCGCTGAGCGCGCCGCTGCTCGACATGCGGCTGTTCAGGCACCGGGGTTTCTCGGGGGCCGTCCTGGCCGATCTGCTCACCGTCTTCGGGCTCTCCGGACTGGTCTTCTTCCTCTCCCAGTTCCTGCAGCTCGTCCAGGGCCGTGAGCCGCTGGAGGCCGGACTGGCCGAACTCCCCGCCGCCGCGGGCGCCGTGGTCACCGGTCTGATCGCGGGCCGCTACGCCCGGCGGTACTCGGTCCGCACCGTGGTGGCCGGAGGTCTGGGGGCGATCGGCGTCGCGCTCGCCGTCATCACCCTCGTGCACCGGGAGACCGGCTACCCGCTGCTGGGCGCGGCCCTCCTGGTCGTCGGCCTCGGCGCCGGCTTCTCCTTCACCGTCACCGCCGACGTGATCCTCTCCAGCGTCCCCAAGGAGCAGGCGGGGTCGGCCTCGGCGGTCTCCGAGACGGCGTACGAACTGGGCGCGGCGCTCGGCATCGCGATCCTGGGCTCCATCGTGACCGGCGTCTACCGGGACTTCGCGACCCCGCCGGACGTGCCGGCCCCGATCGCCTCGGCGGCCCATGAGTCACTGGGGGGCGCCGTGGAGGCGGCCCAGGGCCTGCCGGACGCCACGGCCACCGCCCTGGTCACCGCCGCGCAGGACGCGTTCGCCGAGGGGCTGCGCATAGCGGCGGGCGTCGGCGCGGCCGTGCTGATGGCGACGGCGGTCGCGGCCTGGTTCCTGCTGCGGGGCCAGAAGCTGGAGAACGGCGTCGGACATCCGTGACCGGACGACGTAAAGGGCCGCGCCCCTCGGGGCGCGGCCCTTTTCCGTACGGTACGGCCCGGACGTCTCCGACGGTACGGCCCGGACGTCTCCGACGGTACGGACCGGAGGTCTCCCGGGCGGCACGCCGGGATCCTCCCGGGCCCACCCGGAGGCTTGCGCCCTGACCGGACCTTTCCTAGGCGGCCTTGGCCTTCGTCGCGTACATGTCGACGTACTCCTGGCCCGAGAGCCGCATGACCTCGGCCATCACCGAGTCCGTCACCGCCCGCAGCACATACCGGTCGCGGTCCATGCCCTCATAGCGCGAGAACTCCATCGGCTCACCGAAGCGCACCGTCACACGGCCGGGACGCGGCAGCCCCGCGCCACCCGGCTGCAGCTTGTCCGTGCCGATCATCGCGAACGGCACCACCGGCGCGCCCGTCATCAGTGTCAGCCGGGCGATGCCGGTACGGCCCCGGTAGAGCCGGCCGTCGGGGGAGCGGGTGCCCTCCGGGTAGATACCGAACATACGGCCGTCCTCCAGGATCCGGCGGCCGGTCATCAGGGCGGCCACACCGCCGTTGGCCCCGTCCCGGTCCACCGGGACCATGCCGACACCGGTGAAGAACCAGGCCATCAGCCGGCCCTTGAGCCCCTTGCCGGTCACGTACTCGTCCTTGCCGATGAAGCAGACCTGGCGGTCGCAGACGATCGGCAGGACGATCGAGTCGATGAACGTCAGGTGATTGCCCGCCAGGATGACCGGCCCGGTGCCGGGGATGTTCTCGGCCCCTTCCACCTGTGGGCGGAACATCAGGCGCATGACCGGGCCGAGCACTGCCTTGATGAGGGCGAAGCGGGACAACGAGTCCTCCGGTGTCGTGGCGGTCGGTCACGGCCGACGAAAGTCCGTGCAGTTGTTAAGTGCAGATGAGGACGATACTCGCGGGTCACCTGCGATCGCACATCGGGTTCACCGAGTCGATACGCACTGTTGACCTGTGTTTTCCACTCGTTCGTCCTGGGTCTCCCGAATCGAGGGCGCGGCTGTCTACCATCGGGCCTCGCTCAGCAGTCCGGAAAAGACCAGCTCATCCATACGCCAGGCATGTATGCCACGAAGGAGCCTCCATGACACAGGGTGCGCGCACAAGCCCGGGCCGCCGGTCCCTGCTCGGGGCGGCGGTGCTCGGTTCGGCCGCCCTCTCCCTCGGGGCCGGGGGCACCGCGCGGGCGGGGACGGGCGCGGAGGCCGCCTCGGCACCGGGCTCGTACCGGCACCTGCCCGTACCGACGGTCATCGCGCACCGCGGGGCCAGCGGCAACCGCCCCGAACACACCCTGGGCTCCTACCAGCTCGCCCTCGACATGGGCGCCCACGTCGTGGAGCAGGACCTGGTGCCCACCAAGGACGGCCATCTGGTCTGCCGGCACGAGAACGACATCACGGGGACGACGGACGTCGCCGACCACCCCGAGTTCGCCTCCCGCCGGACCACCAAGTCGGTCGACGGCACCTCCCTCACGGGCTGGTTCACCGAGGACTTCACCCTCGCCGAACTGAGGACGCTGCGCGCCAAGGAGCGCATCCCCGCCACCCGGCAGGAGAACACCCTGTACGACGGGCGCTGGACGATCCCCACCTTCGAAGAGGTGCTGCGCTGGGCCGACAGGGAGGGCCGTCGCCGTGGCCGTCCGGTCTGGCTGCACGTCGAGACCAAGCACCCCTCCTACTTCCGCAAGCTCGGCCTCGGGCTGGAGGAGCCCCTCGCGAAGCTGCTGCGCCGCCACGGCCGCCACCGCGCCGACTCCCCGGTCTTCCTCCAGTCCTTCGAGCCCAGCAGCATGCGGCGCATGGCCCGGCTGGTCTCCTCGCCGCGGGTGGTCCTGCTGTCCGGCGCGACCTCCCGGCCCTGGGACTTCACCGAGGCGGGCGACCCCCGTACGGTCGCCGACCTGGTCACGCCCGAGGGCCTGGCGTGGATGGCCACGTACGCGCAGGGCATCGGCCCGACCCTCGACCTGATCATCCCCAGGGACGCGGGCGGGAAGCTGGGCAAGCCCACCACCCTGGTACGGGACGCCCACGCCAAGGGCCTGATCCTCCACCCGTACACGATGCGCAACGAGAACACCTTCCTGCCCGCCGAGTTCCGGCGCGGCACGGACCCGGCGGCGTACGGCGACGCGTTCGGCGCGTTCGCGGCGTACTTCGCCACCGGTATAGACGGGATCTTCACCGACAACCCGGATACCGGTCTGCTGGCGGCGGCGGACTTCCGCGACCGCTGACCCGCCCGCGCCGACGGCCGCCCCGGGCGGCCGTCGGAGGGGTGCCGGCGGAGGGATGCCGCCCGTCCGGGGCGGCCGGCGGAGGTTCGCAACGCGCGGGCCGACCAGGGAGGAACCGGCCCGCGTCACCCACACGCCTCATCGCCCGCCCCAACGGGCGGTTTGCGCCCCACCGGGCAACCGCCCGGGCCCTCGGCGTGTCGTGCCCGGCATGACCCCTGCCGAAGAGCCCCTGACGCACCGTCCGCCCGCCGTTTCCGAACTCGTCGGCGCCCTCACCCCGCTGCTCGCCGCCGAATCGCGGGCGGAGGCCGCGGCCGCGGGCGTCGAACCCGACGACATCGAACAGGCCGTATGGCTCAGGCTGCTGGAGCGCCTCGAAGCCCCTGACGGTCCCGGCGTCCCCGACCGGCCCGCCGACTGGCTGCGCCGGGCCGTCCGCGACGAGGCCCGCCGGGCGCGGCGCACCGCCGTCCGCGAACGGCCCTACGACGGCGAGCCGCCCTCGGAGGCCGGGCCGGAGCACGCCGCCCTCGTCGCCGAACGGCGCCGGGCGCTGCGGGCCGCCGTCCGCAGGTCCCCGGGCCACTGCCGTCGGCTGCTGACCGCGATGTTGTCCCCCAACGACCCCACCTACCGCGAAATCGCAGGAGAGTTGGGTATCTCACAGGGCAGTCTGGGGCCAATGCGTTCCCGTTGCCTGGGATGCCTGCGCAGAATGCTGGCGGCAGAGGTTGCCGTTCCTGAACATCGGGGAAAGGTGCGGTAGACCGACAGGGCGATCAGGTGAGCCGGAGGCATGCACACATGGGCATGAGCGTGACCATCTCAGCGGCAGGCGCGCAGGACGCCGAACAGATCCTCAAGCTTCAGTACCTGTGCTACCAGAGCGAAGCCGAACTCTACGGCGACTACACCATCGAGCCCCTCACCCAGTCGCTCGACGACCTGACGGCCGAACTCGCCCGGGGGCACGCCCTCGTGGCCCGGCTCGGAGGTGAAGTGGTCGCCTCCGTACGGGGTGAGATCGACGAGACCGGTACGGCGAGGATCGCCAAGCTCATCGTCCATCCCCGTATGCGACGCCACGGCCTCGGCGGCCGCCTCCTCGACGCCATCGAGCGGCACTTCGCCACCGATCCCGCGGCCAAGCGCTTCCAGCTCTTCACCGGCCACCGCAGCGAGGGCAACCTGCGGCTCTACCGCAAGAAGGGGTACGAAGCCGTCGCGACGTACGAAGCGGGCCCGCGCCTCACCCTGGTGACCCTGGAGAAGGCCGCCTGACGAGCCGGGGCCGGGCGCCGAGCACGCGGGCCGGCGAGTGCACAGCCGAGTGCCCGGAGGGTGCCGGTGTCCGGCCGGGACCCGCGGGAACGGCCCGGGGGCCTCGGGCCCGGGGCGGGCCGGCGCCGGGGGCACGCGAGCCCGGCGGCATCCGGACGCTCCCTAGTGGTCCGTGGTCCGGCGGGACCGGCGCAGCCACGCGATACCGGTGACCGGCAGCAGCACGGGGATGAAGACGTAGCCGTAGCCGTACTCCGACCAGACCGTGGTGTCCGGGAAGGCCGCAGGGTCCAGCAGCGTCCACGTCCCCACGGTGAGCACGCCCACCAGCTCGGCGGCACAGCACACCAGCGCCGCCCTGCGGGCCGTCTCCCCGCCCCGTACCAGCGTGTACGTGATGAACGCGTAGACGACGGCGGCGACGGCGGAGAGCGAGTACGCCAGCGGCGCCCGGTCGAACTCCGTCGCGATCTGGTAGACCGACCGGGACACCGCCCCGACCGACATCACCCCGTACAGCCAGACCAGCAGCATGCCGGGCCCCTGGACCAGCCGGGTCCTCGGTGCCTCGTCCGTGGTCGTCCCGGTCATCTCAGCCCTTCCAGATGTCGAAGAGGCGGACCTCCAGCACGGCCAGCACGATCGCGCCGGCCGCCACGGTCGCCGAACCCCAGCGGGTCCGCTCGGCCAGCGACATGAAGCCCGCCGCCGGAACGGCGCAGAACGCACCGATCAGGTACGCCACGAAGATCGCCGTGCCCTCGTCGGCCTGCTGGCCCCGCGCCAGCTGCACGATGCCCACCACCAGCTGCCCCAGCGCGAGCACCGTCACCACGGCCATGCCGATGAAGTGCCAGTCCTTGGTCGGCTGGTCCCGGTACGCGGCGAAGCCGCACCAGGCGGCGAGAGCGAGCGCGGCCACGGAGACCGCGACCGTCAGGGCGTCAAGCATGTGCCAGAGACTATTACGGACCAAAAGACCTGATGCGGCCGCCCCCGTGCACCGCACGTAGGGTCGAGGACCATGAAGATCTCCGCCCAGGCCCTGCTGTTCGACAACGACGGAACGCTCGTCTCGTCGCTGGAATCCGTCCACCGCTGCTGGACCCGCTGGGCCGAGGAGCACGGCATCACGGCCGAGGAGTTCGCCCGCGTCGAGCTGCACGGCCGGCCCGCCGTCGAGATCATCGCGGAGCTGCTGCCCGCCGGGCGGATACCCGCGGCCCTGGCCCGTATCGAACAGCTGGAGGTCGAGGACGTCCCCGGCGGCGTCCAGCTGCTCCCCGGCACCAAGGAGCTGCTCTCCGCGCTGCCGCGCGAGCGGTGGGCCGTCGTCACCTCCGCCACCCGGCCGCTCGCCGAGGCTCGGCTGCGCGAGGCCGGCATCGACTTCCCCGTCATGGTCGCCGCCGACGACATCACCCGGGGCAAGCCCGACCCCGAGCCGTTCCTGCTCGCGGCCCGCAGGCTCGGCGTCGACCCCGCGGCGTGCGTGGTCTTCGAGGACGCCCCCGCCGGGCTGGCCGCCGGCCGCGCGGCCGGTATGAGGACCGTGGCCTTGACCACAACACACAGCCGTGCCGAGCTCGTGGCCGATGTCGTCGTCGAGGACCTCTCCGCGGTGTCCGTGCAGGCCACGGGCGGAGCGGTGGAGATCACCGCAGGCGAGTGACCCCCGCCCCGCTGTCCGAATGGCGTTCATTTTATGTCCGCTATTCGGACAGCGGGTCGGTGTTCGAAGAGGCGTCTGGTTTACTGGCACACATGACCACGACGAGCAGCCGCACCCTTGCGACCGAGGCGATCACGACGCCCGGTGCTCGTTGTATGTGTCGAATGTGCGACTTCTGAGGGCCCCTGCCTGAGCCTCGCGCCCCGAAGCGAGACCGACAGCCGAGCCGCGCCCCGATTCCAGCACCCGCATGGAGCCGGACCCGGCTGCCCCGCCGCACGTGCCGCCCCCCGGCCACCCGCCGAACAGCCGTGCCGCGCGTCGGAACGACGAATGCCCCGTGCCGGCGGACACCGCGCCGTGCACTCGACAGTGACGGAAACCCCTGTGATCACCACTTCGGGCCTGACCAAGGTCTACGAGTCGCGAGGCCGCCAGGTCACCGCTCTGGACGGCGTCGACCTGCACGTCCGTGAGGGCGAGGTCTTCGGCGTCATCGGCCAGAGCGGCGCCGGCAAGTCCTCGCTCATCCGCTGCGTCAACCTCCTCGAACGTCCCACCTCCGGCACCGTGACGGTCGACGGCACCGACCTCACCGCCCTGGCCGGCCGCAGCCGCCGGGCCGGCAAGGACCTGCGCGCCGCCCGCAGCCGTATCGGCATGGTCTTCCAGCACTTCAACCTGCTGTCCTCGCGCACCGTCAAGGACAACATCGAGCTGCCGCTCGAGATCCTCGGCGTCTCCGGCGCCGAGCGCTCCCGCCGCGCACTCGAACTGCTCGACCTCGTCGGCCTCGCCGACAAGGCCAAGGCGTACCCCGGCCAGCTCTCCGGCGGCCAGAAGCAGCGCGTCGGCATCGCCCGCGCCCTGGCCGGCAACCCCAAGGTCCTGCTCTCCGACGAGGCGACCAGCGCCCTCGACCCGGAGACCACCCGCTCCATCCTCCAGCTGCTGCGCGACCTCAACCAGCAGCTCGGTCTGACCGTCCTGCTCATCACCCACGAGATGGACGTCGTCAAGACCATCTGCGACTCGGCGGCACTGATGAAGAAGGGGCGGATCGTGGAGTCCGGCACCGTGGGCGAGCTGCTGGCCACGCCCGGCTCGGAACTCGCCCAGGAGCTCTTCCCCGTCGGCGGCACCGCCTCCGGCCCGGACCGCACCGTCATCGACGTCACGTTCCACGGCGAGGCGGCCACCCAGCCGGTGATCTCGCAGCTCTCACGGACGTACAACATCGACATCTCGATCCTGGGCGCCGCGATGGACACCGTCGCCGGCAGGCAGATCGGCAGGATGCGGATCGAGCTGCCCGGCCGCTACGAGGAGAACGTCGTACCCGTCGGCTTCCTGCGCGAGCAGGGCCTCCAGGTCGACCTCGTCGACGACGAGCCGGCCCTGGTGCCGGCCCAGAACCGCACGCTGGCCAAGGAGAGTGCCAAGTGACCTGGTCGGAGATGCAGCCCCTGCTGTCGCAGGGAACCATCGACACCCTTTACATGGTCCTGTGGGCCACCGTCGTCTCGGTGCTCGGGGGACTGCCGCTCGGCGTCCTGCTGGTCCTCACCGACAAGGGCGGGCTGCTCCAGAACACCGTCGTGAACAAGGTCGTCGGCGTGATCGTGAACATCGGCCGCTCGCTGCCGTTCATCATCCTGCTGATCGCCCTGATCCCCTTCACCACGTTCGTGGTCGGCACCTTCATCGGCCCCTCCGCGATGATCGTGCCGCTCGCCATCGGCGCCATCCCGTTCTTCGCCAGGCTGGTCGAGACGGCCATCCGCGAGGTCGACCACGGGCTGGTGGAAGCCGTCCAGTCGATGGGCGGGTCCGTCTCGACGATCATCCGCAAGGTTCTGCTTCCGCAGGCCCTGCCGTCACTCGTCTCCGCCGTCACCACCACCGTGATCGTCCTCGTCGGCTACTCGGCCATGGCCGGCGCGGTCGGCGGCGAGGGCCTGGGCTCCAAGGCCATCACCTACGGCTACCAGCGCTTCGACACCCAGTTCATGCTGGTCACCGTCGTGGTGCTGATCGCGATCGTCACCATCGTCCAGCTCGTCGGCGACGGGATCATCCGGCTGCTGGCCCGCCGCGGCCGCACCGCCTGACCTCCGGCCCCCGACGGCCGGCCGTCCCGCCCACGGCTCCCCAGACTTCGTCACCTCGTTCACGAAGAAGCCCGCACTCCTTGTCCGGGCGCTGTCCGCTCCACCAGAAAGAGGCACTTTTCGTGCGTAAGAACATCAAGCTCACCGCGGCCGCCGCCGCCACCGCCGCCCTCGCCCTCGGCCTCTCCGCCTGCGGCACGGCCTCCGACCCGTCCTCCGGAACCGGTTCCGGCAAGGCCGACGAGTCCAAGCCGCTCGTCGTCGCCGCGTCCCCGACGCCGCACGCAGACATCCTCAACTTCGTCAAGGACAACCTGGCCGAGAAGGCCGGCCTGAAGCTGGAGGTGAAGGAGTTCACGGACTACGTCCTGCCGAACACCGCCACCCAGCAGGGCCAGGTCGACGCCAACTACTTCCAGCACAAGCCGTACCTGGACGACTTCAACAAGAAGAACAAGACCACCATCGTCCCGGTCGTCGACGTCCACCTCGAGCCGCTCGGCCTCTACTCCAAGAAGATCAAGTCCCTCAAGGACATCAAGGCCGGCCAGACCATCGCCGTCCCCAACGACACCACCAACGAGGGCCGCGCGCTCAAGCTGCTCGCCGACAACGGCGTCATCACCCTGAAGGACGGTGTCGGGGCCGAGGCCAAGCTGTCCGACATCACGGACAAGAAGGGCCTGGAGTTCAAGGAGCTGGAGGCCGCCACCGTGCCCCGCGCCCTGAACGACGTCGACGCCGCCGTGATCAACGGCAACTACGCCATCGAGGCCAAGCTCAAGCCGGCCACCGACTCCCTGGCGCTGGAGAAGTCCGAGGGCAACCCCTACGCCAACTTCCTCGCCGTCAAGGAGGGCAACGAGAAGGACGCGCGCGTGCAGAAGCTCGCCAAGCTCCTCAACTCGCCCGAGGTGAAGAAGTTCATCGAGGACACCTACGCCGGCTCGGTCACCCCGGCCTTCGGCGCCCCCAAGTAGTCGCCCGGACGGTCCCCTCCGGGCAGTCGCTCACGGAGGGGCCGCAGCGGCGGTCCGGCAGCCGTCGAGCAGGTGCCCGGTCAGGCGGCCGGACCGCGCTCGCGTCCCATGACCGGCCGGGCGTGAGCAGGCCGTCCGAGTGGCGGGGACGCCCGGCCGCACGCGCGGACAGGGCCCCCGCCCGCCGCCGCCGACGGCCGCCGAAGCCCGCGCCCCGTCCCGCAGGCCCCCGCACACCGCTCCGGTGCGCGGGGGCCTTCCGCGTCCGCCGCAGCCGTGCCGACCCGGCCATGCGCACGGCGTACGCCATGCTGCATGCTGTGCGTTCACGGCCTTTACGGACGGTCTTCGGCATGGAGCTGCGCATGACTACCACCTTTCCGGATATCTCCATCAGCACGGAACGGTTGGTGCTGCGCCCCTTCGAGGAAGCGGACATCCCGGCGCACACCGAGATGATGAACGACGAGATGGTCGTCGCCTGGACCCCCGTACCCCACCCGTACACCACCGCCGACTCCGAGGAATGGGTGCGCAGGATCGCTCCCGCGCAACGCACCCAGGGCCACGGCGTCGCCCTCGCCGTCACCGAGTTCCTCACCCAGCGGCTCGTCGGCGCCATCCGGCTGCGCCACACCAACTGGCGTGCCCGCGCCACCGAGGTCGCCTATGTGACCGCCCCCTGGGCCCGTGGTGAGGGATACGCCACCGAATCGGTCCTCGCCGTCGCCCAGTGGCTCTTCCGCAACCAGGGGTTCGAACGCCTGGAGCTGCGCACCGCCGCCGACAACACCGCCGCGCAGCAGGTCGCCCAGAAGATCGGCTGTATCAGCGAGGGCGTCCTGCGCAACGCCTGGATAGCGCGGACCCGGCCGGACGACGATCCCGACGGCGGCTGGACCGACATCAGGACCGATCTGATCGTGTGGAGCCTCCTCCCGGAGGACCTCGAGGGAAACGACGGCCGGCCGGCCGGCGCCGGGTACTCCTCGTACGCCGACTGGAACTGATTCCGCACCCCCGGGAGACCGCGCTCCTCAGGTGGCGGAGGTACCCTCACTCTGCCCCGACCCGCACCACCACCCCAGGAGACAGACGAAGATGGCCGACCGGGTCACGGTGATCGGCTGGGACGGCTCGCCCCTCACCGCCGCCGCCAGGTCCGCCCTCTCGGCCGCCACGCTGGTGGCCGGGGCCGGGCACCACCTGGCGCTCCCGGAGATACCACCCGGCGCCGAACGCATCCGGCTCGGCAGTGTCGACCTCGCCGCCCGCCGCATCGCGGGCCACCGCGGTACCGCCGTGGTCCTCGCCGACGGAGATCCGGGCTTCTTCGGCGTGGTGCGCACCCTGCGCCACCCGCAACACGGCCTGGAGGTCGAGGTGGTGCCCGCGGTCTCCTCCGTGGCCGCCGCCTTCGCCCGGGCCGGCATGCCTTGGGACGACGCCCAGATCGTCGTCGCCCACAGCCGCACACTGCGCCGGGCCGTCAATGTGTGCCGGGCCCACCCCAAGGTCGCCGTCCTCACCTCCCCGGGCGCAGGCCCCGCCGAACTCGCCCTGTTGCTCGAAGGCGTCCACCGCACCTTCGTCATCTGCGAGGAACTGGGCACCGAGCGCGAACAGGTCACCGTCCTCACCTCGGAGAAGGCGGCCGACCACGCCTGGCGCGACCCCAATGTCGTCATCGTCATCGGCGGCACCGCCGCGTCGCAGGGCTCCGGGGGCTGGCTGATGGGCCGTGACCCGGGTCCGGTACGCGGCTGGGGCCTGCCCCCGGGGGCGTACGCGGACGAGCACGGGACGGGGACCGGTAGGGGACCGGGCGCCGGCACGGGCGAGTCGGCCGTCCTGCGCGCCGCCCAGCTGGCCCGGCTCGGACCGCGCGTCGGCGACCTGGTCTGGGACGTCGGCTGCGGATCGGGAGCGCTGGCCGTCGAGGCCGCCCGGCTCGGCGCGGCCGTGATCGCGGTCGACGAGGCCCCCGGCGCCCGGGCCCGCACGGAGGCGGCGGCCCGGCGTTTCGGCGTACAGGTCCAGACCGTGGCCGGACGGGCGCCCCATGTACTGGAGCGGCTGCCCGAGCCCGATGTCGTACGGGTCGGGGGAGGGGGCGTGCCGGTCGTCACGGCCTGCGCCGACCGCCGCCCCGAACGGATCGTCGCGCACGCCTCCACCCGGGACGAGGCCGAGGCGATCGGCGCCGCCCTCGCCGACGGCGGATACACCGTCGAGTGCGCGCTGCTGCAGTCCGTCGAACTCGACCCCGTCGCCTGGACGGAACGCGAGCGCGCGGTGGTCTTCCTGCTCTCCGGCCACCGGCCGGCCCCCGCCCCGTGACCCTGCCGCTACACAACGCCAGGTAGGCTGGCCGATTGTTGTACCGCACCCGGTCTTTCGGCGATTTGTTCGTCAATATCCGGAGGAGGGGCCTCCCTTCGAGGTCACCATGTGGTAAAGCGCAATCGGGGGATGCGCGACGTGGCGCAGTCCACAGCCGACCGTGGCGGATCTCGCTGTCACGAGGTCCGATGGCCGCGAGAATGCTTGATGTCCGCGCGCCGTTCGTGCCGCGCGGCGCGCACGCTCGTTCTTGTTGGCGGGCGAAGGTCTGAAGGAGCACAAGCGATGGGCGAGGGGTACGCATGACCGACACCGGCCAGGTCCCGGGCGAGGGACAGCCGGAGGCCGCAGGCATGGTGGAGCAGCCGGGCATCCCCGCTCCGGGCGCGTACACCTTCCTGGATCCCTCCGAAGGCGCTGCCGAGGACGACGATCTGCTGCTGATGCCCGGTTCGCAGGGGGCCTGGGGCGAGCCGCAGGCCGGTGTCGCCCCGGTGGCCCCCATGGCGATGCCGATGGCGGCGCCCTTCGCCGGCCCGGGCCATGTCCCGGCCGACGGGTCCTATCCGCAGGCGGGGTACGAGCAGGCCGGGCACGAGCGGATGGCCCAGCCGCCCGCGGAGCCGCTCGCGCAACAGCAGGTGATCCAGGAGCAGCAGATGACGCCGGACCAGCACGGGACGCAGGAGCAGCCGGTGCAGGCCGCCCAGGCCCCGCACGCCTACGAGCCGGCGCTCCACGAGTCCGGCGCGCACGTGTTCCACGAGTCCCCGCTGCCCGAGGCCGCGACCTACGAGGCCGCGACGTACGAGGGAGCCGGGTACGCCCCCGGGACCCACGAGGCGGCCGTGCACGAGACCGGTGCCCACGAGGCCGGTGGCCGCGACTCCGGGTCGGTCGACCTCAACGGTGTGCGCATCCCGCCCGCTCCCGCACCCGCCCAGACCGCGCCGCCCGCGCGACGGCCGCTTCACATGGGCCCCCCGATGCCCGAGGGCACCGTCGGCGTCGTGCGCTCGCTCGCCGACCGCGGCCCGGCCGGTGCGCCGGCAGCCCCGGCCCCGGTGCACCACGCGGCTCCGGCCACGGCCGGACCGGAGTACCTGGACGTGCCCCGCGAGGAGCCCGTGCCCGCACCGGCCGGACCGCAGCTCGGCGAGACCCCGCCGCAGGCCGGGGAGCCGTGGGCGGCGCAGCCGGAGGCGGTGCCGCCGGTTCCCGTGGCGCAGCCCGAGCCCGTCCAGCCGGAGCCCGTCCAGCCCGTCCCGGCGGTCGAGCCGGAGCCGGCCGCGGTCCATCCGGAGCCGGTCGCGGCCGAGCCGGAGCCCGCGGTACAGGTGGACGCGGCCGTGCAGCAGGCCCCAGAGCCCCAGGCGGCCGCCCATGAGCCTCAGGCGGCCCCCGAACCTCAGGCCGCTTCTGAGCCTCAGCCGTTCCCTGTGACGCATGAGTCACACGAGTCACAGCAACCTCAGATGCCGCTTGGTGCCTCAGCAGAAACGGTCGTTCCGGAGCAGGCCGTCGCTGCCGTGGCCGTGGACCAGGCATCCGTGCCCGTCGAGCAGTCCGTCCCGGCCGGGACAGCCCTGCCGGACGCAGCGGAGGAGGCGCCCGCCGCGCCCGAGGCGGAGCCCGCCGTCGCACCGGTGGAGCAGCCGCCCGCGCCGGTCGCCGGGCACGCGTTGCCCGAGGCGCAGGCCGTGCCGGTCGAGCAGGCGGTCCACACCGCCCCGGGGGCCGTGGTGGTGGAAGCGGCTCCGGAGGCGGAGCCCGTACCGCAGGCCGACGCGGTGGCGACCGTGCCCGCACCGCGCGACGGCGGTCCCGCCGCCGTGTTCGCGCCCGAGCCGGTGGCGCAGGAGACGCCCGAGGCTCCTGAGGCCGAGGAGCAGCAGCCCGCGCCGCAGGAGCAGCCCGAGGCCGTCGAGGCGGCGCGGACGGTCGAGGAGGGAGAGCCCGAGTCCATCGAGGCGGTCGAGTCCGTCGAGTCCGCCGTCGAGGTGGAGCACGTGGCGGCCCCCGAGGCGGCCCAGCCGGTCGAGACGGCCCAGCCGGTCGAGTCTGCCGAGGCGGTCGAGTCTGCCGAGGCGGCGGAAGCCGTGGCCGAGCAGCCGGAAGCGCTGGACGCGGTGGAGCCGGTGGAGGACGCCGAAGCGCCGGAGGGCGCCGGGGACGAGGAGCCCGTCGCGCCCGCCGGGAACGGGGCCCCGGCCCCCGCGTACGAGGACACCGAGCGTGAGGCCGTCCTGCGGGTCATGCGGGAACGCCGGGACATCCGCAACGGGTTCCGCAGCGACCCGATCCCGCACGAGGTGCTGCTGCGCGTCCTGGAGGCGGCGCACACCGCCCCCAGCGTCGGCCACTCGCAGCCCTGGGACTTCGTCGTCATCCGCTCGGCCGAGACGCGCCGCACCATGCACGAACTGGCGACGCGTCAGCGCGAGGCGTACGCCAAGTCGCTGCCCAAGGGCCGGGCCAAGCAGTTCAAGGAACTGAAGATCGAGGCCATCCTCGACACTCCGGTGAACATCGTCGTGACCGCCGACCCCACCCGCGGCGGCCGTCACACCCTCGGCCGGCACACCCAGCCGCAGATGGCGCCGTACTCCTCCGCCCTCGCCGTGGAGAACCTGTGGCTCGCCGCCCGTGCCGAGGGTCTCGGTGTGGGCTGGGTCAGCTTCTTCGACGAGCGGGAGATGGTCCGCGCCCTCGGACTGCCCGAGCACCTCGAAGTCGTCGCGTACCTGTGTGTCGGCTACGTCGACGAATTCCCCGAGGAGCCCGAGCTGATGCAGGCGGGCTGGTCCAAGCGCCGTCCGCTGTCGTGGGTCGTCCACGAGGAGACGTACGGCCGTAGGGCGCTGCCCGGCGAGGAGCCGCACGACCTTCTCCAGGAGACCGTCGCCAACATCCGCCCGCTGGACGCGAAGGCGCTCGGCGAGGCGTGGGAGCGGCAGAAGCGGATGACCAAGCCGGCCGGTGCGCTCGGCATGCTGGAGATCATCTCCGCGCAGCTGTCCGGGCTGTCCCGGATGTGCCCGCCGCCGATCCCGGAGCCCGCGGCGGTCGCCATCTTCGCCGGGGACCACGGGGTGCACGCCCAGGGCGTCACCGCATGGCCGCAGGAGGTGACGGCCCAGATGGTCGCCAACTTCCTCGGCGGGGGAGCCGTCTGCAACGCGTTCGCCAACCAGGTCGGCGCGGAGGTCTGCGTCATCGACGTCGGTGTCGCCGGTGACCTGCCCGCCACCCCCGGCCTCCTTCCGCGCAAGGTGCGCCCGGGCACGGCCGACTTCACCACGGGCCCCGCCCTCACCCACGAGGAGGTCCTGGCCGCGGTCGAGGTCGGTATCGAGACCGCCCGTGACCTCGTCGCCGCCGGCAACAAGGCCCTCCTCACCGGGGAGATGGGCATCGCGAACACCACCTCCTCCGCCGCGCTGATCTCCGTGTACACGGGTGTCGACCCGGTCGAGGTCACCGGCCGCGGCACCGGGATCAACGACGAGATGCACGCCCGCAAGGTCGACGTCGTCCGCCGGGGGCTGGAACTGCACCAGCCCGACCCGGCCGACCCCATCGGCGTCCTCGCGGCGATCGGCGGCCTGGAACACGCGGCCATGGTCGGTCTGATCCTCGGCGGGGCCTCCCTGCGTACGCCGGTCATCCTCGACGGCGTCTCGGCCGGCGCGGCGGCACTGGTCGCCCGGGCGATCGCCCCCGAGGCCCTGGCTGCCTGCATCGCGGGCCACCGCAGCGCGGAACCCGGCCATGTGGCGGCGCTCAACAAGCTGGGCCTGCGCCCGCTGGTGGACCTCGACCTCCGCCTCGGCGAGGGCACCGGCGCGCTCCTGGCCCTCCCCGTGGTGCAGAGCGCGGCCCGCGCCATGCACGAGGTGGCGACGTTCGACTCCGCGGGCGTCACCGAGAAGTAGCCGCTCGCCCCTCCCGGCCGCACGGTCCGTCCGCGCGGCCGGGAGGGAACAGCCGCCGCGCCGGACCGACGCCGCGCCCCGGGGCCCGGCCTGCGCCCGGCAGGCGCCGCCCCTCCCCGGCCGTACGCACGCGGTGCGCTCCCCAGCACATGCCGCCTCCCGAGGCCCGGCGGCCCGGAGACCCGGCAGGCCCCACAGGCCGGCGGCCGGGCGGCCCGGGGCGCGACGAACCACGACCGGGGATGACCGGGCGATGAACGGCGATGACCGTGCGACGGTCCGGGCCAGGGGACCGGAGTCGGACCCTCCGGAGAGATGTTGCCGACGTCACCCGAACCTTCATCGGACCACCCCCGCCCCGTATCGTGGTCGACTACGTTCCACCCCCGCTCCACCAGCCGCTTCACCGTCGCAGCGGCCTCCGCACATCGCACGCCCCGCCGAGGAGCCCGCCCCGCCATGGTCGAGTACGCCGAGCAGCCCGCCTACCCCGTCGGACTTCGCCTCTCCGGGCGCCGTGTCGTCGTCATCGGCGGCGGCCAGGTCGCCCAGCGCCGTCTTCCCGCCCTGATCGCGGCCGGCGCCGACGTCACCCTCGTGTCGCCGTCCGCCACCCCTTCCGTGGAGGCCATGGCGGAGGCGGGGGAGATCCGCTGGGAGCGGCGCCGGTACGAGGACGGGGACATCGCCGACGCCTGGTACGCCCTCATCGCCTCCACCGACGCCGAGGCCAACGCCCGCGCCTCCGCCGAGGCCGAGCGCACCAAGACGTGGTGCGTGCGTTCCGACGACGCCGAAGCGGCCACCGCCTGGACCCCGGCGACCGGACGCAGCGAGGGCGTGACCGTCGCGGTGCTCACCGGCCACGACCCGCGCCGTTCGGCCGCCGTGCGGGACGCGATCGTCGAGGGCCTGCGCGACGGCTCCCTCGCGGCGCCGCAGCACCGCTCCCGCACCCCCTTCGTCGCCCTGGTCGGCGGCGGCCCCGGCGACCCTGACCTGATCACGGTCCGCGGCCGCCGCCTGCTCGCCGAGGCCGACGTGGTCATCGCGGACCGGCTGGGCCCGCGCGACCTGCTGGACGAGCTCCCCCCGCACGTCGAGGTGATCGACGCGGCGAAGATCCCGTACGGCCGGTTCATGGCGCAGGAGGCCATCAACAACGCGCTGATCGAGCACGCGAAGGCGGGCCGGTCGGTGGTCCGCCTCAAGGGCGGTGACCCGTTCGTGTTCGGCCGGGGCATGGAGGAGGCGCAGGCCCTCGCCGAGCAGGGCATCGCCTGCACCGTCGTCCCGGGCATCTCCAGCTCGATCTCGGTGCCCGGCGCGGCCGGTATCCCGGTCACCCACCGGGGCGTCGCCCATGAGTTCACCGTGGTCAGTGGCCACGTCGCGCCCGACGACCCGCGTTCGCTGGTCGACTGGGCCTCGCTGGCCAAGCTGCGCGGCACCCTGGTGATCCTGATGGGCGTCGACAAGATCGGGGCCATCGCCGAGGCCCTCGTCGCGCACGGCAAGGCGCCCGACACGCCGCTGGCGCTGGTCCAGGAAGGCACGACGGCGGCCCAGCGTCGCGTCGACGCGACGCTGGCGACGGTGGCGGAGCGGGTCAGGGCCGAGGACGTCCGCCCGCCCGCGGTGATCGTGGTCGGCGACGTCGTGGCGGAGGCTCCGCACAAGAACGTCCGGTGACCGGCCGCACCACCTCATCCGGTCCTCCACGGACCGAAGCAGCAAGTGACCGGCGGGAACCGCTCTTCTCTCCGCCCGCCGGCATCCTCTTTCCCGGACAAGGCAGTATCACCCCGTGGCAGATCTCATCACCGTCGACGACCCCGACGACCCGCGCCTGCGCGACTACACCGGCCTGACCGACGTCGAACTGCGGCGCAGGCGCGAGCCCGCCGAGGGCCTCTTCATCGCCGAGGGCGAGAAGGTCATCCGGCGCGCCGGGCAGGCCGGTTACACGATGCGGTCGATGCTGCTCTCCGCCAAGTGGGTCGACGTCATGCGTGACGTCATCGACGAGGCCCCCGCGCCGGTGTACGTCGTGAGCCCCGACCTCGCCGAGCGGGTCACCGGCTACCACGTGCACCGCGGCGCGCTCGCCTCCATGCAGCGCAAGCCGCTGCCGACCGCCGGGGAGCTGCTCGGCACGGCCCGCCGCGTGGTCGTCATGGAGTCGGTCAACGACCACACCAACATCGGTGCGATCTTCCGCAGCGCCGCCGCCCTCGGCATGGACGCGGTGCTGCTCTCGCCGGACTGCGCGGACCCGCTCTACCGCCGTTCGGTGAAGGTGTCGATGGGAGCGGTGTTCTCCGTCCCGTACGCCCGCCTGGAGACCTGGCCGCGCGATCTCGAACCGGTGCGCGCGGCGGGCTTCAGGCTGCTCGCGCTGACCCCGGACGAGAAGGCGGTCTCGATCGACGAGGCCGCTCCCCACCGCCTGGAGCGCGTCGCCCTGATGCTGGGCGCGGAGGGCGACGGACTGTCCCCCAAGGCCCTGAGGGCGGCCGACGAGTGGGTGCGCATCCCCATGGCGGCCGGGGTGGACTCGCTCAATGTGGGCGCGGCCGCGGCCGTCGCCTTCTACGCGGTGGCCACCGGGCGACCCCAGGGCTGACGGTCCGTCCCGCCCCGGCCGGGGCGGGGGACACCACACCGATCCGGCCTGATCGACACGGCCTAGCCCTGCAGGCCCTGGGCCGCGGCGATCCCCAACAGGACGATCAGTGTCACCACGACGAAGACGAAGATCCGCTGGCGCAGCAGCCGCGGGTTCGCCGGCATCCGCCCGTTCGCTCCGGTCCGTACACCCGATCCGGTCCGTACACCCGGCTTGGACGGCGTACGGCCGCCCGGCCGTGACGGGTGGCGCGGGGACGACGGGCGCGACGCCTGCGGGCGGGGGGGCGTACGGTCCTGCGGGGTCCGCTCCGTGTACCGCTCGGTGAGCCGGCCCGTCGGGCGTTCGTCGGCCCGCTGGGGGCGCGGCGCGGGCGGACGCCCGTCCGGCAGGCCCTGGGCCTCGCGGGCAGCGATCTCCTTGAGCCGCATGGACAGTTGCAGGGTGCTGGGACGCTCCTCGGGGTCCTTGGCCAGACAGGCCCGTACGAGCGGCGCGAGCGCGTCCGGCACACCGTGCAGCTGCGGCTCCTCGTGGACCACCCGGTAGAGCATGACCTCGGAACTTCCGTGCCCGAAGGGCGAGTCGGCCATCGCCGCGTACGCCAGTGTGGCGCCCAGCGCGAAGACGTCGGTCGCGGGGGTGACGGCCGCACCCCGCACCTGCTCCGGCGCGAGGAAGCCGGGGGAGCCCACCGCCGTACCGACGTGGGTGAGCGTGGACGCCCCGGTGGCCCAGGCGATGCCGAAGTCGATGATCCGCGGCCCCTTGGGGGAGAGCAGGATGTTCGACGGCTTCAGGTCCCGGTGCACCACGCCGGCCTCGTGGACCGCCACGAGCCCCTCGGAGAGCGCCGCGCCGATCGCCGCGACATCGGCCGCCAGGAGGGGGCCGTCCTCGGCGACCTTGTCGTGCAGGGAGGGGCCGGGGACGTACTGCGTGGCGAACCAGGGACGCTCGGCCTCCAGGTCCGCCGCCACCAGGCGCGCCGTGCACCCGCCGCGGATACGCCGGGCGGCCGACACCTCGCGGGCGAAGCGCGACCTGAACTCCTGGTCCTCGGCGAGATCCGGCCGGATCACCTTCAGGGCCACCCGTTGCCCGCGCCGGTCGGAACCGAGGTACACGACCCCCATCCCGCCCGCGCCCAGCCGCCGGTGAAGCCTGAACGAGCCGACGACACGCGGGTCCTCGCGCCGGAGCCGCATCATCGCCATGTCCGTCCCCTACCTACGGTGGGAGGCCCCACCCCGCTGCCGCGGTCGTCCGTTTGACGTGGCACAGCTTACGTACCCGCGCCCCGGCGTGCTCATAGGCCGCGCCCTCGCGATCCGATCGATTGTCAGTGCCGGGTGGGAAACTTGAGGAGTGGTCAGGAGGCCGGGGATCCACGCCTGCCGACCCGTGCGATTTCTCAATGGACCGTCGCAGAAGGGGGATTGGATCGATGAAGGGTGACCGTGTGGAGATAGTCGTGGACGCGGGAGACACGACTCGCACCTACGAGGTGGTGGCCGGCCGGGCCGGTCGAAGGGTGGAGACGGCGGTACGCAGAGGGGTGGTGGAAGTGAGCGAAGTCACCCGGAACGGCACCGTGGTGCGGACGGCCCGCTTCATGGCCAACCGAGTGCTGGCACTGGTCGAACAGCCCGTGCCCAGGGAGGACTCCTCGGAGCGTTCCCTCAGGGAAGTCCCCCAGCCGTAGCGCGGCGTCTCCACCCAGGGGAGTACGCGACGGGGCGGCGGCTCATCCTCCGGGAGGCCCGCCAATCGGTACGCGGGCATGACGACCGGGGCTTCCCGCTTCCCTAATGTTGAGGTCAAGCGGCGGGTGCAGCACTCGTCCCCCGAGGTCAGACACCCGCCGCTGCCAGACATGACAGGAGAGGGACCATGGCGGACACGGCACCGCGGACGATGATCGGCACGCAGGGACGCAAGGCCTTCGCCTCGTTCGGCGGCCGTCCGTCCGGCCGGCGTCACCCGCTGGTGGCGACCGCGATGGTCCTCCCGCTGGCCGCGCTGCTGGTGGTCGTCTTCGGCGGCTGGGAAGCGGTGGTCACACAGGCGTCGTCCGTGGGCGTGATGCTGGGGCGCTGAGCGGCGCCCCGAGCCCGGGAGAGCGGCCCGGGTCGGGGGACATCGGCCTATGACCCCGTGGGGACGGGGGTGCGGCGGACGGCAGCGTCGGCCGGTCAGCTGGGGAGCTGACCGGCCGACGCTTTTCCCGCTCCCCGCCCCGGCGGCACCCGTCGGCCACCGGAACCGCGCGGGCGCCACCGGCACCGCCACCGCTCCGCCACCGCCCCGGACACGGGCGCTGCCCGCCCCTGGGGGACACCGGCGCGGTCGCACGGTCGCACGGTCACACGGACCCGGTCACCCGGACGTGTCCGGCGCCGGTGTGATCCGCACGCCCGGCTCCTGAGCGTTGTGCGTCCACGGTGTGCCCCCGGCCCGCGGTGGTGACGGAGCGGGGCGGCCGGGGGTCGAGCGCGCCGGGTGCGCCGGGTGCCGTGTGGTCGCGGCCGAGGGGCCGCCCGCCGGGCCGGGCAGCCCCGGGGAGCGGGCGCGTAGGCTCGCGGGCGTGCAGCAGGCCACCGCATCCTTCCTCCGTGAGCTCGCCGGCGTCGCCAGGGGCGCCGCGCATCCCGCCGACGCGGGGGAGCCGTGCCATGCCTGCGGCCGCGGGGGAAGCGGCGCCGTTCTCGCCGACCGGCCCGACGGCACCGTCGTGCGGCACGGCCGGGCCGTCGCCAAGGCCCATGCCCCCGGCACCGACGCACGGGCGCACCGCGCCCGCCTCGCCCTCGCCGCCCACCCCCGGCTCGCCGGCATCCTGCTGCCGCCCCTCCCGGCGGCCGTGGACGACGTTCGCGGCCGCCCCGTGACCGCCTGGCCGTACGGCACCCCCGTCGACCCTGAGGCCCCGGACGCCGCCCCCTGGGAGGAGGCCGCGACCCTGCTGGCCCGTCTCCACGCCGTACCGGTGCCGGAGCTTCCCGGCCCGATACCGCCGATGCGGGGTCCCGCCAAGGTCGCCCGCGCCATGGCCAGGCTCCGGGCCGTGACGGACACCGGAAGCACGACGGGCGCGAGGAACACCGCAAGCGCGCGGAACACCGCGAGCGCGAGGGGCGTGCCGGGCGCGAGGGACACGACGGGCGCAGCGCACCCTGCCGGGACACCGGAGGCCGCGGCGACCACGGGCACGGACGCCGGTCCGGCCCCGGCCGGGCTCCTGGCCGCCGCCACCGCCGTCGAGGCGGCCTGGCGTGGACTGCCCGCCTGGGCCCGCGGCGACGCCCCCGCACCGGCGGCCGCCGCGCTCTGCCACGGCGATCTCCACCTCGGCCAGCTCGTCCGCCACCCCGCCGCCACGGGCCCCTGGCTGCTGATCGACATCGACGACCTCGGCGTGGGCGACCCCACCTGGGACCTGGCCCGCCCCGCGGCCTGGTACGCGGCCGGACTGCTCGCCCCGCGGGTGTGGACGAGGTTCCTGGACGCCTACCGTGCCGAGGGCGGCCGCGCCGTGCCCCCCGAGGCGGACCCCTGGCCCCGACTCGACGTCGCCGCCCGCGCCCTGACCGTGCAGACCGCCGCGCTCGCCATCGCCAGGAGCGCGACCGAGCAGCGTGTCCTGGATGAGGTCGAAGTGACCGTGGTGGACGCCTGTGCCCGAATTGCCGCTCTCCCGCCCGAGTTGGAACCCATGGCCACGTCGTAAGGTGATGGCACCATCCGTACGGCGAGGAGTTGAGCCGAGCATGCAGTGTCCCAAGTGCCATGCGCCCATGCACACCTACAACCGCAATGGCGTCCAGATCGAGCAGTGCAGCGGCTGCCGGGGGATATTCCTCGACTACGGCGAGCTGGAGGCGCTGACCCGTCTGGAGTCCCAGTGGGTGCAGCAGGCCCCGCCCGCCCCGCCGGCTCCGCAGGCCTACCCGGCACCGGCCGCCCCGGCCTGGGGTGCCCCGCACCAGGGCCACCATGGCCAGCACGGTCAGCACGGCCACCGCGGCTTCGGCCGGATGCTCTTCTCCTCCTGACCGGAGGAACGACGGAACCCCCGGCCGCGAGAAGCGATCGGGGGTTCCTGGTGGTGCGCGATACTGGGATTGAACCAGTGACCTCTTCCGTGTCAGGGAAGCGCTCTCCCGCTGAGCTAATCGCGCGGGATGATGCACCCGGAACATCGGGTGCGAGTACTGCGTGCGCGATACTGGGATTGAACCAGTGACCTCTTCCGTGTCAGGGAAGCGCTCTCCCGCTGAGCTAATCGCGCGGGGATCCTTGCGGATCAGTGGACGATACTGGGATTGAACCAGTGACCTCTTCCGTGTCAGGGAAGCGCTCTCCCGCTGAGCTAATCGTCCTTGGAGGTGGAGACGGGATTTGAACCCGTGTAGACGGCTTTGCAGGCCGTTGCCTCGCCTCTCGGCCACTCCACCCGGAGTGCAGGGGTTCGGGAAGATCCCCCACTTCGAGCGGACGACGAGATTCGAACTCGCGACCCTCACCTTGGCAAGGTGATGCTCTACCAACTGAGCCACGTCCGCTTGTCGTTTCCGTTTCGCTTGCGCGTCCCGGCGACGTGTTGAACTCTAGCGGATTCCCGGGCCAGTACAAAAACGCGTTTGCCCAGCGTGCTGCGCTGACCTCGGCGCGCACCGTCCCATCGGCCCCCGCCCTAGACTCGCACCCGTGCACAACCTCGCTCCTCTGGCCCGCTTCGGCGGCCTCGTCGCAACCGACCTGCGGGATGTCACCAGTGACCCCGAGGCCCTCGACTCCTCCGGCTTCTGGGCCGTCTCCGCGGATTTCGAGGGCCGCCTGACGTGCGCCCGCTTCGGGGATGTCCGGACGGCGCCGGTACCCGCGCCCGTCCCCGGCGCATGGCGGGGGCCCGCGGCCGGTGACTGGACGTCCTCACTCGACCGCGCCGCGTACATGGCGGGGGTGCGCGCGATCCGCGCGCACATAGCGACCGGTGAGGTCTACCAGGCGAACCTCTGCCGGGTGCTGTCCGCGCCGCTGGCCGACGCCGCCGCCGATGTGGACGCCCTGACCGCCCTGCTCGCGCGCGGCAACCCCGCTCCCTACGCCGGAACGATTCGCCTGCCCGCGCACGGCGTGGAGATCGCCACCGCCTCACCCGAGCTCTACCTGCGGCGCGAGGGGCGCACCGTCGAGTCCGGGCCCATCAAGGGCACCGGCAGGACGGCCGCCGACCTGCTGCCCAAGGACCATGCCGAGAACGTGATGATCGTGGACCTGGTCCGCAACGATCTCGGACGGGTCTGCGCCACCGGATCCGTCACCGTTCCCTCGCTCTGCGCCGTCGAGGAGCACCCGGGGCTGGTCCACCTCGTCTCCACGGTGCGCGGCGAGCTCGCGCCGACGGCGGGCTGGCCGGCCCTGCTCGACGCCACCTTCCCGCCCGGCTCCGTGACCGGAGCGCCCAAATCCAGCGCCTTGCGCATCATCGAAGCGCTGGAGACCGCGCCCCGCGGCCCCTACTGCGGCGGGATCGGCTGGGTGGACGCCGACCGCCACGCAGGAGAGCTCGCGGTGGGCATACGCACCTTCTGGATCGACAGGAGCGAGGGTGAGGGAGTCCTGCGCTTCGGCACCGGAGCCGGGATCACCTGGGGGTCCGACCCGGAGCGTGAGTGGCAGGAGACCGAGCTGAAGGCGGCCCGGCTGCTCGCGGTAGCGTCGGGAACGTACGAGGCGAGCGGAAGGACCATCGGGAAATGAAGCTGTGGGTCAACGGCGGGCTGCACGACGCGGACGCGGCCAGGGTCTCCGTCCTGGATCACGGCCTGACCGTGGGCGACGGCGTCTTCGAGACGCTCAAGGCGGTACGGGGCAAGCCGTTCGCGCTCGAACTCCACCTGGAACGGCTCACCCGCTCCGCACGGGGGCTGGGCCTGCCCGACCCGGATCTCGACGAGGTGCGCCGGGCCTGCGCGGCCGTCCTGGACGCCAACCCCGTCGAGCTCGGCCGCCTGCGCGTCACCTACACCGGTGGCCTCTCCCCGCTCGGCTCCGACCGCGGCGACGCGGGCCCCAGCCTCATCGTGGCCGTCGGCGAGACCTCGCCGCGCCCCGGCACCACCGCCGTGATCACCGTGCCCTGGACACGCAACGAGCGCGGTGCCCTGACCGGGCTCAAGACCACGTCGTACGCCGAGAACGTCGTGGCCCTCGCCAGGGCGCACGAGCGGGGCGCCTCGGAGGCGCTCTTCGGGAACACCGTCGGACAGCTCTGCGAGGGCACGGGCTCCAACGTCTTCGTGGTGCTGGACGGGCAACTGCACACCCCGCCCGTCTCCTCCGGCTGTCTGGCCGGCATCACCCGCGCCCTGACCGTGCAGTGGACCGGAGCGAAGGAGACGGACCTGCCCCTGGACGTCCTGGAGCACGCCGAGGAGATCTTCCTGACCTCCACCCTCCGCGACGTCCAGGCGGTCCACCGTGTCGACGACCGCCGGCTCCCCGGCGCGCCCGGCCCGGTGACCGCCGAGGCCATGCGCGTCTTCGCCGAGCGGGCGCCGCTCGTGTAGCGGGGACGATCCGTCCGTAAAACATGATGACGTGCGGCCGCACGGTGGGTAGAACTCCCCTGATGACCACCACCCTGCGGCCGGCCGGGCCGCTTCAGCGCGCAACCGACGGCACCACCTCCCGTGCCTACGACGTCTGCGTCAACAGCCGTCCCGTGGGCGCGGTCGAGCTCGGCACCATGCCCGGATTCGGACCCGGCGCGGGGGCGATCCGCTCCCTGCGCATCGACGAGGCGGACCGCGGCCGCGGCCGCGGCACGGTGGCCGCGCTCGCGGCCGAGGAGGTGCTGCGCGGCTGGGGCTGTGACCAGGTCCTGGTCTCCGTACCGGTCGAGGCCGCCGTCGGCCTGCGGATGACGGCCTCGCTCGGCTACCGGGAGCGCAGCCGCAACATGGTGAAGCGGCTGGGTGCCGGCCCCGCACCGGTCACCGATGTCGTCCTGCGGCGCATGACGCCGGAGGAGTTCGACAGCTGGGAAGCCGCGTCCAGGGAAGGCTTCGCGCAGAGCTGGATCGACCGCGGCGTGCCGGTGGAGCAGGCCCGGGCCAAGGCCGAGGCGAGCACCCGGGAGAACCTGCCCGACGGGCTGGCGACCGAGGGGGCCGGACTCCACGTCGCCGTGCGCGACGGCACCGTCGTCGGGCACCTGTGGACCGGGCGGCGCGAGCTGACGCCCGGCGAGCAGTCCGCGTTCGTGTACGACATCGACGTCGTCGAGGAGCAGCGCGGGAAGGGGTACGGCCGGGCCCTGATGCTGCTCGCCGAACGCACCGCGCGGGACTCGGGGGCGCGGCTGCTGGGTCTGCACGTCTTCACCGGCAACACTCCCGCGATCCGCCTCTACGAGTCCCTGGGCTACGCGACGACCCACGTCAACAGCTTCAAGCCGCTGCTCTGAGGCACGGGGCGGGGCGCCGGCCCCGGGCCGTGTCCGGGAGGTCCCGCCCGGGCCGCGACGCCCCTGCGGGCGGACGGATACTCCCGGACACACCCTAGGCCCGGGCCAGCAGGCCGTCGGCGATCTCCATGACGCGTCGGCGCAGGCCCTCCTGGCTCTTGCCGCCGTCCAGCCGCTCGCCGCCGATCACGTACGTGGGGGTGCCGGTGACGCCGATGGCCTTGCCTTCGGCCTGGTCGGCGTCGACGATCAGCAGATGCCGGCCGTCGATCAGCGCCGTGTCGAACTCCTCGGCGTCCAGGCCCAGTTCCCGCGCGACATCCAGCAGGAGCGGCTCGCCCCGGGACGCCAGCTCCTCGGCCCTGGCCAGGACCGCCTCCGCGTAGGGCCAGCCCTGTCCCTGCTCCGCCGCCTCCTCTGCCGCCTGCGCCGCGGCGTAGGCGTGCTTGTGCCTCTCCAGCGGGAAGTGGCGCAGACGCACCTCCAGCCGGTCCCCGTAGTGGGCGCGCAGGGCGTGGAGGTCGTCGAGGGCGGCGTGGCAGTCGGTGCACTGGAGCTCGCACCACACATCGAGGACGACGGGGGCGGTGGTGCTGTCGGTGGTGGAGTCGCTCATGGGGGCAGTCTTCCAGCAGGAGCCCCACTGCCCCAACCGGGACCTGCGGTCCGGTTCCGGGGGAGCCCGGTGGGGGGGCGGGGGAGGAGCCACCCGGAGATCTCCCTGAGATCACCCCCGCACCATGGCCGCCGCGGGAGGCGACGGTGCAGGATGGAAGGGACGTATCGAGCGCGCCGCCTGGAGGCCCGGATGCTTGCCGAGACCATTTGCTCCGCGGTGTCCGCCGCCGGGCTGGGCATCGCCGCCATCACGGCGTACCGCAAGCGCTTCGTGGCGGCGGCGCGTATCGCCGGGTACGCGCTCGTGCCGGTGGGGCTGGTGCTGACCGGCGTGGTCGAGTGGGCGGCCGGAACGGCGTTCAGCCCGATGGCGTGGGCCGGTGTCGGGGTGCTGGGACTGGCGTGGCTGCTGCTCTGGGCGACCCGGGTCGTCGAGCGGCGCAGGGGCGGCACGCGCAAGGAGGCGCGGGCCACGCGGCGCGCCGCGGTCGCGCCCGCCGCGTCCGCGCCCTCGCTGGGGGGCGGTGCGAAGGCCCCGGCCGCCCGCCCGGCGGCGAAGCCGGGTGCCGGTGCCACGGGCCAGGCCGACGACTTCAGCGACATCGAGGCCATCCTCAAGAAGCACGGCATCTGAGGCGGCCCGCGGTCGGCGGTGCCGCCTGCCGGCCCGGTCTGCGGATCCGGGCCGAGGGCCGGAGTCGCCACCGGGACCCCGCTTTATCCCACGTCGGGCCGTCTCATGGAGCGCGTATCGGCCCACAGGCACGGGAAGTGATGAACTACGCACCCGTGGGGGTGGGTTCGGTGATCACTGGTCACTTTGCTGCGCCATCATCTCTGCCGAGATGCTGGATACCTCGCGGGATCGCCCCCCCGCCCCCACCGAAGAGCCGCGCGGCTGCCTTTTCGCGCTCTCCCAGCCGCCGCTGATGATCTTTCTGGCGGTGATCGGCTGTCTGCTGCTGATGGCCGCCGTGCACGATCTCTATGTGCTGTGAACGCCGCCGCCGGGCGGGCCGCTCAGTCGGCGGCGGCCTCCTTGCGGCGGGCCCGGTACGCGGCCACGTGCAGCCGGTTGCCGCAGGTACGGCTGTCGCAGTAGCGGCGCGAGCGATTGCGGGAGAGGTCGACGAAGGCCCGCCCGCAGTCCGGCGCCTCGCAGCGGCGCAGCCGTTCCCGCTCGCCCGCCACGACGATGAAGGCCAGCGCCATGCCGCAGTCGGCCGCCAGATGGTCGGCGACCGACGCGCCCGGCGCGAAGTAGTGCACATGCCAGTCGTAGCCGTCGTGGTCGGTGAGCTGGGGCGTGGTGCCCGCGGCGGCCACCAGCCGGTTGATCAGCTCGGAGGCGGTCCGGGTGTTCGGCGCGGAGAAGACGTCGGCGAACTGTTTTCGTACGTTCAGTACCGCCCCGAGGTCCTGCGCGCCGAGCTCGCCGACCCCGCTGATGTCATGGCTCCGCACGAACGCGTACAACGACGCGATGTCCCCGAGTTCGTCGCCCCGCTCGCCCTCCGGCGCGGTGTTCATCAGATCGACGACGGTGTCGAGGGCGATCCGGGTGTCGTGGGGGATCAGCACGATTCGCTCCCTGGCCTGCTGCGGGCGGGCGCCCGCCGGATTGCGCTGACTCTAGTCGCTTGGGCGCACGGCGCCGGGATCGCGCCGGAAGCGGGCTGAAACGCACCGGCGCCGCCACCGCGGTGGAGGCGCGGTGACGGCGTGGGCGTCCGCCGTGTGGTGGCGGTATGCGGTTGTCCACGCGGCGCCGTCGCCCCGAGTCGGACGGCGCCGTGCGGCTCTCGGCCTGGCTCAGCTTTCGGCCAGGATGTGCGAGAGCTCCGTGTCGAGGTCGAAGTGACGGTGCTCGGTGCCTGGTGGCACCGCGGCGTCGGTCCGCTTCAGGAACGACTCCAGGGCCCGCGCCGGGGCCTCGAGCAGGGCTTCGCCCTCCGGGGAGCTCAGCGCGATGCAGACGACGCCCTGACCGTGGCTGCGGGACGGCCAGACTCGGACGTCGCCGGTGCCGGTGGGCCGATGCAGCCCCTCGGCGAGAAGGTCGCGGGCGAATACCCACTCGACCGTCTCCTCGGCTCCGGTGTGGAAGGTGGCGTGCACGGCATAGGGATCGGCCGTGTCATACCGCAGGCCCGCCGGTACAGGCAGTGAGGACTCGCTCGACACAACGAGGCGCAGGTGCAGCTCGCAGCTGACCGTGGTGTTCATAAGCGCCAGGGCCTTTCGCTCAGTGTGCGCTCGGGGATTCGCACGTCGGCGAAATCGACATGCCACCTACGGTGCCGTTGTAAACCCCTCTGTCTGTTTTGTGATTGTTGAGGTACCTCGTACGGCGGTATGTAACCGGTGGTTATACGGCCATTTCGGTGACGGGGGGCTGTCGGGTAAGTTGGGCCTCATGAATGCGGAGAGTGACGAGCGGGAAAGGGGCGCCCAGCCGGTGGCCAAGGAACCCGCGACGGGGGACGTGACGGAAGGCGCGGACGCGGAACCGGTACTCGGTTCTCGTGCGCCCCAGTTCATCAAGGCGCGGCGGACGTTGCACGTCAGCTGGCAGGTCGGCGTGTTCATCGTCGGTCTGGCGGTCGTCGGGGCCGGTGTGGCCATGCTGGTGCTTCCGGGGCCCGGCTGGGTGGTGATCTTCGGCGGCATGGCGATCTGGGCCACCGAGTTCGTCTGGGCCCAGCTCGTGCTGCGCTGGACCAAGCGCAAGGTCACGGAGGCGGCGCAGCGGGCCCTCGACCCACGGGTGCGCAGGCGCAACATCATCCTCACCACGATCGGTTTCGTGATCGTGGTGGTGCTGGTCGGTATCTATCTGTGGAAGTTCGGTCTCGTGATGCCCTGGAAGATCAACGAGTGACGCCCCGGCACCGGCCGCGGGTGGTCGGGGGCCCCGCTGACATGGGGTAATGTTTGCGGTGCGCCCGGGCGATTAGCTCAGTGGGAGAGCGCTTCGTTCACACCGAAGAGGTCACTGGTTCGAACCCAGTATCGCCCACCACCCGGACCGAAGGCCCTGGAGACCGATTCAGTCTCCGGGGCCTTCGGCGTTCCTCACCGCATCCGGCCGAAGACCTCCCGCAGACGCCGGGCGTCCCGCAGCCGCTGCTCGTACGTCGCGCCCACACCGAGCAGGAGCAGACCCGCCACGGCCAGGGGCAGCCATCGGGGCAGCACACCGACCACCTGCATCACGTACGGCGCCAGCTCGTGGAGGCCGTCCAGGGCGAGCACCGCGCCGCCGAGGACCAGCAGGGCCTGCAGACGCAGCCGTGCCCCGGCCAGTGTCAGCGCGAGCGCCACACCACCCAGCACCAGGGGCCGGACCCACTGTGCGTCGGTCCACGCGGCGAACAGGCTCGGCAGCAGCGTGGCGGCCAGCCCCGGTCCGTACGCGCTCCAGGACGACGCCCCCGGGTCGCCCCGACGGCGCAGCGCGCCCACCACGACCGCGGGCACGGTCACCGGCAGGGTGTACGCCTCCGGGACCGAGACCTCCCAGACCGCCAGCCGTACCCAGGCCGCCAGTACGAGGAGCGCGGTGGCCGCGCAGCCGGCGGCCGGGCGCCGCTCGGGGCGTACGGCCGTGGCGGCGGCGATCACACCGCACAGACCCAGCACGAGCGCCAGCACGGCCGGCCGGGGCGTCGCCAGACCCACCGCGAGCAGAGCGGCACCCGCGCCGGTCAGCTCGACCGGGAGGGCGACCGGGTGGCGCCGCAGCCGCGCGCCCAGCGCGGCCGTCGCCGCCGGCACGGCGAGCAGGGCGAGGGCGACGCCGTGCACCGGCAGCCCCGCGGAGACGGCGGCAGCCGCCACGAAGCCGGTGGCCGCGGCGACGGTCACGCACGCCAGCAGCGTCTGGACGGTCCGAGCCGCTTCCGGCAGGCCGGCGGCGGGCCCGGCGTCCGCCCCGTGCGGGGGCCGGGCCGTGAGCGCGGCGCCCGCGAACAGGACGGTCAGCGCCGCCGCCACCGAGAGCGACGCCGTCTCCACGGCGAGCGCCGACACCGCGACCGCCACCGCCGCCGCCAGCGCGCACCCCACAACCGTGATCCGTACCGCGTCCACCGCGGAGCGCGGCCCGGCGGGAGGGCCGGCCTGGGCGTCCGGACCGGGCTGGGCGAGAGCGGGGCCGGCCGCGTCGGAAGCACCGGAGGCATCGGCGGTGCCGGAAGCAGCGGCCACCCCAGTGGCACCCTCAGAGCCGTAAGCATCAGGCGTATCAGCGGCACCATCCGGGCCCGCCGAGCCGGCCGGCGCGGGAAGGCGCCACGTCAGTGCCGCGGGCCGGACCGCGGCCACCAGCGACACCGCCACCACCAGCGTGTGCGCCGCCACCGTTGCCGCGTACGGCAGGGGCAGGGTCACCGGCAGCGCCATCAGCGCCGTACACGCCAGTACGAGGGCCGCGCACCGGGCCGCCGCGATCCGGACGAACGCCGCGCTACCGGCCACCGTCAGGACCACCACCAGTGACGTCCAGGGCACCTCCGGAATCCGGACGGGAACGTCCGACCAGACGTGCGCCACCTGCGTCGCGGGCGTCATCAGCGCGGCCGCCACCGGAGGCAGCGCCCACACCAGGGTCAGACCCTGGACGGCCGCCGACGCCCCCGCCAGGCCGAGCCGCACCCCGCGCGCCGGCACACCGCGCACCGCCGCCGCCAGGATCACCGCGCACAGCAGATAGCCCGGCACCCCCCAGTGGGCGGGGGCGACCTCCCGGACCAGACCGCCCGCGCCCGCCACCGCCACCGCGCCGCCCGCCGCAGCGCAGGCCACCGCGACCGCCGGAACCCGCCACGCCACGCCCACCGACACGGCCGAGGCCACCAGCAGCAGCACCGCCGGGGCGGCGCCCCCCTGGACCAGCGACAGCCAGGTGCCCGTCAGGACAGCGCCGCCACCCGTGACGACCGCCCCCGCACCCGCCACGTCCCGCGCGGCACCCGGCCGACGCCACACCGCGAGCACCGCGAGCACATCGAGCCCCGCCGTCACCAGCAGCGCCCAGCCCGCCGTCAGCCCGCCGCCCGCCGAGGCCAGCGCTCCGAGCGGCAGTGTCAGTTGCGCGGTCCCCACCGCCACCGGCAGCGGAAGACGCAGAGCGCCGACCCTCGTGCCGTACGCCGCCCACACCGCCGCGAGCACGCCCGAGACGACCGCCGCGTACCCGGGGCCGTCCACCTCCGGCATCGCCACCCGGTGCAACGCGTACGCGTCCAGCACCATCAGCACCAGCCCCAGGGCCGCCACCGACTCCGCGGTCGCGGCCAGCCCCCGCCGCAGCAGTGTCACCGGCGCCGCCAGCGCCGCGACCGTCACCGTGGCGAGCACGGCGGCGCGGCCGCCGATCCCCAGGTGACCCCAGCTGAACAGGGTGAAGGCGATCGCGGCGACGGCCAGCAGCACCCCGCCCAGGGTGAGCAGGACGTTCTGCGCACCATGCGCGGTGGTCTCCGCGGGCCGCGGAGCGGCGAACGGCGACGGTGAGCCCGTGGACGAACCCCTCGGTCCGTCCGGCCAGGGGGCGGGCAGGGGGGCCGGAGGCACGGTCGCCCCGTTCAGCACACCCAGCAGCCAGGCCCTGCGGGCCAGCAATCGTGCGCGGCGTGCGTCGAGTAGGGCCAGCTCGTGGTCGAGGATCGCCAACTCCTCGGCGGGCGGCGGAACGTTCTCCATGAGGGGGGAGTGTGGTGGCGGCCACACCGCCCGGCATGCGCGCCCGTACTCAGATCCGCTACTCATGTCCGCCGCCCCGCATGAGTACGCCCCGCCGGAGCATGTATGGACCATGGACTGGTGCCACTTCCGTTTCCGTAGCGTCTGGGCCCTGCCCGCGCCGCCCGACACGGTCTTCGCCGTACTGGAACGCGCCGACGAGTACCCCCGCTGGTGGCCGCAGGTGCGGGAGGCGACCCGCCTCGACGGGCGGACCGGCCGGGCCCGTTTCCGCTCCTTCCTCCCGTACGACCTCGTCGTCACCGTCGCCGAACGGCACAACGACCCCGCCGCGCGCGTGCTGGAGATCGCCCTCGGCGGCGACCTCGAAGGATGGGCCCGCTGGACGGTCACCGCCCACGGCGAGGGCGGCTCGCGCGCCCTGTACGAGCAGGAGGTCGACGTCCGCAGCCGGCTCATGCGCAGATTCGCCGTGCCCGGCCGGCCGGTCTTCCTCGCCAACCACGCCCTGATGATGAGGGCCGGTCGCCGCGGCCTGGCCGGACTCCTCCGATCGGTTTGAACGAAACCCGCGGGGGCCTGTATGGTTCAGTCCGTTCCCGGGCGATTAGCTCAGTGGGAGAGCGCTTCGTTCACACCGAAGAGGTCACTGGTTCGAACCCAGTATCGCCCACCGGGAGAGGCCGGTCCGTGCGTCACGGACCGGCCTTCTTGCATGCCGCCCCCACGGCCGCCCTCGCGGATCCCGGGCCGCGGCGCCCCACCCGGCCGCCGGAAGCTCCGGCCGCGGCGCCTCACGCGGCCGCCGGGAGCTCCGGCCGCAACGGCCACGCCGTATCCACGCGCTCCTCCGACCCGTTGCGCGCGAACCACGCCTGGAGACCGCGCGCCTGGGCCGCGTGCCACACGGACTGCAAGGTGTGCAGCTCCGCCGGCGTCAGCCGCTCCAGCCGCGAGGCGAACCTGCGCCCCACCGCCCGCACCACCTCCAGCGACGCGGTCGCGTCGGCGGCCGCGTCGTGCGCGCCCTCCAGTGCCACCTCGTACTGCGCGCACAGGTCGGTCAGCGTCCGGCGTCCCTTGCGGTAGCGGTCCAGGTGCTTGTCCAGTACCCGCGGATCCAGCACGCACAGCGGAGCACTCAGATAGCGGGAGAGCGACGAGGCGCGGTGGCGGCGCAGTTCACGGTCCAGGAGCGTCAGATCGAACGGCGCGTTCATCACCACCAGGGGCCGGCCCGCCGCGCACTGCTCGGCCAGCACCCGCGCTATCTCCTCCATCACGGGCGCCGGCCACCTGCCGTTGCGCTGCAGGTGATCGTCCGTCAGCCCGTGCACCTCGGTGGCGCCGGGTGGCACCGGCACTCCCGGGTTCACCAGCCAGCGGCTGGTGCGCACGCGCCCGCCCGCGGTGTCCTGCACCACCACGGCGGCCGAAACGATCCGGTCCTCCTCGACGTCGACTCCAGTGGTTTCCGTGTCAAATGCGGCCAGGGGCCCCTCGTACCAGAGCGTCATACTCCGAACTCCTCGCGCCTACCCGGCAGATGGCTCGATCCCTCTGCCCGAAACGGTGATACCCGGGCTGTTTGCGCCGTACGCCGACCGGTGACAACACAGGTGGGGAGCGCGAAGCATGACGCTCCGTCGCGAAAGCTCCGTGGCAGCACCGCGAACACCTCGCCGATTTACCCCAATTCACCCCTATTCATCTCGAACCGCCGCTGGACCACCGCGGTGAACCCGTCGAACAGCCCGGGAGGCCCGAAGAGCCATGGCGCTCGCGCAGCCCGAACCTGGGGGCACCTCACGCGCCGAAAGCCGCAGGGGTGGACTGCTTCCCGAGCAGTCGGCACCGCAGCGCGGCGCACTCGCCACCACCGCGTGCATGGAGACCCTCCAGGTGGGCTACCTCCACGCCGTGGCCGCCGCGGCCGGATGCTCGCTGTCACAACCCTTTCCGGACAACGGCATCGACTGGCACGTCAGCCACAGTGCCCCCGGGCATGTCGTCGACGACGAAGTCACCATCAAGGTGCAGCTCAAATGCACGTACCAGATCCCGCCCCGCCCGCCGGGCGCCGCCTTCTCGTTCACCCTCGACAACGACCACCTGGTGAAGCTGGCCCGCACACCCGTCTCGGTGCACAAGATCCTCGTCGTCATGCTGGTCCCCCGGACCCAGGACGAATGGCTGCGGGCCGGCCATGACCGGCTCGACCTGCGGCACTGCTGTTACTGGACCAACCTCGCCGGGCATCCCGTCACCGGCAGGCGGCGCACCACCGTGCGCGTACCCACCTCGCGGATATTCGACGACCGGGCGCTCTGCGAGATCATGACCCGGGTCGGGGCGGGAGGGAGACCCTGATGCACCGGCCGATCGACGAACCCATGCGGCAACACCCCACGAGCGACACCCCGTTGGCCTGGACCGGCACCCCCGATCCCGGCCAGGTCGACCCCCGCGTCCTCGGCGCCCTGCTGGGCCGTCACGGCTGGCGGCGACGGGGCGGCGCCGCCGGGCGCTACCACCGCTGGACCCCCCCGGGCCCGGGGGCCGACGCCACCAGCCTCCTCGTCCCCGAGAGCCGTGCCTTCCCCGACTGCGAGGACCTCGTCGGCGAGGCGCTCAGCGCCCTCGCCCGCTGTGGCTCGCCCTCGGCACGTGAGGTCCTCATCGGCCTGAGCGTCCCCAGCGACGAGATCCGCTGGTGGCGCGACGTCCCCCCGGGCGCCTCCGGGACGGTCCCCTGGACCGTGCAGGAACAGCTGCGCTCCGCCGCCCGCCAGATCCTGCTGGCCGGGGCGCTCGCGGTGTGCGGCCGGGTCGGCTACCACGGTGCGCGCCACCGCCGGCAGGCCCGGGCGGTACTGGACGGCGTCCTCGTCGGGGCGGCCCCCGACGGCCGGGGCCTGACCGCCTTCGTCCCCGTGGACCCCGGCCGGGGCCTCGCGGTACGGCTCTACCACGCGCTGTACGCCGCCCGGGAGGCCGTCGACTACCGGCGCGCCACCGGCGGGATGGACGTCTTCGACTCGGCCGTCGAGGCGGGCGTGAGCCGGGAGCTGACCGACGCGCTGATCGCGCTCGTACGAGGCGCCGAGGGTGCCAGGATCGCCCTGGAGTGGGCCCCCGCCGCCGGTGTGCCCGACGGCTGCGCCGCCCGCCCCGAACCCGTCGACTTCTCGCCCGGGGACCTGCCCGCCCTGCGCGAGGCGGGCGTCCGCTACCTCAGCGGCGAGCCGTCCGTGCACGTGGGGATCACCGGCACGGTGGTCCGGATGCGCAGGTCCGGGCCGCGGGGCGGGGGGACCGTACGCCTGCGGGTGCTGGAGGGGGCCGACGTGCCGCACGTACGGGTGGCGCTGGACGAGGAGTCGTACCGCACGGCCGGCCACGCCCATCTGGTCGGGCTGCCCGTCCGGGTGGTGGGCCGGCTGGAGAGCCGGGGCGGCTTCCGGCGGCTCACCGACGCCTCCGGAGTCGTCCCGGTGCAGGTCGACGAGGCGGAACGGGACCGGCTGATGAAATCCCTGCACGAGAACCTGGGACTCTTCGGGGAGGCGTGCGGACCCGGAGAGTGAGCGGGGCCCGCGCCGGACGCGGGGGAAACCGTTTCGCGGGGCGGGGCGGCGGCTCGGTAGCATGGCCAGTCGAACAGTCGCCGAGCAACGCGGCGCTTCCCCTTCAGTCAGGAGAGACCGGTGTCAGACGTCCGTGTGATCATCCAACGCGATTCCGAGCGGGAAGAGCGCGTGGTGACGACGGGCACTACGGCCGCCGACCTCTTCGCCGGTGAGCGCACCGTGGTCGCCGCGCGGGTCGCGGGCGAGCTGAAGGACCTCGCGTACGAGATCAAGGACGGCGAGAGCGTCGAGCCGGTCGAGATCTCCTCCGAGGATGGCCTGAACATCCTGCGCCACTCCGCCGCGCACGTCATGGCGCAGGCCGTGCAGCAGCTCTTCCCCGAGGCCAAGCTGGGCATCGGCCCGCCGGTCAAGGACGGCTTCTACTACGACTTCGACGTCGACAAGCCCTTCACCCCCGATGACCTCAAGGCCATCGAGAAGAAGATGCAGGAGATCCAGAAGCGCGGCCAGCGCTTCTCCCGCCGGGTGGTGACCGACGAGGCCGCCCGCGAGGAGCTGGCCGACGAGCCGTACAAGCTGGAGCTCATCGGCATCAAGGGCTCCGCGTCGAGCGACGACGGCGCCGACGTCGAGGTGGGCGGCGGCGAGCTGACCATCTACGACAACCTGGACGCCAAGACCGGCGAGCTGTGCTGGAAGGACCTCTGCCGCGGTCCCCACCTGCCCACCACCCGCAACATCCCGGCGTTCAAGCTCATGCGCAACGCCGCCGCCTACTGGCGCGGCAGCGAGAAGAACCCGATGCTCCAGCGCATCTACGGCACCGCGTGGCCGTCGAAGGACGAGCTGAAGGCCCACCTGGACTTCCTCGCCGAGGCCGAGAAGCGCGACCACCGCAAGCTCGGCAACGAGCTGGACCTCTTCTCCATCCCGGACGAGATCGGCTCCGGCCTCGCGGTCTTCCATCCCAAGGGCGGCATCATCCGCCGGGTCATGGAGGACTACTCCCGCAAGCGGCACGAGGAGGAGGGCTACGAGTTCGTCTACTCGCCGCACGCCACCAAGGGCAAGCTGTTCGAGAAGTCGGGCCACCTGGACTGGTACGCCGACGGCATGTACCCGCCCATGCAGCTCGACGAGGGCGTGGACTACTACCTCAAGCCCATGAACTGCCCCATGCACAACCTGATCTTCGACGCCCGGGGCCGGTCCTACCGCGAGCTGCCCCTGCGCCTGTTCGAGTTCGGAACGGTGTACCGCTACGAGAAGTCGGGCGTCGTGCACGGCCTGACCCGGGCCCGCGGCTTCACCCAGGACGACGCGCACATCTACTGCACCAAGGAGCAGATGGCGGCGGAGCTCGACCGGACGCTCACCTTCGTCCTGGACCTGCTGCGCGACTACGGTCTGACCGACTTCTACCTGGAGCTGTCCACCAAGGACGAGACCAAGTTCGTCGGCTCGGACGAGGTGTGGGAGGAGGCGACCGAGACCCTGCGGCAGGTCGCCGAGAAGCAGGGCCTGCCCCTGGTCCCGGACCCGGGCGGCGCCGCCTTCTACGGCCCGAAGATCTCCGTCCAGTGCAAGGACGCGATCGGCCGGACCTGGCAGATGTCGACCGTCCAGCTGGACTTCAACCTGCCCGAGCGCTTCGACCTGGAGTACACCGGCCCGGACGGCACCAAGCAGCGTCCGGTCATGATCCACCGCGCGCTGTTCGGCTCGATCGAGCGGTTCTTCGCCGTCCTGCTGGAGCACTACGCGGGCGCCATGCCGCCGTGGCTGGCCCCGGTCCAGGCGGTCGGCATCCCGATCGGCGACGCGCACGTGGAGTACCTCCAGGCGTTCGCCGCCGAGGCCAGGAAGAAGGGCCTGCGGGTCGACGTGGACTCCTCCTCGGACCGGATGCAGAAGAAGATCAGGAACCAGCAGAAGCAGAAGGTCCCCTTCATGATCATCGTCGGTGACGACGACATGAACGCGGGCACCGTCTCCTTCCGCTACCGGGACGGCTCCCAGGAGAACGGGATCGCCCGCGAGGCGGCCCTGGCCAAGCTCCTCGACGTCGTGGAGCGCCGCGTACAGGTGTGAGCGGATCCCCGCGCCCGCGGGGTCCCGAGGGGCGGTTCCATCCGGGGCCGCCCCTCGCCGCTTCCCCCGTCATCGGCAGCGAATATGCTGGCCCGCATGACGACTGAGCCGGAGCAGCAGATCGGAGTCGGGACGCCTGACGCGTTCCAGCGCCTGTGGACGCCCCACCGGATGGCGTACATCCAGGGGGAGAACAAGCCGACCGGCCCGGGGGCCGGCGACGGCTGCCCCTTCTGCTCCATTCCGTCCGCATCGGACGAGGACGGCTTGATCGTCGCGCGCGGTGAGCGGGTCTACGCGGTGCTGAACCTGTACCCGTACAACGGCGGCCACCTCATGGTGGTGCCCTTCCGGCACGTCGCCGACTACACGGAGCTCGACGAGGCCGAGACCGCGGAGCTCGCGGTGCTGACCAAGCAGGCCATGGTCGCGCTGCGCTCGGCCTCCGGCGCGCACGGCTTCAACATCGGGCTCAACCAGGGCGCCGCGGCCGGCGCCGGCATCGCCGCCCATCTGCACCAGCACATCGTGCCGCGGTGGGGCGGCGACACCAATTTCATGCCGGTCGTCGGCAACACCAAGGTCCTGCCGCAGCTCCTGGGGGACACCCGCAAGATGCTCGCGGAGGCCTGGCCGAGCGCGGGAGCCTGACCTCGCGGTCGGTCCGGGCCCCCGCGCCGCCGCTCAGGCGTCGTAGACGTCGGCCTTCCTCGGAGCCGGGTCCTGGACGAAGCCGCTGAGCACCATGGAGCGGTTCGCGAAGCGCTCGGTGTCGACGCCGTGCTCCTCCAGCATCTTGATGGTGGCGGTGTGCACCGCCCGCATCACGGGAGTGGCGGCGCGGATCGCGTCATCGGCCATGAAGCGGTGGCGCCAGGGCTTGTCGGCCCAGGCGTGCCGCAGGCCGAACGGTTCCGGCAGGACCAGCTTGCCGCCGAGGAAGTCCAGGACCGGCGGGAACCAGGTCAGCGGGGCGCGGACGGCGAGCCGCACGACCTCGTTGGTCTCGACCAGCGGCTGGGGGATCTCCTTGGTCTCCCAGAACCGGACGGACTTGGCCACTTCCTTGACCTTGGGCGACGGCTTGGTGGTGAAGAGCGGGTGGACCGGGCCGAGGGCGTGACCGGTGACCTCGATGCGCAGCGTGTGCAGGAGTGCCGTGACCGTGACCATCATCGTCAGGACCAGCTGGCCGTCCCAGAGGGTGAACTGGACGCCGAGGTAGTGGCGGTTGCCCTTGCCGAACTGGTTCTCGTTGCAGATGCGCTGTATCTCGTGCGGCTTCACCAGGTAGGTGACGATGTTCTCGCCCTCCGGCCGGGCGACCTCCTTGGCGCCTTCGCCGACCGGCGAGACGATCCAGTGGTTCACGGACGGGGTGGGGAAGCCGGTCTTGAGCGTGCCGCGCTCCAGCATCTTCAGCTGGTCGTGGATGGGGCGGATGACGTCCCAGGTGCGGAAGGCGTGGATCTCCTTGCCGGCCTGGGGGACGAGCTCCTCGGCGAGGTGCCAGCCGCCCCAGCGGGTGCCCATGCCGAGTATCCCCTTGGGGCCCGCGTAGAAGACGACGTTGGACCGCTGTTCGGCGGTGAGCTTCTCCAGGGACTGGCGCAGCTCCTCGGCCGCCGTCTCGTTGGGGTCCTGGGGGACGGCCTCGGGGATCTTCGGGCCCACGCCGCCGCCGCTGAGCAGTCCGTCCCAGCGCGCGCGCAGGTCCTTCGCGGTGGATTCGCAGACCCGCTTGGCGAGGAACCAGCCCACCACCGGGGCGACGACCATGAGGCGCAGATAGACCGCCAGGACGCCGGTGAAGGGCAGCTTGATCAGGAAGATCACGGCCAGGAAGCCGACGGCGGCGAGGAGCGCGGTGCCGAGAGCTCCCGCGCGCTTGTCGGAGGCGCCGGCCAGGGTGCGGCGCAACTGGAAGACGGCCAGCCAGATCAGCAGGCCCGGCAGGAAGAGGACGCCGCAGACCAGGGTGATCAGGGTCAGCGTCCTGTCCCGCTGCTTGCGGATGCCGGTCGCGGCGAGGCAGTGCTCGACGACGGGCTGGGGCTCGGTGCCGAAGGACTGGATCAGCGGTTTGCGGCCACCGCCCAGCATGCGGACCTGCACGGCACGCGAGAAGGCCTCCCCCAGATTGGGTTCGAGAAGGGAGAACTTGCCCTTCTTGACGGCCGATTCGTGCCATTCGTTGTTCGCCTTGAGGATCTCCTCGACCGGGCTGTCGCGGTACGCGGCGGAGGCCAGCGCGTGCGTGGCCACCGTCTGTCCGGCCGACCCCTGGAGCGGGACCTGTGCCCCGGGGCCGAAACTGTCCATTGTCACTGCCGCCCCCATCGCCGCGTGTTCCGCCGCTGCCGCGGATGTCGTACCGCGGCACTGCGGCTTGTTCCGGCCTCTTCCCAACGAGCCCGCTCCGCACACCTGCTGAGCTGGGCACTACAGCCTATCGGGGGCAGGGGGCGCGCGTCAGGGGACCTCGGAATGCCGTCCGTCCCGGTGGAGTTGGACGGACGGCACCGGTAACCGGCCTCAGTGGGCGACGCGTTCGCGGACCCTGTCCGCGACCTGCGGGGGCATCGCCTCGTGACGGGCGTAGCTACGGTCGAAACGGCCCGTCCCGTGGGTGAGGGAACGCAGGTCGACGGCGTACCGGCCGATCTCGATCTCCGGGACGTCGGCCCGTACGAGAGTGCGCCCCTGGCCGGCCTGTTCGGTTCCGACCACCCGGCCGCGCCGTCCCGACAGATCGCTCATCACGGGACCGACGTACTCGTCGGGCACCAGGACCCGCACTTCGGCGACCGGCTCCAGAAGGTGGATGCGGGTGTCCGCCGCCGCCTCGCGCAGGGCGAGGGCGCCGGCCGTCTGGAACGCGGCGTCGGAGGAGTCGACGGAGTGGGCCTTGCCGTCCCGCAGCGTGACGCGCACGTCGACCAGCGGGTACCCGGCGGCGACGCCACGCGCCGCCTGGGCCCTCACGCCCTTCTCGACGGAGGGGATGAACTGACGCGGCACGGCCCCGCCGACCACCTTGTCGACGAACTCGATGCCGGAACCCGGGGGCAGCGGTTCGACCTCGATCTCGCAGATGGCGAACTGGCCGTGGCCGCCGGACTGCTTCACGTGCCGTCCGCGCCCCGCCGAGCTGTCGCCGAAGGTCTCGCGCAGCGACACCCGGTGCGGTACGGCGTCGACCTGGACGCCGTACCGGTTGCGCAACCGCTCCAGAGCGACGTCCATGTGGGCCTCGCCGAGGCACCACAGCACCACCTGATGGGTGTCCTGGTTCTGTTCGAGGCGCATGGTGGGGTCCTCGGCGACCAGCCGGGCGAGTCCCTGCGAGAGCTTGTCCTCGTCCGCCTTGCTGTGCGCCTGGATGGCCAGCGGCAGGAGCGGGTCGGGCATGGCCCAGGGCTCCATGAGGAGCGGGTCGTCCTTGCCGGAGAGGGTGTCGCCGGTCTCGGCCCGGGCCAGCTTGGCCACGCAGGCGAGGTCGCCGGCGATGCAGCGGTCGAGCTGGCGCTGCTGCTTGCCGAAGGGGGCGGAGAGGGCGCCGACCCGTTCGTCGAGGTCGTGGGAGGCGTGCCCGTTGTGCGACCGGTCGACGAGCCCGTGCCCCGACACGTGCACCGTCTCGTCGGGGCGCAGGGTGCCGGAGAAGACCCGTACCAGCGAGATCCGTCCGACATACGGGTCGGAGGCGGTCTTCACCACCTCGGCGACCAGCGGTCCCTCCGGGTCGCAGCTGATCGGGGGGCGCATGGCGCCCTGCGGGGTGGTGACCAGGGGCGCCTCGCGCTCCAGCGGGCTGGGGAAGCCGCGGGTGATCAGGTCGAGCAGCTCGACCGTGCCCAGGCCCTGCCTGGCGCCGGGAGCGGCGTGCGCGGCGGCGAGCACGGGGTGGAAGGCGCCGCGGGCGACGGCCTTCTCCAGGTCCTCGATGAGCGTGCCGAGGTCGATCTCCTCACCGCCGAGATAGCGGTCCATGAGGGTCTCGTCCTCGCTCTCCGCGATGATTCCTTCGATCAGCCGGTTACGAGCCGTCTCGATGAGGGGAACTTGCGAGTCGTCCGGCGGGTTTTCCTTTCTTTCCCCGGTCGAGTAGTCGAAGATCTTCTGCGTGAGCAGCCCGACGAGACCCGTCGCCGGGGCGTGTCCGTCGGGGCCCTCCGGCCCCCGGACGGGCAGATAGAGCGGGAGCACCGCGTCGGGGTCGTCGTCGCCGAAGATCCGGGAGCAGACCCCGGTGAGCTCCTCGAAGTCGGTGCGGGCCGTGTCGAGGTGGGTGACCACGATCGCCCGGGGCATGCCGACCGCCGCGCACTCCTCCCAGACCGCGCGGCAGGAGCCGGCGACCGCGTCGGCCTCCTGGGCGGCGGAGACGACGAAGAGGGCCGCGTCGGCGGCCCGCAGACCGGCCCTGAGCTCGCCCACGAAGTCGGCGTATCCGGGGGTGTCCAGCAGATTGATCTTGCAGCCGCCCCATTCGAGCGGCACCAGGGAGAGCTGTACGGAGCGTTGCTGGCGGTGTTCGATCTCGTCGTAGTCGGAGACCGTGCCGCCGTCCTCGACCCGGCCCGCCCGGTTGACCGCTCCGGCGGTCAGCGCGAGGGCCTCGACCAGGGTCGTCTTGCCGGATCCGCTGTGGCCGACCAGCACCACGTTCCGTACCGATGAGGGCTGGTCGGCCGTTATCGCCCTGCCGGCGGCTCCGGGGTGTGCGTTCGCCTTGTCACCCATGATTCTTCCTCCCGATCGCATCGTGCACGGTGAGGTGGGGGCGCGGGGCCGGGGAGCCGCGAGCGGCTCCGGCGAGGCCCGCGGTGGTCTTTCGAGCTTTCCACTCCAGCAAGGTTGCGTCCATACGTCGGACGCCGCGCGCGCACCCGCGGGTGCCCGGCGCTGGAGCGCCGCGGGCCTGGCTACGATGGGCCAGCCGGTGGCCGTTGGGGCCACGCGGCCCACCGACCCTCGGGAAGGCCATGCTGAACAAGTACGCGCGTGCGTTTTTCACGCGTGTTCTCACACCGTTCGCCGCGTTTCTCCTCCGCCGCGGGGTGAGTCCCGACGCCGTCACCCTCATCGGTACGGCCGGTGTCGTCGCGGGTGCGCTGGTCTTCTTCCCCCGGGGAGAGTTCTTCTGGGGCACCATCGTCATCACCCTGTTCGTCTTCTCCGACCTGGTGGACGGGAACATGGCCCGCCAGGCCGGGATCTCCAGCCGGTGGGGCGCCTTCCTGGACTCCACGCTGGACCGGGTGGCCGACGGCGCGATCTTCGGCGGCTTCGCGCTCTGGTACGCGGGCCGGGGCGACGACAACGTGCTGTGCGCCGTGGCCATCTTCTGCCTGGCCAGCGGCCAGGTCGTCTCGTACACCAAGGCCAGGGGCGAGGCGATCGGCCTGCCGGTGGCGGTCAACGGTCTCGTCGAGCGGGCCGAGCGCCTGGTGATCTCGCTGGTCGCGGCCGGTCTGGCCGGCCTGCACGGCTTCGGCGTCCCGGGCGTCCAGGTGCTGCTGCCGATCGCGCTGTGGATCGTCGCCGTGGGCAGCGCGGTCACGCTCGGACAGCGCGTCGTGACGGTGCGCCGCGAGGCCGCCGAGGCCGACGCCGCGGCCCCGGGAAGCGGGGCCGCGTCATGAGCGGGGCCAGGGACCGGCTGACCGACTCGCTGTACGGGCTGGGCTGGAGCACCGTCAAGAAGCTTCCTGAGCCGGTGGCCACCGGCCTGGGCAGGCGGATCGCCGACCTGACGTGGAAGCGGCGGGGCAAGGGCGTGCTGCGCCTGGAGGCCAACCTCGCGCGCGTGGTGCCCGGCGCCACGCCGGAACGGCTGGCCGAGCTGTCGCGGGCCGGCATGCGCTCGTACATGCGGTACTGGATGGAGTCCTTCCGGCTGCCGACGTGGGACGCGCGGCGGGTGAAGGACGACGTCGTCATAGAGGACGCGCACCGCCTGACCGACACCCTGGCCACGGGCAGGGGGGTGGTGCTGGCACTGCCGCACCTGGCCAACTGGGACCTGGCGGGGGTCTGGGCGACCCGTGCGCTGGGCGTGCCCTTCACCACGGTCGCCGAGCGGCTCAAGCCGGAGACGCTGTACGACCGGTTCGTGGCCTACCGCGAGTCACTGGGCATGGAGGTGGTGCCGCACACCGGCGGCGCCGCCTTCGGCGCACTGGCCCGGCGGCTGCGGGCGGGCGGACTGGTCTGCCTGGTGGCCGACCGCGACCTGTCGGCCTCCGGCGTCGAGGTGACGTTCTTCGGCGAGACGGCGCGGATGCCCGCGGGCCCCGCGCTGCTCGCGCAGCAGACCGGGGCGCTGCTGATGCCGGCGACCCTCTGGTACGACAGCCCCACGACGATGAGGGGCCGGTTGCACCCGCCCGTCGAGGTACCCGGGACGGGGACCCGGGCCGAGAAGTCGTCCTCGATGACACAGGCGCTGGCCGATGCCTTCGCCGCCGGAATCAGCGAACACCCGGAGGACTGGCACATGCTTCAGCGGGTGTGGCTCGCCGACCTGGAGGAGGGGCCCGGGCAGCCGGCCGGGAGCTCCGCGGGCGGGACGCGCGCGGCGCGCGAGGACGCGCCGGGCGACGCCCCCGGGGAGCGTCGCGCGTGAGGATCGGCATCGTCTGCCCGTACTCCTGGGACGTGCCGGGCGGCGTCCAGTTCCACATCCGGGACCTGGCGGAACATCTCATCCGGGTCGGGCACGAGGTCTCCGTACTGGCTCCGGCCGACGACGAGACGCCGCTGCCGCCGTACGTGGTGTCGGCGGGCCGGGCCGTCCCGGTCCCGTACAACGGCTCGGTGGCCCGGCTGAACTTCGGCTTCCTGTCGGCGGCGCGGGTGCGGCGCTGGCTGCACGACGGCACCTTCGACGTGATCCACATCCACGAGCCCGCGTCGCCGTCGCTCGGTCTGCTGTCCTGCTGGGCGGCGCAGGGACCGATCGTCGCCACCTTCCACACCTCGAACCCCCGGTCGCGCGCGATGATCGCGGCGTACCCGATCCTCCAGCCCGCGCTGGAGAAGATCAGCGCCCGGATCGCGGTGAGCGAGTACGCCCGCCGGACCCTGGTCGAACACCTCGGGGGCGACGCGGTGGTCATCCCCAACGGCGTCGACGTGGACTTCTTCGCCAAGGCCGAGCCGAAGGCGGAGTGGCAGGGCGACACGCTCGGGTTCATCGGCCGCATCGACGAGCCCCGCAAGGGCCTGCCCGTCCTCATGAAGGCGCTGCCGGAGATCCTCACGGCGCGTCCCGGGGCCCGGCTGCTGGTCGCCGGCCGCGGCGACGAGGAGGAGGCCGTCGCGTCGCTGCCCGTGGAGATGAGGCGACGGGTGGAGTTCCTCGGCATGGTGAGCGACGCGGACAAGGCGCGGCTGCTGCGCAGCGTGGATGTCTACGTGGCGCCCAACACCGGCGGGGAGAGCTTCGGGATCATCCTGGTCGAGGCGATGTCGGCGGGCGCGCCGGTGCTCGCCAGCGACCTCGACGCCTTCGCGCAGGTCCTGGACCAGGGGGCGGCGGGCGAGCTGTTCGCCAACGAGGACGCGCAGGCCCTGGCCAGGGCGGCGATCCGGCTGCTGGGCGACCCGGACCGGCGCCGGGAACTGCACGACCGGGGCAGCGCGCACGTCCGCCGCTTCGACTGGTCGACGGTGGGCGCGGACATCCTGGCGGTCTACGAGACGGTGACCGACGGCGCGGCCTCGGTGGCGACGGACGAGCGCCTGGGGCTGCGGGCCCGGTTCGGCCTGACTCGGGAGTAGGCGCGGCCAAGGGCCGGAGCGGGCCGGCCCGGTCGGCGCGCGCCCGGTTCGCGCCCCGCTCGGGCCCGGCGCCGGCACGGGGCCCCGGCGCCCGGCCGGCCGGGCCTCGTCGGAGCCGCTCCGGCGCACCCGGACCCGGTTCGCGCCCCGCTCGGGCCCGGCGCCGGTACGGGAGCGGACCCGGCCGGTCGCCGCGGCACGCTCCGGCGGCAGGGGGCGGGCCGGCGCCCGGGTAGCCTTTCGGCCCGTGATCGAAACCCTCATCTGGATCGCCGTCGCCCTGTTCGCGATCGGCCTGTACCTGAGCTGGACCGCCGGACGGCTCGACCGGCTGCACGCCCGGATCGACGCCGCCCGCGCCGCGCTCGACGCACAGCTCGTGCGCCGCGCCTCGGTCGCCCAGGAACTGGCCACCTCGGGGGTCCTGGACCCGGCCGCCTCGATCGTGCTGTACCAGGCCGCGCACGCGGCCCGGCAGGCGGAGGAGGAGCAGCGGGAGGTGGCCGAGAGCGAGCTCAGCCAGGCACTGCGGGCCGTGTTCGGGGAGCCCGAGCAGATGGAGGCCGTACGGGAGGCCCCGGGCGGCGAGGAGGCGGCCGGGGAGCTCGCGGCGGCGGTACGCCGGGTGCCGATGGCCCGCCGCTTCCACAACGACGCCGTGCGCGCCGCCCGCGCCCTGCGCAGGCACCGCACGGTGCGCTGGTTCCGGCTGGCGGGCCACGCCCCCTTCCCGCTGGCGTTCGAGATGGACGACGAGCCGCCGGTCGCCCTGGCGGACCGCCCGTAGCCCCTCCGCCCTTCCACCGGTCCTTGCGCCGGTACGGCGGCCGGCCCGGCGGCGTGCCGGCAAAACGAGCCACGGCCTCACCATTGGCCCTTGCTGTGGACTGATCGGACCGGTTTCCTCGGTGTAGTCGAAACGCCCCCGTTCTTCACCGAGTGAGGTTTTTCCGTGTCCAGCACGCTTCCCACCACCCCGCAGTCCTCCGAGTCTCCGGCCGTCGGCACCGCGCGCGTGAAGCGCGGCATGGCCGAGCAGCTCAAGGGCGGCGTGATCATGGACGTGGTCAACGCCGAGCAGGCCAAGATCGCCGAGGACGCCGGCGCCGTGGCCGTCATGGCCCTGGAGCGGGTCCCCGCCGACATCCGCAAGGACGGCGGCGTGGCCCGGATGTCCGACCCCAACATGATCGAAGAGATCATCGACGCGGTGTCCATCCCGGTCATGGCCAAGTCCCGCATCGGCCACTTCGTCGAGGCCCAGGTCCTGCAGTCGCTCGGCGTCGACTACATCGACGAGTCCGAGGTCCTCACCCCGGCCGACGAGGTCAACCACTCCGACAAGTGGGCGTTCACCACCCCCTTCGTCTGTGGCGCCACCAACCTGGGCGAGGCCCTGCGCCGCATCGCCGAGGGCGCGGCCATGATCCGTTCCAAGGGCGAGGCCGGCACCGGCAACGTCGTCGAGGCCGTCCGTCACCTGCGGCAGATCAAGAACGAGATCGCCAAGCTGCGCGGCTTCGACAACAACGAGCTGTTCGCCGCCGCCAAGGAGCTGCGCGCGCCGTACGAGCTCGTCAAGGAGGTCTCCGAGCTCGGCAAGCTGCCCGTCGTCCTGTTCTCGGCCGGTGGCGTGGCCACCCCGGCCGACGCCGCGCTGATGCGTCAGCTCGGCGCCGAGGGCGTCTTCGTCGGCTCGGGCATCTTCAAGTCCGGCGACCCGGCCAAGCGCGCCGCCGCCATCGTGAAGGCCACCACGTTCTACGACGACCCGAAGATCATCGCGGACGCCTCCCGCAACCTGGGCGAGGCCATGGTCGGCATCAACTGCGACACGCTCCCCGAGACCGAGCGCTACGCGAACCGGGGCTGGTAAGCACCGATGAGCACCACCCCCGTGAACCCCGTCATCGGGGTACTGGCCCTCCAGGGCGATGTGCGGGAGCATCTGATCGCCCTGGCCGCGGCGGACGCCGTGGCCAGGCCGGTCCGGCGCCCCGAGGAGCTGGCCGAGGTCGACGGCCTGGTCATACCCGGCGGCGAGTCCACCACCATCTCCAAGCTGGCCGTCCTGTTCGGCCTCATGGAACCGCTGCGCGAGCGCGTCGCGGCCGGTCTGCCCGTCTACGGGACCTGCGCCGGCCTGATCATGCTGGCCGACAAGATCCTCGACCCGCGCTCGGGCCAGGAGACCCTCGGCGGCATCGACATGATCGTGCGCCGTAACGCCTTCGGGCGGCAGAACGAGTCCTTCGAGGCGGCCGTGCGGGTCGAGGGCATCACCGACGGCCCCGTCGAGGGTGTCTTCATCCGCGCCCCCTGGGTCGAGTCGGTCGGTGCCGAGACCGAGGTCCTCGCCGAGCACGACGGCCATATCGTCGCCGTGCGGCAGGGCAACGCCCTGGCCACGTCCTTCCACCCGGAGCTCACGGGAGACCACCGGATGCACGCCCTGTTCGTCGACATGGTGCGCGCGGCCCGCTGACGGGATCCCGGTAGGATCTCTGGGGTTCGTTCAGAATTGGGTTACGCGAAGGAGACAGGCAGATGTCCGGCCACTCTAAATGGGCTACGACGAAGCACAAGAAGGCCGTGATCGACGCCAAGCGCGGCAAGCTCTTCGCGAAGCTGATCAAGAACATCGAGGTCGCCGCCCGGACCGGCGGTGTCGACCCCGAGGGCAACCCGACGCTCGTCGACGCCATCCAGAAGGCGAAGAAGAGCTCCGTCCCGAACAAGAACATCGACTCCGCGGTCAAGCGCGGCGGCGGTCTCGAAGCGGGCGGCGTCGACTACGAGACGATCATGTACGAGGGCTACGGCCCCAACGGTGTCGCGGTGCTCATCGAGTGCCTCACCGACAACCGCAACCGTGCCGCCTCCGACGTACGGGTCGCCATGACCCGCAACGGCGGTTCCATGGCCGATCCCGGCTCCGTGTCGTACCTCTTCAACCGCAAGGGCGTCGTGATCGTCCCCAAGGGCGAGCTGACCGAGGACGACGTGCTGGGAGCGGTGCTGGACGCCGGTGCCGAGGAGGTCAACGACCTCGGTGAGTCCTTCGAGGTCATGAGCGAGGCCACCGACCTGGTCGCGGTCCGCACCGCCCTCCAGGAGGCGGGCATCGACTACGACTCGGCCGAGGCGAACTTCGTCCCGACCATGCAGGTCGAGCTCGACGAGGACGGCGCACGCAAGATCTTCAAGCTGATCGACGCGCTGGAGGACAGCGACGACGTGCAGAACGTCTTCGCCAACTTCGACGTCTCGGACGAGGTCATGGAGAAGGTCGACGCCTGAGCACGGCCGACCCACGCACACACGACGGGCCGACGGGAGAACCCCGTCGGCCCGTCGCGTTGTCGGCCGTTGTCAGTGGAGGCCGATAGCCTGCACAAACACATGAACGAAGACGGCCAGGGAGGGGCGGAGTGCGCGTTCTCGGGGTGGACCCAGGGCTGACCCGGTGCGGGGTCGGCGTCGTCGAAGGCGTCGCGGGCCGCCCGCTGACCATGCTCGGCGTCGGCGTCGTCCGCACCCCCGCGGACGCGGACATCGGCGCACGTCTCGTCGCGATCGAGCGCGGCATAGAGGAATGGCTGGATCTGCACCGGCCCGGACTGGTCGCCGTGGAGCGCGTCTTCGCCCAGCACAATGTGCGTACGGTCATGGGCACGGCCCAGGCCAGCGCGATCGCCATGCTCTGCGCCTCCCGGCGCGGCATCCCCGTCGCCCTGCACACCCCCAGCGAGGTCAAGGCCGCCGTCACCGGCAGCGGCCGGGCCGACAAGGCCCAGGTCGGGGCGATGGTCACCCGTCTGCTGCGGCTCGACGCACCGCCCAGGCCCGCCGACGCGGCGGACGCCCTCGCCCTCGCCATCTGTCACATCTGGCGCGCCCCCGCCCAGAACCGCCTCCAGCAGGCGGTCGCCGCGCACCACGCATCGAAAGGCCGTCCGTCATGATCGCTTCTGTGAGCGGCCCGGTCGCCGCGCTCACCCCCACCACCGCGGTCATCGAGGTCGGAGGCATCGGCATGGCCGTCCAGTGCACCCCCGACACCCTCTCCGGCCTGCGGATCGGCCAGGACGCCAGACTCGCGACGTCCCTGGTCGTACGGGAGGACTCGCTGACCCTGTACGGCTTCGCCGACGACGACGAGCGCCAGGTCTTCGAGCTGCTCCAGACCGCCAGCGGCGTCGGGCCGCGCCTCGCCCAGGCCATGCTCGCCGTGCACGCCCCCGACGCGCTGCGCCTCGCCGTCTCCACCGGTGACGAGAAGGCCCTCACCGCGGTACCGGGGATCGGCAAGAAGGGCGCGCAGAAGCTGCTGCTGGAGCTGAAGGACCGGCTCGGCTCGCCGACCGGCGCGCACATCGGCAGGCAGGGCGCCGGCACCGCGGTCGCCGCTTCCTGGCGCGACCAGCTGCACGCCGCGCTCATCGGCCTCGGGTACGCCACCCGCGAGGCGGACGAGGCGGTCGCCGCCGTCGCGCCGCAGGCGGAGGCCGCCGAGGGCGAGCCCCAGATCGGCCGGCTCCTCAAAGCGGCCCTCCAGACGCTCAACCGCACCCGCTGAACAGCGCCGACAGACAAGACCGCGAGGCAGACCTGATGGACTGGGACGACACCGGCAGCCGCACACGGGCCACGGACGGCGGGGAGGGCGCCGAGGAACGACTCGTCGGCGCCGCGGCGGACGGTGAGGAGCAGGCCGTCGAGGCGGCGCTGCGCCCCAAGTCGCTGGGGGAGTTCGTCGGCCAGGAGCGGGTGCGCGAGCAGCTGGATCTGGTGCTCAAGGCCGCCCTGGCCCGTGGCGCCACCGCCGACCACGTCCTGCTCTCCGGGGCCCCCGGCCTCGGCAAGACCACCCTCTCCATGATCATCGCGGCCGAGATGGGCGCCCCCATCCGCATCACCTCCGGCCCCGCCATCCAGCACGCCGGAGACCTCGCCGCGATCCTCTCCTCCCTCCAGGAGGGCGAGGTCCTCTTCCTCGACGAGATCCACCGGATGTCCCGGCCGGCCGAGGAGATGCTCTACATGGCGATGGAGGACTTCCGGGTCGACGTCATCGTCGGCAAGGGCCCGGGCGCCACCGCCATCCCGCTGGAGCTGCCGCCCTTCACCCTGGTCGGCGCCACCACCAGGGCCGGACTGCTGCCGCCCCCGCTGCGCGACCGCTTCGGGTTCACCGCCCACATGGAGTTCTACGCCCCGGCCGAGCTGGAGCGCGTCGTCCACCGCTCCGCCCAGCTCCTCGACGTGGCCATCGACACCGCGGGCGCGGCCGAGATCGCCGGCCGCTCGCGCGGCACCCCCCGTATCGCCAACCGCCTGCTGCGCCGCGTCAGGGACTACGCGCAGGTGAAGGCCGACGGAGCGATCACCGAGGAGATCGCCGCCACCGCGCTCGCGGTGTACGAGGTGGACGGCCGCGGCCTCGACCGGCTGGACCGGGCCGTCCTCCACGCGCTGCTCAAGCTCTTCGGCGGCGGGCCGGTCGGCCTGTCCACCCTCGCGGTGGCGGTGGGGGAGGAGCGCGAAACGGTGGAGGAGGTCGCCGAACCGTTCCTCGTACGGGAGGGGCTGCTGGCGCGTACGCCCCGCGGCCGGGTCGCCACCCCCGCCGCATGGGCGCATCTCGGACTCGTACCGCCGCAGGCAGGCGCACCAGGAAGCGGACAACAGGGGTTGTTCGGGGCGTGACGGCGAGGAGACTCGCCGGGGCAGGAACCGCGGTGCCATGCTGGGCGTTGTTCCATCGATGCGGACTCGCCTAGACTCCGCCGATGCCGACCCTTCAGGCCGGCATGCCCACCCCCGAAGATCAGGCCGCGGAGCTCCGCGACCGTGCGAAGGATTTCCGTCCCGTGAGTATCGTGACCCTCCTCCCGTTCATCGTCCTCATCGGGGCCATGTTCCTGATGACCCGCTCTGCGAAGAAGAAGCAGCAGCAGGCGGCCGCGATGCGCGATCAGATGCAGCCCGGCACCGGCGTACGGACGATCGGGGGGATGTACGCCACCGTCAAGGAGGTCGGTGACGACACGGTCCTCCTCGAGGTCGCCCCGGGGGTGCACGCCCTCTACGCGAAGAACGCGATCGGGGCGGTCCTCGAGGACGAGGAGTACAACCGCATCGTGCACGGCGACGACCTCCAGGCCGACAGCCCGGTCGTTCCCGACGACGCCTCCTCGCTGACCGGGCCGGCCGGCGCCGAGCCCGAGGACGGCAAGGCCGACGACACCGCCGGCGAGGTCAGGCCGAACCTGTCCAAGAAGGCCGAGGCGGACGACGCCGAGCCCAAGGACGGCAAGGCCGACGGTACGGGCGACGCGAAGTAGTCACGACCGGGGATCGCGGGGCGCCCACTGGCGTCCTGCGATCCCCGGACCGTGTCCACATCTGCGGGGGCAGGTCCCCACACCACTTCGTGGCCGCCTCGCGCACACCCGGCGCGGGGCGGTTGGACAGGGAGAATCGACAAGGTGGCAGCACCGAAGAAGGGCAGAGGGCCGTCGGGGGGCCAGGGCAGGCCGGGGCGTACCCTGGCGTTGTTCCTGATCGCCATGGTCGCGCTCACCGGCGGGATGTTCGCGTCGAAGCACGTCACACCGCGACTGGGCATCGACCTGGCCGGCGGTACGACGATCACGCTCAAGGCGAAGAGCGAGCCCGGACGGGAAGACGCCGTCAACGAGACCAACATGAACACCGCGGTCGGGATCATCGAACGCCGTGTCAATGGTCTGGGCGTCTCCGAGTCCGAGGTACAGACGCAGGGCCGCGAGCACATCATCGTCAACATCCCCAAGGGGACGAACGAGCAGCAGGCCCGTGACCAGGTCGGTACCACCGCTCAGCTGTACTTCCGGCCCGTCCTGACCGTCGCCGGCAGCGAGCCGACGACGACGCCGTCCGCCGGATCGTCACCCTCGGCCGGCTCCTCCCCGAGCCCGTCCGCCTCGGGCAAGGGCGGTGACGGCGAGAACGGCAAGGACAAGGCCACCACGCCCACGGCGAGTGCCACCACCCAGGGCCGCGCGGTGACCGACGCGCTAAAGAAGGCGCCCACCCCGAGCGGCTCCGCCTCCGCGCCGAAGGCGTCCGAGACCCCCGGGGCCCCCGCGACGCCCTCCGCCGACCCCGCGACCGCCAAGCTGCAGCAGCAGTTCACGGCGCTGGACTGCACCGACAAGAAGCAGCGCTCGGCCGCCGGCAAGAACACCAAGCCGACCGACACGATCGTCGCGTGCGGCAAGAACTCCGTGGGGCAGTGGGAGAAGTACATCCTCGGCCCCGCCGAGGTGGACGGCAAGGACGTCGACGACGCCAAGGGCGTGCTGGACCAGCAGCGCGGCATGTGGATCGTCACCATGGACTTCACCGACGCCGGCACCAAGAAGTTCCAGAAGATCACCGGCAAGCTGTCGCAGCAGGCCCCGCCGATGAACCAGTTCGCCATCGTGCTCGACGGCGAGGTCGTCTCCGCGCCCCAGGTGAACCAGACGCTGGGCGCCAGCGCCGAGATCTCCGGCAGCTTCACCCAGCAGTCCGCGCAGGACCTCGGCAACATCCTCTCGTACGGTGCGCTCCCGCTCTCCTTCCAGGAGGACAGCGTCACGACCGTGACCGCCGCCCTCGGCGGTGAGCAGCTCCAGGCCGGTCTGATCGCCGGTGCGATCGGTCTCGCCCTGGTCATCATCTACCTGGTGGTCTACTACCGGGGCCTCGCGATGATCGCCATCCTGAGCCTCATCGCCTCGGCGATCCTGACGTACACGATCATGGCTCTGCTCGGTCCGGCCATCGGATTCGCCCTGAACCTGCCCGCGGTCTGCGGTGCGATCGTGGCGATCGGCATCACCGCGGACTCGTTCATCGTGTACTTCGAACGCATCCGTGACGAGATCCGCGAGGGCCGCACCCTGCGCCCGGCGGTCGAGCGCGCCTGGCCGCGCGCCCGCCGCACCATCCTGGTCTCCGACTTCGTGTCCTTCCTCGCCGCCGCGGTGCTCTTCCTGGTCACCGTCGGCAAGGTCCAGGGCTTCGCCTTCACGCTCGGCCTGACGACCCTTCTCGACGTGGTCGTGGTGTTCCTCTTCACCAAGCCCGTGATGACGCTCCTCGCCCGTACGAAGTTCTTCGGCAACGGACACCCGTGGTCCGGCCTGGACCCGAAGCGGCTCGGCGCCAAGCCCCCGCTGCGCCGTTCCCGCCGTGTCTCCGCCCCCACCGACCCGAAGGAGGCGTGAGATGTCGAAGCTCGGCAGTCTCGGCGCCCGGCTCTACCGCGGCGAGGTCGGCTATGACTTCGTGGCCAAGCGGAAGATCTGGTACGGCATCTCGATCCTGATCACCATCACGGCCATCGTCGGCCTGGCGGTGCGCGGTCTCAACATGGGCATCGAGTTCAAGGGCGGCGCCGTCTTCACCACGCCCAGGACGACCGTCTCCGCCGCCCAGGCCGAGACCGCCGCCGAAGAGGCCGCGGGCCACGACGCGATCGTCCAGGAACTGGGCACCGGCGGTCTGCGGATCCAGGTCAGCAGCCTGGACACCAAGCAGGCCGACCAGGTCAGGGCCCAGCTCGCCGAGGACCTGGACGTCCAGGCGAAGGACATCAACGCCGACCTCGTCGGTCCCAGCTGGGGCGAGCAGATCGCCAACAAGGCATGGACCGGTCTCGCGATCTTCATGATCCTCGTGGTGATCTACCTGGCGATCGCCTTCGAATGGCGGATGGCACTCGCCGCGCTGATCGCGCTCGTCCACGACCTCACGATCACCGTCGGGGTGTACGCGCTCGTGGGCTTCGAGGTCACCCCCGGCACGGTGATCGGTCTGCTCACCATCCTCGGTTACTCCCTCTACGACACCGTCGTCGTCTTCGACGGTCTCAAGGAGGGTGCCAAGGACATCACCAAGCAGACCCGCTGGACCTACAGCGAGATCGCCAACCGCAGCCTCAACGGCACCCTGGTCCGCTCCATCAACACCACGGTGGTGGCGCTGCTGCCGGTGGCCGGTCTGCTCTTCATCGGCGGCGGCTTCCTCGGAGCCGGCATGCTGAACGACATCTCGCTGTCGCTGTTCGTGGGCCTCGCGGCCGGCGCGTACTCCTCCATCTTCATCGCCACGCCGCTCGTCGCCGACTTCAAGGAGCGCGAGCCGCAGATGAAGGCGCTCAGGAAGCGCGTCCTGGCCAAGCGTGCCGCCGCGGCCGCCAAGGGTGAGTCCCCGGATGCCGACGGCAGCGCCGACGGGGACCACGACGCGGTGCCCGAGGATGCCGCCGCCGGTTCCGTGGTGGGGCAGCGCTCCCGCCGCGGCCGCTCCACGGGGACGAACCGATGACCGTGACCACGCAGGAACTCCTGCTCAGCCGCATCAGGGACGTCGAGGACTACCCGAAGCCGGGCGTGGTGTTCAAGGACATCACCCCGCTGCTCGCGGACCCGGAGGCGTTCGCCGCCCTCACCGGCGCGCTCGCCGAGCTGTGCGTCCGGCACGGCGCCACGAAGATCGTCGGCCTGGAGGCACGCGGCTTCATCCTCGCCGCGCCCGTCGCCGTCTCCGCCAGGCTCGGCTTCGTGCCCGTGCGCAAGGCCGGCAAGCTGCCCGGCGCCACGCTGCGCCAGGCCTACGAGCTGGAGTACGGCAGCGCCGAGATCGAGGTGCACGCCGAGGACCTCGCCGCCGGTGACCGCGTCATGGTCATCGACGACGTCCTCGCCACCGGCGGCACCGCCGAGGCGTCGCTGGAGCTCATCCGGCGCGCGGGCGCCGAGGTCGCGGGTGTCGCGGTCCTCATGGAGCTGGGCTTCCTCGCCGGCCGCGAACGGCTGGAGCCCGCTCTGCGCGGCGCCCCGCTGGAGGCTCTGATCACGGTCTGACCAGCACGGCGACCCTCGACGGGACGGGCATCCGGGAACACCGGGTGCCCGTCCCGCGTTGTGCGGAGCCCGTCCCGGGAAGAGCGTGTCGCCCGGGGTCGATACCATGGGTGTCCGGGCCTGACCGGGGGACCCGGACCGCACGAGGAGCGCTCTTGCCAGACGAGGTCCAGCCACTCTCCGCCGCGCAGCCCGACCAGCAGGCCGACAAGGCCGCGGCGGCCCCGGCCACGCCCGAGAAGAAGCCCGCGGAGGACGACACCAGGTCCGCCGGCCCCCAGCGTGCGCAGGGTCCGGCTCCCGTCTCGGCCCCCAAGCCCACCCCGCCCACGCCCGCGCGCACCGGGGGAGGCTCCTCCAACCGCGTCCGCGCCCGCCTCGCCCGGCTCGGCGTGCAGCGCTCGTCGCCGTACAACCCCGTTCTCGAACCGCTGCTCCGGATAGTGCGGAGCAACGACCCGAAGATCGAGACGTCGACCCTGCGACAGGTCGAGCGCGCCTACCAGGTCGCCGAGCGCTGGCACCGCGGGCAGAAGCGCAAGAGCGGTGACCCGTACATCACGCACCCGCTCGCCGTGACCACCATCCTCGCCGAGCTCGGCATGGACCCGGCCACGCTCATGGCGGGGCTGCTCCACGACACGGTCGAGGACACCGAGTACGGCCTGGACACCCTGCGCAAGGACTTCGGCGACCAGGTCGCCCTCCTCGTCGACGGCGTCACCAAGCTCGACAAGGTCAAGTTCGGCGAGGCCGCGCAGGCGGAGACCGTCCGCAAGATGGTCGTCGCGATGGCCAAGGACCCGCGCGTCCTGGTGATCAAGCTCGCCGACCGCCTCCACAACATGCGCACCATGCGCTACCTCAAGCGGGAGAAGCAGGAGAAGAAGGCCCGCGAGACGCTGGAGATCTACGCCCCGCTGGCGCACCGGCTGGGCATGAACACCATCAAGTGGGAGCTGGAGGACCTCGCCTTCGCGATCCTCTACCCCAAGATGTACGACGAGATCGTCCGACTCGTCGCCGAGCGGGCCCCCAAGCGCGACGAGTACCTCGCCATAGTGACCGACGAGGTCCAGGCCGACCTGCGCGCCGCCCGCATCAAGGCCACCGTCACCGGCCGGCCCAAGCACTACTACAGCGTCTACCAGAAGATGATCGTCCGCGGCCGTGACTTCGCGGAGATCTACGACCTGGTGGGCATCCGTGTCCTGGTCGACACGGTCCGCGACTGCTACGCGGCCCTGGGCACCGTCCACGCCCGCTGGAACCCGGTTCCGGGGCGGTTCAAGGACTACATCGCGATGCCCAAGTTCAACATGTACCAGTCGCTGCACACGACGGTGATCGGCCCCAACGGCAAGCCCGTCGAGCTCCAGATCCGGACGTTCGACATGCACCGCCGCGCCGAGTACGGCATCGCCGCGCACTGGAAGTACAAGCAGGAGGCCGTCGCCGGCGCCTCCAAGGTGCGCACCGACGTCCCGAAGCGGACCGGCAAGGACGACCACCTCAACGACATGGCGTGGCTGCGCCAGCTGCTGGACTGGCAGAAGGAGACCGAGGACCCCAGCGAGTTCCTGGAGTCCCTGCGCTTCGACCTCTCCCGCAACGAGGTCTTCGTCTTCACCCCCAAGGGTGATGTCATCGCGCTCCCCGCGGGGGCCACGCCGGTCGACTTCTCCTACGCCGTCCACACCGAGGTCGGCCACCGGACCATAGGAGCACGGGTCAACGGGCGGCTCGTGCCGCTCGAGTCGACCCTCGACAACGGTGATCTGGTGGAGGTCTTCACCTCCAAGGCCGCCGGTGCGGGCCCCTCGCGGGACTGGCTGGGCTTCGTCAAGTCGCCCCGGGCGCGCAACAAGATCCGTGCCTGGTTCTCCAAGGAGCGCCGGGACGAGGCGATCGAGCAGGGCAAGGACGCCATCGCGCGCGCCATGCGCAAGCAGAACCTGCCGATCCAGCGCATCCTGACGGGCGACTCCCTCGTCACGCTGGCGCACGAGATGCGCTATCCCGACATCTCGTCGCTGTACGCCGCCATCGGCGAGGGGCATGTGGCCGCGCAGGGCGTCGTCCAGAAGCTGGTGCAGGCCCTGGGCGGCGAGGAGGCCGCCAACGAGGACATCGCCGAGTCGGCGCCGCCCTCGCGCGGCCGCAGCAAGCGCCGCGCGAACGCCGACCCGGGCGTGGTCGTCAAGGGCGTCGAGGACGTCTGGGTCAAGCTCGCCCGCTGCTGCACGCCCGTCCCCGGCGACCCGATCATCGGCTTCGTCACCCGCGGCAGTGGCGTGTCGGTTCACCGGGCCGACTGCGTCAACGTGGACTCGCTCTCCCAGCAGCCCGAGCGGATCCTCGACGTCGAGTGGGCCCCCACCCAGTCCTCGGTCTTCCTGGTCGCCATCCAGGTCGAGGCCCTGGACCGCTCCCGGCTCCTGTCGGACGTCACCCGGGTCCTGTCGGACCAGCACGTCAACATCCTGTCGGCGGCGGTCCAGACCTCCCGCGACCGGGTGGCCACCTCCCGCTTCACCTTCGAGATGGGCGACCCGAAGCACCTGGGGCACGTCCTGAAGGCGGTACGCGGTGTGGAAGGCGTCTACGACGTCTACCGCGTGACCTCGGCCCGCCGGCCGTCATGACCGTACGGGGCCGGAGCGGCACCCGCCGGCCCGGGTAAGGCGCACGCGCGCCGGGCCCGGGCCCGGGCGGCCCGCCGGCCCGGGTAAGGCGCACGCGCGCCGGGCCCGGGCCCGGGCGGCCCGCCGGCCCTGGCAGGTCCGCAGAGGCCGAAGGGGCTCCCGTACGCGATGTACGGGAGCCCCTTCGACGTGCCGCGCCCTGCCCGGACCACCGGGCGGGGCGCGGCCGGGACGATCAGCCGCCGAACTCCTCAAGGCCCTTCAGCGCCTGGTCCAGCAGCGCCTGGCGGCCCTCCAGCTCGCGGGCGAGCTTGTCGGCCTTCGCGTCGTTGCCCGCCGCCCGGGCCGCGTCGATCTGCTTCTGCAGCTTGTCGACGGCGTCCTGGAGCTGCCCGGTCAGACCCGCGGCACGTGCGCGCGCCTCCGGGTTCGTACGGCGCCACTCGGCTTCCTCCGCCTCCTGGATCGCCCGTTCGACGGCGTGCATCCGGCCCTCGACCTTCGGCCGGGCGTCGCGCGGCACGTGGCCGATGGCCTCCCAGCGCTCGTTGATGGTCCGGAAGGACGCGCGAGCCGCCTTCAGGTCCCTCACCGGCACCAGCTTCTCGGCCTCGACCGCGAGCTCCTCCTTCAGCTTGAGGTTCTCGGTCTGCTCCGCGTCACGCTCGGCGAAGACCTCGCCCCGCGCCGCGAAGAAGACGTCCTGGGCACCGCGGAAGCGGTTCCACAGGTCGTCCTCGTGCTCGCGCTGCGCGCGGCCCGCGGCCTTCCAGTCCGCCATGAGCTCGCGGTACCGGGCGGCCGTCGTACCCCAGTCGGTGGAGCCCGAGAGCGACTCGGCCTCGGCGACCAGCTTCTCCTTCGCCTTGCGGGCCTCCTCGCGCTGCGCGTCCAGCGACGCGAAGTGCGCCTTGCGGCGCTTGGAGAACGCCGACCGCGCGTGCGAGAAGCGGTGCCAGAGCTCGTCGTCGGACTTCCGGTCGAGCCTGGGCAGGCCCTTCCAGGTGTCCACGAGGGCCCGCAGCCGCTCGCCCGCGGCGCGCCACTGCTCGCTCTGGGCCAGTTCCTCGGCCTCGACGACCAGCTTCTCCTTGGCCTGCCGCGCCTCGTCGGTCTGCTTGGCCTTCTGGACCTTGCGCTCCTCGCGCCGCGACTCGACCGTCGCCACCAGCGCGTCGAGCCGCTTGCGGAGCGCGTCGAGGTCGCCGACGGCGTGATGCTCGTCGACCTGATGACGGATGTGATCGATCGCGGCCGTCGCATCCTTGGCCGACAGGTCGGTGGTCTTCACCCGCTTCTCGAGGAGGCCGATCTCGACAACCAAGCCCTCGTACTTGCGTTCGAAGTAGGCCAGTGCCTCCTCGGGAGTGCCGGCCTGCCACGATCCGACGACCTGCTCGCCATCGGCTGTACGCACGTACACGGTGCCCGTCTCATCGACGCGGCCCCACGGGTCGCTGCTCACAGCGCCTCCTCCACATGATGCCGGCGAGGGGGGTTTGCCCCCTGGGCATCGTCCACAGTTTCCTGGGGGCGGGCTGTGCCCGCCCTGCACAACGCCAATCTAGGCGACCGGCCGCCCGGCTGTCCGCTCTCAGCGCGACCGAAATTCACGGTTCACGCCTTGCTGACGGTGGCCTTCTCGATGGTGACGGCCTTCTTGGGCGCCCCGTCCTTGGCATCACCCGCGACACCGCCCTTCGCCACCTCCTGGACGGCCTTCAGGCCGGCCGCGTCCATCGTGCCGAAGGGGGTGAACTGCGGAGGCAGCTTGGTGTCCTTGTAGACCAGGAAGAACTGGCTGCCACCCGTGTTGGGCTGCATGGTGTTGGCCATCGCGACCGTCCCGGCCGGGAACGTCACCGAACCGTCGGCGCCCGCCTTCCCCAGCGCGTCCAGGTTCTCGTCCGGGATGTTGTACCCGGGCCCGCCGCTGCCGTCGCCCTTGGGGTCACCGCACTGGAGCACGAAGATGCCCTCGACGGTCAGACGGTGGCACTTGGTGTTGTCGAAGTACTTCTTGTCGGCGAGGTACTTGAACGAGTTCACCGTGTGCGGGGTCTTCGCCGCGTTCATGGTGATCCGGATGTCGCCCTGGTTCGTCTCGAGGGCCATCGAGTACGTGGCCTTCCGGTCGATGGCCATGGCGGGCTCGGGCGTGCCGCTCTCCGAGGACGACGGGCTCGGAGGCAGGTCGAGGGGTGCGGCGTCACTCTTCTTGTCGCCGGTCAGCCCCATGGCGTACACCGCTCCGCCCGCGGCCAGCACCACGGCGAGCGCGGAGGCGATGATCGTGTTGCGGCGCCTTGCCTTCTTGCGGGCCTCCGCCCGACGCTGCTGCTGCCGCTCGAACTTCTCCCTGGCGAGCTGCCGCCGCCGCTGATCGCTGCTGACCACCGGGTCTTCTCCTTGTCGGTCGTCTGTTCAGGTCCTGGCCGAGTGTGCCCGTACCGTATACGGGTTGGCTGTGGAATGAGCAGCGCCGGTAGGCTCTGATCTGCTGCATTCTTCCGCCGCATCCGTACCGCCGGACGACCCTTTAAGGACGATCGTGCTCATTGCCGGGTTCCCCGCCGGGGCCTGGGGGACCAATTGCTACCTGGTCGCCCCCGCCGCCGGCGAGGAGTGCGTGATCATCGACCCGGGCCATCAGGCCGCCCAGGGAGTCGAGGAGACGCTCAAGAAGCATCGGCTCAAGCCCGTCGCCGTCGTGCTCACCCATGGCCACATCGACCATGTCGCGTCCGTCGTCCCGGTCTGCGGGGCACATGACGTTCCCGCGTGGATCCACCCCTCGGACCGCTACATGATGAGCGACCCGGAGAAGGCACTCGGCCGCTCCATCGGGATGCCCCTGATGGGCGAGCTGACCGTGGGCGAGCCGGACGACGTCCGCGAGCTCACGGACGGCGCCGCGCTGGAACTCGCGGGTCTGGAGCTCACCGTGTCGCACGCGCCCGGCCATACCAAGGGGTCGGTGACCTTCGGGATGCCCGAGGCCGCGGACATCCCGCCGGTCTTCTTCTCGGGCGACCTGCTCTTCGCCGGCTCCATCGGACGCACCGACCTGCCCGGCGGTGACATGGCCGAGATGCTCGACTCGCTGGCCCGCGTGTGCCTGCCGCTCGACGACTCGACCGTGGTGCTGTCCGGCCACGGCCCCCAGACGACCATCGGCCGCGAGCGTGCCACGAACCCCTATCTCAGGGACGTGGCCGGCGGCCGCCCAACGGGGAGCGCCAGCGCCGCTCCCCGACGAGGAATGTGACGAGAGACTTCCCACGTGAGTACCTTCCAGGCCCCCAAGGGCACGTACGACCTGCTCCCGCCGGACTCGGCCACCTATCTGGCGGTGCGCGAGGCGATCGCCGCGCCGCTGAAGAACTCGGGGTACGGCTACGTCGAGACGCCCGGCTTCGAGAACGTCGAGCTGTTCGCGCGCGGTGTCGGTGAGTCCACCGACATCGTGACCAAGGAGATGTACGCCTTCGAGACCAAGGGCGGCGACAGGCTCGCCCTTCGTCCCGAAGGCACCGCCTCCGTCCTGCGCGCAGCGCTGGAGGCCAACCTCCACAAGGCCGGCAACCTGCCGGTCAAGCTCTGGTACTCGGGCTCGTACTACCGCTACGAGCGCCCGCAGAAGGGCCGATACCGCCACTTCTCGCAGGTCGGTGCCGAGGCGATCGGCGCCGAGGACCCCGCCCTGGACGCCGAGCTGATCATCCTGGCCGACCAGGCGTACCGCTCGCTGGGCCTGCGCGACTTCCGCATCCTGCTGAACTCGCTCGGCGACAAGGAGTGCCGGCCGGTCTACCGCGAGGCGCTCCAGGGCTTCCTGCGCGATCTCGACCTGGACGAGGACACCCGCCGCCGGATCGAGATCAACCCGCTGCGGGTCCTCGACGACAAGCGCGCCGACGTCCAGAAGCAGCTGGTGGGCGCGCCGATGCTGCGTGACCACCTGTGCGACGCGTGCAAGGCGTACCACGAGGAGGTCCGCGAGCTGTTGACGGCGGCGGGCGTGTCCTTCGAGGATGACGAGAAGCTGGTGCGCGGTCTCGACTACTACACCCGCACCACGTTCGAGTTCGTGCACGACGGTCTCGGCTCGCAGTCCGCGGTGGGCGGCGGCGGCCGCTACGACGGTCTCTCCGAGATGATCGGCGGACCGGCGCTTCCCTCGGTCGGCTGGGCGCTGGGCGTGGACCGTACGGTCCTGGCACTGGAGGCCGAGGGCATCACCCTCGACATCCCGTCCGCCACGAGCGTGTACGCGGTCCCGCTGGGCGAGGAGGCCCGCAAGGTCCTGTTCGGTGTCGTCACCGAGCTGCGCAGGGCGGGCGTCGCGACCGACTTCGCGTACGGCGGCAAGGGCCTGAAGGGCGCCATGAAGAACGCCAACCGGTCCGGTGCCCGGTTCGCGGTCGTCGCCGGCGAGCGCGACCTGGCCGAGGGCCTGGTCCAGCTCAAGGACATGGAGTCCGGCGAGCAGGAGCCGGTCGCGCTCGACGCGGTCGTGGCCACGCTCCGCGAGAAGCTCGCCTGACGTCCGCACACCCGCGCGACGGGAGCGGGGACCGAGGACACTCGGTCCCCGCTCCCCTTTTGTGCCCCCTTCCTTATGTCCACCGAACGGTGGACAAGGGCCCCCGTGCGGCACAATGACCACTGCCCTCAGCAGCCTCCGAGAAGTGATGGAACGGCCGATATGACGACTGCAGCGGTTGACGACGTGTCCTCCGACCACGGCGGGGCGGGGGCGGGCCGGGCGTTCGCGTGGATGCTGGTGGTCACGGGTGCGGCGGGGCTGCTCGCGGCGTGGGTGATCACGATCGACAAGTTCAGGCTGCTGGAGGACCCGGGGTTCACTCCGGGGTGCAGTCTC
>NZ_JAQYXC010000267.1:0-359 GCF_036322365.1 Streptomyces sp. SP18CS02
CCCACCCCACCACCCAAACAAAACCAACCACCCACACCCAAATAAAAAACCAATCACCCCAAAAATAAAAATTACAAAAAAAAACGGGCCAAGATCACCCACAAAAAAAAACAAAAAAAAAAAATAAACAGATCAAAAAACAAACCCACCCAAAAAGCCCCAAAACACCAACTCCAAAATTTTACAAAAGCCCAAAAATAAAGTTAAACAAACAATGCCCCCAAACCCCAACCCGGCCCCCCCCCGCGACCCCCCCCCCCCCCCCCACATACAAAAAAACCACGCACCCCAAAAAAACACACAAAATCCCCACAACCCACCACAGATACAAACCCCCCCCCCCAAGGGCACACAACTGC
>NZ_JAQYXC010000268.1:0-1192 GCF_036322365.1 Streptomyces sp. SP18CS02
CCCCGACATCGCCCGATGAGGAGCCACCACACCCTTCGCCACACCCGTCGAACCCGACGTGAACATCACACACGCCACATCCTCCGGCCCCGCAATCCGCCCCAGATCCCCACCATCCAGCGCAGCGACAACCCCCGCCACGGCATCGAGCCGTACGAAGACCGCGCCACTGCGCCGCCACCCGTCGGCCGGCTCACCGGCCGTGACGATGAACCCCGCACCGGCACTGTCGACGACGGAGCGCAGACGCTCGACCGGGAACCCCGCATCAAGCAGCGTGTAGCCGGCACCCGCCTTGAGTACGGCGAGTACCGCGACAACGAGATCCGGATTCCGGTCCAGGAGAACGGCGACGGTGTCACCCCGACCCACACCGCGCTCACGCAGATGACGGGCAAGCCGGTTCGCCGACGTGTTCAACTCCCCGTACGAGGTGCCCCGCCCCTCGAAGACCACGGCGGTGGCATGGGGAGTCCGCGCCGCCTGCTCCTCGAACAGTTCATGCACACACGCCCCGTCCGGGAAGACAGCGGCAGTGTCGTTCCACTCGTGGAGGAGCGTGGTGCGTTCGCCGGCCGTGAGCACGTCGAGCGCGCCCATGCTCCGGTCCGGTTCGGCCACGGCGGCGGACAGGAGGCGGACCAGGCGCGCTGCGAGCGCCTCGGCCGTGTCGCGGTCGAACAGATCGGTGGCGTACTCCAGGAATCCGGAGATGCCGGCCGGGGCGCCGTCCTGGTCCTGGTGCTGTTCGGCGACGAAGGTGAGGTCGAACTTGGCGCTGTGGCGCTCGGGGTGCTCCACACGGACCTCGCAGCCGGGCAGGGACATGCCCGGCGTGGCGTCCTGGAGCGCCAGCATCACCTGGAAGAGGGGGTGGCGGGCGAGGGAACGGGCCGGGTTCAGTTCCTCGACGAGCCGCTCGAACGGCACGTCCTGATGGGCGTACGCGGCGAGGTCGCTCTCGCGGGTGCGGGCGAGGAGTTCGCGGAAGGTGGGGTCGCCCGAGGTGTCGGTCCGCAGCACCAGCGTGTTGACGAAGAACCCGACCAGATCGTCCAGGGCCTCGTCCGAACGCCCCGCGACGGCCGTGCCGAGCGGAATGTCGGTCCCCGCCCCGAGACGGGTCAGCAACGCCGCCAGCCCCGCCTGGAGGACCATGAACAGCGTGCAGTCGCTGCTGCGGGCGAGATCG